>NZ_JBEOPS010000018.1:0-163934 GCF_040310305.1 Pseudomonas sp. HY13-MNA-CIBAN-0226
TTGTTTACCAAGGAGTTTTCCGTTTCGACTGCGCCGGAAGTGGGGCGAATTATAGACATCTGAAATCTGCCGTCAAGGCCTAATTACGCCTTCTTGGCAGAAGAGGCCTTTTTAGCCCATAACCGCGGTATTCGACGGGACACAACAGGCAGCCGCATCACCAAAAGCAGCCCTCCTATAGATGCGTAGATGGCCCACTCTTCAAGATCAGCACGCACAATCCACAACATATGCAGCAAACCGAGCCCGAGCACCACATAAGCCAATCGATGCAGCTTCTTCCAGCGAACGCCTAACCGGCGCTGGCTGTATCTGTTCGAGGTCACGGCCAATGCGAGCAGGCAAAGAAATGCCAGCGCCCCGACAATGATGTAAGGCCGCTTGCGCAACTCGACACCCAGTTGCGACCAGTCAAACCCAAGGATAAATGCCATATACCCGCACAGATGCAGGACCACGTAGGCAAAACACCATAATCCGAGCTGGCGGCGCACGGCGATCCACCCCGCCCAACCGCTGAGTTTCTGCAGTGGCGTCATCGCCAGCGTGACCAGCAGCAGTATGAGGGTACCCAGCCCCAGGCGATCAACCAGCACCTTACCGGGATCAGGCCCAAGCACATCCGCCCAGGCCTGGTACAACCACAAGACCGGCCAGACGGCGGCGGCGATGAATACGCCGATACGCCAGTACGGGAAACGCATCAGTAGTTCTTCCGCAGATCGAGCCCTGTATATAGAGAAGCGACTTCTTCCGAGTAGCCGTTGAACATCTGGGTGTCCCGCACGTTCGGCTTGAACAGGCCGCTGGGCAGGCGCCGCTCGCGAGCCTGGGTCCAGCGCGGGTGATCGACCGTCGGATTCACGTTCGCGTAAAAGCCGTATTCATCTGCGGCAAGACTCTGCCAGGTCGTCTTGGGCTGCTCGCTGACCAGACTGATCCGCACAATGGACTTGATGCTCTTGAAGCCATACTTCCAGGGCACCACCAACCGCAGCGGCGCACCGTTCTGGCTGGGCAATTCGCGCCCGTACATGCCCACCGCAAGAATCGCCAGCGGATTCATCGCCTCATCCAGGCGCAAGCCTTCGACATAGGGCCAGTCGATCAAGGCGAAACCGGAACGCTGCCCGGGCATGGTCTTGGGGTCCTGCAAGGTTTCGAAGCGGATGTACTTGGCACTGGCGCTCGGCTCCACCTGTTTGAGCAATGCCGACAGGGGAAAGCCGAGCCAGGGAATGACCATCGACCAGGCTTCCACGCAACGCAGGCGGTAAATGCGCTCTTCCAGCTGATAGGGCTTCATGAAGTCTTCCAGCGCGTACCGCCCCGGCTTACCCACCTCCCCGTCTACAACCACACTCCAGGGCTCGGTCTTCAGCGCGCCTGCGTTCGCCGCGGGGTCGCCTTTTTCGGTGCCGAACTCATAAAAGTTGTTGTAGTGGGTCGCATCCTTGAATGGCGTGATCGCCTCATCCTTGACGGTCACCGCCCCCCAACGCGTAGCGGGAAGTTTCTCGGAGAACCAGGAAGGCGCCTTGCCAGGCTCGACGTCGGCGTAGCGGGACGCCTCTTCGGCGCTGGCCCAACGCGGCAGGCTGCCAACAGCCAATCCGGCAACGGCAGCGCCAAGGACGTTACGTCGAGATAAATACAGGGATTGAGGCGTGACGTCCGACTCATGGCAGTCAGACGCCTGGGGGATCTTGATCAGCATGGCTACTCCGCAGTTTTGGAGGACAGATGCACCAAATTAGACTGCGGAGTATGAGGGATATCAGGCGTTTTTGTTCCGGCGAAGTCTTAATAGATATTGCACCGGACCAGAGGCTGCGTAGGCAAGGAACACCAGTAACAGAATACGCGGCGGATCACTGAATACCACTGCGAACACCAGCACCACGGCCAGGATTGCCACGAACGGCACCCGCCCCTTCAGGTCCAGCTCCTTGAAGCTGTTGTACTTGATGTTGCTGACCATCAGCATACCGGCGGCGGCAACCATCAGCGCCACCAGGAAAGACATCCTGGAGCCCTGGATGCCGTAGTCGCTGAACGCCCAGACGATACCGGCAACCACACCCGCCGCTGCCGGACTGGCAAGCCCGATAAAGTAACGCTTGTCTGCGGTGCCCACTTGAGTGTTGAAGCGCGCCAGTCGCAGCGCCGCGCCCGCCACATAGATGAAGGCAACCATCCAGCCGACCTTGCCCATGTCACCCAGGGCCCAGCCGAACGCCAACAGCGCCGGGGCAACGCCGAAGGCGACCATGTCCGACAGCGAGTCGTATTCGGCGCCGAAGGCACTTTGGGTATTGGTCATGCGGGCCACGCGGCCGTCTAGCCCGTCGAGCACCATGGCGACAAAGATCGCGATGGCGGCGAAAGCAAAGTATTTGCTTGCGCCGACCGAGTCACCGGCGCTCGCTGCCGCCTGGGCGCTCATCGAGTTGATGATGGAATAGAACCCCGCGAAGAGATTCGCGGTGGTGAATAGATTCGGCAGAAGATAGATACCACGATGCCGGACTTTACGACCTTCAGCGTCATGCCCTTCTTCGATGTGTTCATCGATGGGCAGCAGGCTTTCGGCGTCAGAAGCCTGGTTTGGCTCTTCGGGACGTTCGCTCATGGACATTACCTTGCAACAGGGTGGAGAAATTTCGACAGGCGTCTGGGACGAGGGTTCGCCCGCAAACGATGCAGCTTTATACCAGAACCGGCTCCCCAAACGAAAAAACGCGGCCTAGGCCGCGTTTTCCGTACAAGTGCGCGACTTAGTTCTTGGCTTTGTCGACGATCTTGTTGGCACCGATCCAAGGCATCATGGAGCGCAGTTGCTCGCCGATGATTTCGATGCCGTGAGCGGCGTTGTTACGACGCTTGGCGGTCATCGAAGGATAGCCGGTAGCGCCTTCGCTGATGAACATCTTGGCGTATTCGCCGTCCTGAATACGTTTCAGGGCGTTGCGCATGGCCTGACGGGATTCGGCGTTGATCACTTCCGGGCCGGTCACGTACTCGCCGTATTCAGCGTTGTTAGAGATCGAGTAGTTCATGTTGGCGATACCGCCTTCGTACATGAGGTCAACGATCAGCTTCAGTTCGTGCAGGCATTCGAAGTAGGCCATTTCCGGCGCGTAGCCAGCTTCAACCAGGGTTTCGAAACCGGCTTTTACCAGCTCAACGGTACCGCCGCACAGTACGGCTTGCTCGCCGAACAGGTCGGTTTCGGTTTCGTCCTTGAACGTGGTTTCGATGATGCCGGTACGACCACCGCCAACGCCTGCAGCGTAGGACAGTGCAACGTTCTTGGCGTTGCCGGAAGCGTCCTGGTAGATAGCGATCAGGTCAGGGATGCCGCCGCCTTTGACGAACTCGGAGCGAACAGTGTGGCCCGGTGCTTTCGGCGCGATCATGATCACGTCGAGGTCAGCGCGTGGCACTACCTGGTTGTAGTGGATCGCGAAGCCGTGGGAGAAGGCCAGGGTGGCGCCTTTCTTGATGTTCGGCTCGATTTCGTTCTTGTACAGGGCGGACTGGAACTCGTCCGGGGTCAGGATCATGACCAGGTCGGCAGCTGCAACAGCGGAAGCAACGTCAGTCACTTTCAAGCCGTGAGCTTCAGCCTTGGCAACAGTGGCCGAGCCTTTACGCAGGCCAACAGTTACGTCAACGCCGGAGTCTTTGAGGTTGCACGCTTGAGCGTGACCCTGGGAACCGTAACCGATAATGGCAACTTTCTTGCCCTGGATGATGGACAGGTCGCAGTCTTTTTCGTAATAAACTTTCATGAAATTCCCCTATATATCCAGGCCGTTCAGGCCATTCACTAATTTGGTTTAGATGCTGAGTACTTTGTCGCCGCGAGCGATGCCGGTTACGCCACTGCGGACGGTTTCCAGGATCGATGCGGTGCCGATGGACTGAATGAAGCTGTCGAGCTTGTCGCTGGTACCGGTCAACTGAACGGTATACACGCTGGCGCTGACGTCGACGATCTGTCCACGGTAAATATCGGTGGTGCGTTTGATCTCGGCGCGCTGTGCGCCAGTGGCCTTGACCTTGACCAGCATCAGTTCGCGCTCGATGTGAGCACTCTCCGACAGGTCGACCAGTTTGACCACTTCGATCAACTTGTTCAGGTTCTTGGTGATCTGCTCGATCACTTCGTCATGACCCACTGTGGTCAACGTCAGGCGCGACAGGGTCGGGTCTTCGGTCGGTGCCACAGTCAGGCTTTCGATGTTGTAGTTGCGCTGCGAGAACAGGCCGACTACACGAGAAAGAGCACCCGGTTCGTTTTCCAGAAGCAAGGAAATAATATGCCGCATGATTAAGTACGCTCCGTCTTGCTCAGCCACATATCGCGCATGGAGCCGTCTTTGATCTGCATCGGGTAGACGTGCTCGCTGGTGTCGACCGAAACATCGATGATGACCAGACGATCCTTCATGGCGAACGCTTCTGCCATCTTCGTCTTCAAATCTTTCGATTCGGTGATGCGCACGCCGACGTGACCGTAGGCCTCCGCCAACTTGACGAAATCAGGCAACGATTCCATATAGGAATGTGAGTGACGGCTGCCGTAGCTCATGTCTTGCCACTGGCGAACCATACCCAGAACACCGTTGTTCAGGATCACGATCTTCACTGGCAAGCCATACTGCAGGCAGGTCGACAGCTCCTGGATGTTCATCTGGATGCTGCCCTCGCCCGTCACGCAGACGACGTCGGCATCCGGGAAGCTCAACTTGATGCCCATGGCCGCCGGGAAACCGAAGCCCATGGTGCCCAGGCCACCGGAGTTGATCCAGCGATTGGGCTTGTTGAACGTGTAGTACTGCGCGGCGAACATCTGGTGCTGCCCCACGTCCGAGGCAACAAAGGCATCGCCCTTGGTGACTTCGCACAGGGTTTCGATCACGGTCTGCGGCTTGATGACGCCGCCGTCGCCCTTGTCGTAAGGGAACAGGCCACGATCACCGCGCCACTCATCAACTTGCTTCCACCAGCTGGCAACGGACTCCTTGTTCGGGGTCTCGCCGATTTCCTTGAGGATCGCGACCATTTCGGTCAGGACGCTTTCCACCGGACCCACGATGGGTACATCGGCCTTGATGGTCTTGGAGATCGAAGCCGGGTCGATGTCGATGTGGATGATCTTGGCGTTCGGGCAAAACTTCGCCGGGCCGTTGATCACACGGTCATCGAAACGTGCACCGACTGCCAGGATCACATCGGCGTGGTGCATCGCCAGGTTGGCGGTGTAGCTGCCGTGCATGCCGAGCATGCCGATGAACTGGCGATCGGTGCCAGGGTAGGCACCCAGGCCCATCAAGGTATTGGTCACTGGCAGGTTGAGCATTTTCGCCAGCTCGGTCAGCGGCGCGGAGCCACCACCGAGGATCACGCCGCCGCCGGCGTACATCACTGGCCGCTTGGCCGCCAGGAGCATTTCTGCAGCCTTGCGGATTTGCCCGGAGTGACCGCGAACGGCCGGGCTGTAGGAACGCAGCTTGGCTTTCTTCGGAAAAATGTATTCGAACTTCTCGGCCGGGTTGGTCATGTCTTTGGGGATATCGACAACGACCGGACCAGGACGACCGGATTGCGCCAGGTAGAACGCCTTCTTCATGACTTCCGGAATTTCCGACGCGTGCTTGATCATGAAGCTGTGCTTCACGATCGGCCGGGAGATACCGATCATGTCGGTTTCCTGGAACGCGTCGGTGCCTACCATGGTGCTAGGCACCTGGCCGGAAATGACCACCATCGGAATGGAGTCCATGTAGGCCGTGGCAATACCGGTAATGGCGTTGGTTGCGCCCGGCCCGGAAGTGACCAGTACCACGCCGGCTTTGCCGGTGGCACGGGCATAGCCGTCAGCCATATGGGTCGCAGCCTGCTCGTGGCGAACCAGGATGTGGGTCACTTCCGGTTCTTTGAACAGGGCATCGTAGACATGAAGAAGAGCACCACCCGGGTACCCGTAGATGTACTTGACGCCTTCGTCACGCAAAAAGCGGACGAGCATCTCACCGCCAGATAAAAGCTCCACGTTGTTCACCTCTAAAACGCCAGAATACCGCCCACATGCAAAAGGACGGGTCTTAATAGGTTTACTTCTCAGCAGAGCATGAGCGACGGTGGTCGCCGACTACGTCAGCACTGACTGAGCAAGTATTGGGATCGTCCCAAGTGTTGCGGGACTTTCCCACCCAGCGCGAGGTAACGCGTTGCGGGTGTAACAGGTCGGCGCGGGTATGCGCCTCATGATCTGCCGAGTGGGTCTGCTTCTGGCAGTCCCTCTACAGCGGACTTTGGATTCTTCTGTTTCGTCCCCTCCAAGTCAAGCCGTCTATGTGCTTTATTGAAGTAAGCGCATGAGAAAGCAAGAAAAAACCGCTAAACCGCAACTGTGTTAGCTTCAATTGCGCAACTCATGGCAAGGAAATGGCATGCGAACTTTATTGATGGTCGGTCTACTGATCAGCCCTTGGTGTCTGGCGGGGCAAATCTACAAGTGGGTGGACGCCCAAGGCGTGACTCATTTCGACGCCCAGCCTCCTCAAGGTCAGGAGGCGACGACGGTGCTCACTCCAGCACCGGCCCCGGCCAAGCCGGTACCACCACCACGCAGCCATGTGATTGGCGACCAGCAGGCGATCGACAAATCGGTGAAGGCACAGGTGGCCGAGCAGCAGGCGCAGTTGCAGGCGTTCTGCCAACAGGCCCGCACGAACCTGGCCCAGCTACAGAACAATCCAAGATTACGAGAGGAAGTCGACGGTGAGATGCGCCGCCTGAACGAGCAACAGCGTCAGGAGCGCATCAGCGAATCACAGAAACAGATTGGGGATAACTGCCAATAGAACCCTGCGTAGGAGCTGCCGAGCGAAGCAGAGGCTGCGATCTTTTGACCTTTACCCCAGAACAACAAGATCAAGAGGTCGCAGCCTCGTTGCACTCGACAGCTCCTACATCCGCTCCTACATCGGATCCGGCGCTAGCGGGCAGCCGTGATCAGCAGGTCAAACTCCTTGAGCAGCACCTGCAACTGCCGATCCTTGCCCTGCACATTGCGCGCGGCGAACACCATTTCGGCCATTTCCTGGATTCCCGACGCGTTGGGCAACGGGAGATCCTGTTCGAGGATCATTTTCATCCGCGGCAGGAAAATCCATTGCAGCCACTGTTCGAAATCCAGCGTATCGACCGAGAAAGGCTCAACGCTGGAAAGCGCCTCAGTGGAGGGCGAGACGTCGTCCCACCATCCCTGCACTCGCAGTTCGCGCTCGATCAACAGCAGTTGCTCGGCGATCTTCGGAAAGCGTGCGTCCATCACAGCGTGACCTTGGCCTTCTGGCGGGCCAGCGCAGCGCCTGCAGAATCACCCTGCTTCTCACGCGCCTGGGCGATCAGCCCCCACAGGCTGGCCTGCAGGTCCGGCCGGCCATTGGCCATGGTCAGGCCCCGGCGGGCGAACTGCTCGGCCTGTGCCGCATCACCTTGGGCCATGCGCACCTGGGCCAGGCGATAAAGCACCTGCGGCTCACGTGGCGCCACCCGCTGGGCACGCTCAAGGCTCGACGACGCGCCGTTGAGGTCACCGCCCGCCTGTTGCTGCTGGGCCGTGGTCAACAGCGCCAGCACCGGACCGTCCAGTTGCTCATCGGCCGACAAGCCACCGCCGGTACTGGCTGACGGAATCCCGCTCGGAGTCGCCGGCATGCTGTAGCTGCCCTGGTTGATCGGCGCCGACTGCACTGGCGCCGTATCGATTGGACCTGGCGTGATCGGGCCCGGCGTGATCGGCGAAGTGCTGATAGGCGCAGAAGCCACCGCACCACCGCCTGGGACCATCACCACCACCCCAGTGTCACCTTGCGGTATCGCCTGGACCTGCGCCTGTACCGGACGCTTGACCGTCGTCTGCCGGAAACCGCCATTGGCCTGCACACGTTCGCTGTTCGAAACGGCGCTGCCGGAATCCACTACCGGAATGGACCCGCGTTGTACGGTGGAGCAACCGCTGAGCAAAGCCACGGCGGTAACCGCTGGAATCAACCACTTGTTCACTTGAAACCCTCTTTGCTTAGTTCATCCAGCCTTTGACCCAATCCATCACCGTTTCGCCCGAAGCAGGGCTTTCGCCACCGCAAGCGGGGCCGGGAGGCGGTTCGCTGCCGCGAATATACGGCATCTGTACGGCACCTGGACAACCCGCATCGGAACCCTGCCCCGTGCGTGAATCAACCCAGGCCTGAACAATGTTGTCTGGCTGCGGCATGTCCAGCGGCAACGGGTCGGCCTTGCGCATGAAACTGGTCCAGACCTGCAGCGCGCCGGTGGCGCCGGTGAACGGCGTCTTGCCGTTGTCATCGCGCCCCAACCACACCACGGCCAGCAGGTCCTGGCTGAAGCCGGCGAACCAGCTGTCTCGCGAATCGTTACTGGTACCGGTCTTGCCGGCCAGGGTCAGGGTCTTGGGCAACACGTTATAAACCGAACTGCCGGTACCTTCACGCATGACCCGCTGCATGGCGCTCTGGACCAGATAAATGGAAGCCGGGTCGAAACGCTGCTCGATCTGGAACGGATAACGCTTGAGTGGCTCGCCTTCGGCGGTGAGCACACTGCGAATGCCGCGCATCGGTGTATTGAACCCGCCGTTGGCGAGGGTCTGGTACATGGTTGCCACTTCGATCGGGGTCAAGCCTCCGGCCCCCAGCAACATCGACGGGAATGCCGGAAACTCGCGACTCACACCCAGTCGTGCAAGCGTCTTGAGCACGTTCGGTACGCCCACCGCCAAGCCCAGGCGAGCGGTCGACAGGTTGTAGGAATGCGCCAGGCCTTGATAAAGGAATACCGTGCCATGGGAGCGGCGATCGTAGTTCTGCGGTTTCCAGACCTGGCCGTCCGCGCCCTTCACCGAGAAGGAGTCGTCCGACAGCCAACTGGTCAGGGTGTACTGGCTCGGTTTTTCCAGGGCCGTCAGATAAACAGCCGGTTTGATCAGCGAGCCGATCGGTCGAACCGCATCCAGCGCGCGGTTGAATCCGGCAAAACTGGCCTGGCGGCTGCCGATCATGGCCTGGACTTCGCCGGTTTCCGGGTTGGTCACGACCATCGCCGCTTCAACCTCATCGGAGCCCTTGCGCCCGGACAGACGTTTGAACGTGTCATTGACCGACGCTTCGGCTTTCATCTGCAGGATCGGATCAAAGCTGGTGAAAATCCGCAGGCCTTCTTCGGTCAAATCCTCGTCGCGATAGTCCTGGCGCAGCTGACGCTTGACCAGATCGAGGAAGCCGGGGAACGAGCTGTCGGCGAGTTTCCCGCGGGTAGTCACACCCAGTGGCAATTTCTTCGCGGCGGCGACCTGCTCGGCAGTGGCCACACCCTGCTCCTGAAGGACATCCAGCACCAGGTTGCGGCGCTCCAGGGCGCGTTCGGGGTTACGTCGCGGATTGTAGTAGGAAGGGCCCTTGACCATGCCTACCAGCAAGGCCACCTGATGCAGTTTCAGCTCGGACAAAGGCTGGCCGAAGAAGAACTGGCTGGCCAGTCCAAAACCGTGCACCGCACGCTGGCCGTCCTGGCCGACGAACACTTCATTGAGGTAAGCCTCAAGAATCTCGCGCTTGTCGTAATGCAACTCCAGCAACATCGCCATCATGGCTTCGGTGAGTTTGCGGGTCAGGCTGCGTTCGCTGGTCAGGTAGAAGTTCTTGACCAATTGTTGCGTCAGCGTACTGCCGCCCTGAGTCATCTTGCCGCCGGACGTGTTGACCCAGACGGCACGGGCAATCGACTTGGGTGACACACCCCAGTGGGAATAGAAGTCGCGGTCTTCCACGGCGACCAGGGTTTCCAGCAGATACGGCGGAACCTGATCGATTTTTATCAGGATGCGGTCTTCGAGATTCTTCGGATAAATCCCGCCGATCAGCAGCGGCTCCAGGCGCACCACCGAAAGCTTCGAGCCATTGGTGGCCGACAGTTCCGCCACGTAATCGCCGGAGAAGCGCACTCGCACGGGCTGGGCTTTCTCCATACCTTCATAGAACTGGAAGCCTCGGGTATTCAAGTCGACGGTGTTGCCGTTGACCGCCGCAGCGCCAGGACCATTGCTTACGCTCTCGCGCCGGTAGCCCAGGGCGTCGAGCTCGGTGAGGAAGTCTTCCTTGCTCAGCTTCTGCCCGGTGAACAGCTCGAGCGGGCGCGCGTAGACCTTGGCCGGAATGGTCCAGCGCTTGCCGGAGAACTTCTCCTGGACAATTGCATCAAGGTAGACCGCGAATCCGGCGAGCACCACGAGGCCGACCAGACTGAGTTTAAGGGCCCAGCCCAGCCACGGGCGCAGGCCCCTGGAAGGTGGTTTTTTTGGAGTGCGGGGGGATCGAGTACGAGTCATGGCGGCGGATTATACGCACTTTATTCATACTCAACAGGAGGCCTCCGAGGTTTGCGTCGAGCGGACTTGCGGCCATAATGGCGATCGTGAATTTTCCCAGACTCTGAAGGATCGCCTGTGAGCCAGTCCCTGATCGCTGCCCTGCAAAACCCGGCCCTCTACCCGCATCCCGTAGACGGGTTCCAGGTCATCGAGACCCACATTTCCTGGGTCCTGCTTACCGGCCCCTTTGCTTACAAAGTGAAAAAACCGGTGAATTTCGGCTTCCTTGACTTCACCAGCCTGGACGCTCGCGAGCACTTCTGCGGCGAAGAGCTGCGGCTTAACCAGCGTTTGACCAATGATTTGTATCTTGAAGTGTTGCCGATTACCGGCAGCGCCGAAGCGCCGCAATTGGGTGGCGACGGGCAGGTGATCGAGTTCGCGCTGAAAATGCGTCAATTCCCGCAAAGTAATCTGCTCAGCACCTTGCAAGCCAATGGTGAATTGACCACCGCGCACATCGACGAGATGGCCGCGCAGATCGCGCAATTCCACCTCGCGGCGCCTAAAGTCCCGGCCGAACATGAAGCCGGTACGCCGGACGCCGTGATGGCACCGGTGAGCCAGAACTTTGAGCAAATCCGCCCGTTCCTCAGCGACAAGACCGACCTCCTGCAACTGGACGCGCTGCAAGCCTGGGCCGAAAGCAGCTTCGAACGCCTCAAGCCGTTGATGGCCCAGCGCAAGGCCGGCGGCTTCACTCGCGAGTGCCACGGTGATATCCACCTGGGCAACGCAACGCTGATCGACGGCAAGGTCGTGATCTTCGACTGCATCGAGTTTAATGAGCCGTTCCGCTTCACCGACGTCTATGCCGACACCGGCTTCCTGGCAATGGACCTGGAAGATCGTGGACTGAAGAGCCTGGCGCGCCGTTTCATCAGCCAGTACCTGGAATTGACCGGTGACTACCAGGGCCTGGAACTGCTGAACTTCTACAAGGCCTACCGCGCCCTGGTTCGGGCCAAGGTCACCCTGTTCAGCATGCCGGCCGCCGCCGACCCCGTGCAACGGGCGACCGCCCTGCGCCAATACCGCAACTACGCCAACCTGGCGGAAAGCTACAGCACCATCCCGTCTCGCTTCATGGCTATCACCCATGGTGTCTCCGCGGTAGGCAAAAGTCGTGTAGCCATGCGTCTGGTAGAAGCACTGGGCGCCATCCGCCTGCGCTCCGACGTAGAGCGCAAACGCCTGTTCGGTGAGCAGACCGTTGCAAATGAGCCACAGGCCGGCATTTACAGCGCTGAAGCCAGTGCCGCGACCTACGCCCGCCTGCATGAAATTGCCGGGGTCATCCTGCGTGCCGGCTTCCCGGTCGTGGTCGACGCCACTTACCTCAAGCACGAGCAACGCGACGGTGCAGCACAAATCGCCGAAGCTACCGGTGCGCCCTTCCTGATCCTGGACTGCAATGCGCCGCAAGCTGTCATCGAGACCTGGCTGGCCCTGCGCCAGGCGGACAACACTGACCCATCCGACGCAACCCTGGCCGTCATCGAAGCCCAGCAGGCCAACCGTGAGCCGCTGACGCCAGCGGAGATTCTCTGCAGCAAACGCGTCCAGACCAATGAAAGCGGCACACTGGATACCGTGGTAGCGCAGATTCGCCAGCGCTTGCCAGGCTTGTAAGGGGCATTTCGTCCGTGAGGTCTTCGCCGACCTCACGGGCGCCCGATAGTGGCACTATACTGGCGTCATAAATCCAACAGGTGATGTGACATGAGCCAGCCCAAACTTCTCGACACTCCGCTCTATGCCTTGCTGCACAAGGACGACATCACAGGCTTCAACAGCGAACGCCCAAGCGAAGGCGTCATAGACATGGTCGGAGGCGACTTTCGCGGCCTGGACCTGCGCGAACTGAATGCCGATGGCGTGGATTTCACCGACGCCTACTTCCGCTCCGCCGACTTGCGCGGCATCGACTTTCGCAAATCTTCCATGGAAGGTGCGAGCCTGGCTCACGCCCAGATCTCGGGCGCTTACTTTCCGCCCGAACTGAGTGCAGACGAAATCCTGATGTCGATGAATTTCGGTACGCGCCTGCGCTATCGCACCCGCTGAAATCGCGCATGAACTCCCGTCCGGCGCCCCCCGCTCTGCGCTGGACTGCTTACGCCTACCCGCGCAAAAGGCCAGCTGCCCAGTCCGGCATCAAGACCGCTTAGAAGCTTTTGCCCTGAAACCGACCAAACAATCACGCTTTTCCTGCTGATGGCTACACTCCTGAGAAGCTTGCCCACGCTCCCATTCGGCCGTCGCAAGGAGGCTTGATGAATGATGAACTGCAACACCTGAAGAATCTTGGCAAGACGTCAGCGCAGTGGTTGCATGCCGTGGGCATTCACAGCGCCTCGGACTTGCGTCGCCTCGGGGCGGTGGATGCCTATCGGGCCGTGCGCACGCGCGGGTTTCGAGCGTCCAAGGTGTTGTTGTATGCGATCGAAGGTGCGCTGATGGACGTGCACTGGAACGATATTCCCGCGGAGCGAAAGGAAGCGCTGAACAAGCAGCTGGAAGCCATCTCTTCACGGCACAAGAACTGAGTTGCCCGCTGACTGGCCTGAAAGCCTCTGATTACTTGGCTTTCAGGGCGATTACAAATTAACGATCAATCAGCTGTTGACATGGTAATGAGAATCGCTATGATTATCACAACTGGTCGCGAGACTGGTCGATATTTGAACAGCCCTTGGTTCGGACTCTCAGATATCTCCTCATCAGGCTAATCACGGTTATTTGACCCGGCTCTTGCCGGGTCTTTTTTTGCCCGCTGAAATGTGCCCGGCCTTTCATTTTTTGCGAGCTTTTCCGAGCTGCTTGCGCATCTGCTTACAATAATCCGGTGCCTTCACCTTCGGCGTATACCAGACATAATCCGCCATCCCCACCGTGACCTCACTGCCCTGCTGAGCCAGCATCAACACCGTCGCTCCTTCCTGCGCCCCCAGATCCAGCAAATGGATCGGCACGCCGACATCCTTGCGCGCATGAAAAGCGCCAGCGAACAGCAAGGCAGGCTCAGGCGCTGCGAGCAGGCGTTCGGCCATGCGTCGGTCCCGTTGTTGCTGGACCGCCAGCATCGCGGGCAGTTGCGACTTGGGCAGCAGGCCGCAATGGGAGTCGCGGACTTGCTTCTGCAGTTCATCCTTTACGTCCTCTGCGCTGGACCGAGGACCGCTTGGCGTCGCCGGATGCGTATACGCCGCACGGACTTCCAATGGGTCCAGGTTTGCGGCAAGCAAGGGATACGGCTGGGTCAGGGCAAACTGAATGATGGGCCCGTACAGCGCCCAGTCCCAACCTTCCTGCCAGGCCAATGCATCGCGCAAATCCGCCGGGGGCTTGGAGGCCTGACGAACCTGATCGACATGCGGTTGTTGGTCCGGGGTGAGCATTTCGAGCAGCAGGCTGCCTTGGGTTCGTTGCTCACCCAAGGCTTGCAACAACCACAACTGCAGGGCGTGGTGATCACGATTGTCGTGTTGCTCGCCCACGATCAGCCGCGATGGCCTGGCCAGCGCCGCCAGCAGTTGCTCTGCCGTCAACACCTGGCCAGTGCGCAGGTCACGAATCTCCCCGGCTAAAGGCGGCGGCGGAGGTGGAGCAGGTGGCGGCGCGGAAACATGCGTACAGGCACCCAGCAGGAGCACCACCAGAATCAAGACTGCGCGCATGTTTACGCTCCTATGACAGATTCAACGAGCAATGATCAGCGGATGACCACGCTCAGGATGCGGCTGCACCAGCACTTCGAGCCCGAACACCGCCTTCAGCGGCTCCGGGCGCAGTACCTGCTCGGGCGTATCCAGCGCCACCTGCCGGCCGCCTTCGAGCAGCAACAGGCGATCACAATAGCGCGCGGCCAGGTTCAGGTCATGCAGGATCACCAGCACTGCCGCGCCCCGGTTGGCAAATTCGCGCACGGCTTGCAACGTGGTGTGCTGGTGCAGCGGGTCGAGCATTGAGGTCGGCTCATCGAGTAACAAGGTCTGCCCAGCCTGCCCCGGCCACAACTGCGCCAGCACCCTGGCCAGATGCACCCGCTGGCGTTCGCCACCCGACAGGGCCAGGTAGCTGCGGCCGCTCAAGTGACCGGCGTCAGCGGCCTGCAAGGCGGCAGCGATGATTTCGTCATCGCGCACTCGACCGGTTTGATAAGGCAAGCGGCCCATACCGACAACTTCCTCGACACGGAAGGCGAAGTCCAGCGTCGAGACTTGCGGCAATACGGCCAGTCGCTGGGCTCGCTGGACACCCGTGCACTGACTCAACTCCAGCTCATCGAGCCAGACGCTGCCCTGATCAGCCTTCAACTCATCGCACAACGCCCCCAGCAAAGTACTTTTGCCTGCACCGTTGGGGCCCAGCACGCCGAGCACTTCTCCAGGCTTGAGCTCAAGCGTGATGTCCGTCAGCACCGTCTTGGTGCCCCTGCGGATTTGCAGATTTTGCGTACGCAGCATCACACGCGCCTCCGGACCAGTAGCAATAGAAAGAACGGGGCGCCGATGAACGAGGTGACTATCCCGATCGGCAGCTCGGCCGGCGCCAGGGCCAGACGGGCGACCAGATCGGCAAACAACAGCAGGCTGCCACCGGCCAGTATCGAAGCCGGTAACAGCACCCGATGGTCGGGACCGGCCAGCAGTCGCACCAGGTGCGGCACGACCAACCCGACAAAGCCGATCATGCCAGCCGCCGCCACCGCGGCGCCGACCCCCAGCGCGGTGCAAAACACCAGTTCGCGCTTGAGCCTTTCGACGTCGATGCCCAGGTGGCCGGCTTCGGACTCGCCCAACAATAACGCGTTCAGCGCCCTCGCCCGGCGAGGCAACCATAGCGCCACGCCGACACTGACCAATAACAATGGCCAGAGTCGCGAGTAACTGGCGCCATTGAGGCTGCCCAGGTTCCAGAAAGTCAGGGTGCGCAGGGTCGCGTCATCGGCCATATAAGTGAAGAGCCCCACGGCCGAACCCGCCAACGCTGTCAGGGCGATACCGGCCAACAACATGGTCGCGACATTTGTCTGACCGTTGCGCCGGCCCAGTCGATACACCAGCGCGGTCACACCCAGCCCACCGAGGAAGGCGCACAGCGATAGAAGATAGGGCCCGAAGGACACCGGAAGCCCGCCAAATGCCGAGCAGCCGACAATCGCGATGGCCGCCCCCAAGGCAGCGCCACTGGAGACCCCCACCAGCCCAGGATCGGCCAGCGGGTTGCGGAATAAACCCTGCATCGCCACGCCAGACAGCGCCAACACCCCGCCTACCGCCAGGCCTAGCAGGGTTCGGGGCAGGCGAATCTGACCGAGGATCAATTCGGCCTGCTCCAGGCCTTCAGGCGCGATGGGCACGCCCACCATGCGCAAGCCGGCGCGCAAGGTGTCGACCAAGGGCAGGCTGACCGGCCCGAGCGCCAACGACAACCAGATAGCCAGCAGACACAGCAGGCTCAAGCCGATGAACAGGGTTCGGGGTTTGACCAGCACGGTCATTGCGCGGACATACCCGGGTAGAAGCCGTCAGCGAGGGACCTCAACGCATCGGGCAAGCGCGGCCCCAGCCCGCCTACCAGCAAGGTCGGATCCAGTTGGATGACCCGCCCGTTTTTGGCGGCAAGGGTCGAGGAAAGAATCGGGTTTTCCCTGAACAACGCCGCGCGGGCCTCTTCACCTGTCAGCACGCGATCGGCGAACACCAGCACCTGCGGATTGAGGTTGGCCAGCGCTTCGACGGAAAACGGCTTGTAGCCGGTATGAGTTGCCAGGTTGTGCCCGCCGGCCTTCTGCAGCATCCAGTCTGCAGCCGTGCCCTGGCCGGCGATCAACGGTTTGCCACCGGCATGACCGACCAGCAACAGCACTCCGGGAGCCTTTTGCTTGAGCTGCGCCTGGGTCACCCGAAGCTGTTGCTCGTCAAGTTGCGCGCGGTAGGACTGGAACGCCCGGGACGCCTGCTCCTCAGCACCCAGCAATTTGCCCAGGTGCTGCAAATTACCCTGCAATGCCGCCAGGTCAGGCTGGGCCGAGAACAATTCGACCTGCACCCCCGCAGTGCGCACCTGCGACAACACCGGTGGTGGCCCCATTTCCTCGGTCCCCACAAGAATCTGTGGGCGCAGGCTCAGAATGCCCTCCGCCGACAGCTGGCGCTGATAGCCAATGCTCGGTAACGCCTTGAGCGCTGGCGGGTGCTGGCTGGTGGTGTCGACCCCGACCAGCTTCGACTCTCCCCCCAGGACGCTGACCCATTCCGATACCGCGCCACCTGCGCTGACCCACCGCTGGGGCAACTCGGCCGCCGTCGCATGATGACTGGCGAGAAGTCCGATACAGAGCGCAGCAACGCGGGTACTCAGGCGCATGAATAGCTTCCTTTAAGGTTTTCCCGGACAGGGAGGCGGCAGGCCAAGTATCCTCGACATCCGGCCTCCAGCGGGCGAAGCCGGCATTTGATAATTGTTTGCATTTGCACGTCAAGCTCGGACACATCTGTCAGAGGTTTCGGCACTCGAGGATAGCCATGAAGTTTTTTTGCGCAGGCACCGAACTGCCCGATGACAGCAGCCGCGGCTTCGAGATCGAAGGCCGCAAACTCTTTGCCGTGCGTCGCAGCGGCCAGGTATACGTCTACCTCAATCGCTGCCCGCATCGCGGCGTCGGCCTGGAATGGCAGCCCGACCAGTTTCTCGACCCCAGCAACAGCCTTATCCAGTGCGCCACCCACGGCGCCCTGTTCCTGATCGAGGACGGCGAATGCGTGTCCGGCCCGTGCGCCGGGCAGTCCCTGACACCGGTCCCCTGCCGTGAAGACGCTCAGGGAATATGGGTCAACCTTTAGCCGTTGAGCAGCACGGCCAGGCGCCGATCGACCCGCATCCCCTCATGACTCAAGCACACGCCGTAGGACAGTACTTCCACCCCGCAGGCCACCGCTTCACGCAGCGCCTCGGCGTAGGCTGGATCAATTTCGTGGGCCGGACGCACCGCCTCGATGCCGGTCAGGTTCACGCAATACAGCTGCACCGCGCGAATCCCGTCCCGCGCCAGGTGCGCCAATTCCCGAAGATGTTTGGCCCCGCGCTGGGTGACTGCATCAGGAAAGGCCGCTACCGATGAGCCATCGAAACCCAGCGTGACACTTTTGACTTCGACATAAGCTGGCCCGCCAGGGTAATCCAGGCGGAAATCGATGCGACTGCTTTCCTGACCGTAAGCCACTTCACGCTTGAGCTCAGTGAAACCGTTCAGCTCGGTGATGACCCCACCGCGCAACGCTTCCTCGATCAAGCCGTTGGCGCGCCCGGTGTTCACGCAGAACAAGCGCCCCTGGGGCGTTTCGCCAATCTCCCAGGTACCGGGCAACTTGCGTTTCGGATCATTGGAGCGACTGAACCAGACCTGCCCGCCCTCGACCTGGCAGTTGAGCATCGAGCCGGTATTGGGACAGTGGATGGTCAGCAACTCGCCATTCACGGTCTCGATATCGGCGAGAAAACGCTTATAGCGACGGATCAGCCGGCCTTCTTCGAGTGGAGGATCAAAGCGCATCAGCCTTGCCAGCTCCGCAGACCGCGGGCAATTCTCTCGACGGCTTCCTGCAGGCGCGGCAAATTTTGCGTGTAGGCAAAGCGCACGTGATGGCCAGCCTGGTAACGCCCAAAATCGAGCCCCGGCGTAATTGCAACATACTCGGTTTCGAGAAAATGCCGACAGAACGCGAAGGCATCACCGCCGAATTTGCTGATATCGGCATACAAGTAGAAGGCGCCCTCCGGTTCTACGGCAATGCCGAAACCTAATTCCCGCAAAGCGGGCAGGAGGAAATCGCGGCGGCGGCCGAATTCGGCACGGCGTTCTTCGAGAATGCTGATGGTGGCTGGTTCGAAGCACGCCAGGGCAGCGTGCTGAGCCATGCTTGGGGCGCTGATGTAGAGATTTTGCGCAAGTTTTTCCAGCTCGCCGACGGCGGCTTCGGGCGCTACCAGCCAACCGAGACGCCAGCCGGTCATTCCGAAATACTTTGAAAAACTATTCAGCACGAAGGCACTGTCATCCACTTCCAGCACGCTGGCCGCGTCGGTGCCATAGGTCAGGCCATGATAGATCTCGTCCACCACCAGATGGCCGTGCCGCGCCTTGATCGCACTGGACAGGCCCGCCAGCTCGTCGCGGGTCAGAATGGTCCCGGTCGGATTGGCGGGCGATGCCACCAACGCGCCGACGCTGTCCTGGTCCCAATGCCGCGCCACCAGATCGGGGGTCAATTGGTAACGCACGTCGGGGCCAACCGGCACTAACTGCGCGGCACCTTCCACCAGCCGCAGGAAATGCCGGTTGCACGGGTACCCCGGGTCCGCCAGCAACCAGTGCTTGCCCGGATCCACCAGCAAGGCGCTGGCCAGCAACAGTGCCCCGGAGCCGCCTGGCGTGATCAATATTCGCCGAGGGTCGATATTCAGCCCGTAACGTTGCTGATAGAACCCCGAAATAGCCTCGCGCAACTCGGGAATCCCCCGCGCCGCAGTGTAACGGGTCTTGCCTGCGGTCAAGGCGGCCTGGCCTGCCTGGATGATCGGCTCGGCCGTAGTGAAGTCCGGTTCGCCGATTTCCAGGTGGATCACGTCGTGACCTGCAGCCTGTAACTCATTGGCGCGGGCCAGCAGGGCCATGACGTGGAACGGTTCGATCGCGCGACTGCGGGCACTGTAGGACTGAGCCATCGGCCTTCCTTCAACGGGAGAAAAAACTGATTCTACCCAAGCGCAGGAACGAGCGAGAAGCTAAAGCGGTCAGAGCGTTATAACGCTGGTCTCAAACGACTCAAGCGTGTGCCCCAGGTTTGACTAAAATCAATAATTGATCAGGTCTCCAGCACCACCAGACAAGGCTTTGCAATCATTTGCAAGCCCATTGAGCCACTACCTCGACATCCGGGAGTAGCGCGGTCCGATTTGATCTGGTAAGTTCGCCCGCTTGCAGCCGCAGGGCCGGCAGGTGTCGGTGATGGAGCAATCCTGCGCAATGGATTACAAGAGTAGAGGCGGTCCATTTCATGCCCACCCAAGCAAAGCAGCAAAACCAGTCGATCAGCGGCTTCGAACCCTACCAGGCAGTAAAGGGCGAGGAGTACATGGGCAAGCCCATGCGCGCTCACTTCACCAAGATCCTGAACAAGTGGAAACAGGACTTGATGCAGGAAGTCGACCGTACGGTTGATCACATGAAAGACGAAGCGGCCAACTTCCCTGACCCGGCAGACCGTGCCAGCCAGGAAGAAGAATTCAGCCTCGAATTGCGCGCCCGTGATCGCGAGCGCAAGCTGATCAAGAAGATCGACAAGACGCTGCAATTGATCGAAGACGAAGAATATGGCTGGTGCGAGTCCTGCGGCGTCGAGATTGGCGTCAAGCGACTGGAAGCCCGCCCTACCGCCGACATGTGCGTTGACTGCAAGACCCTGGCGGAAATCAAGGAAAAACAAGTCGGCAAGTAATTGCGACCTGGATAAAGAACGGAGCGTGCGAACGCTCCGTTTTTGTTTCTGATATTTGTGTTACCTGATGCGCCTATAAAATCGCCATCACTGTAGGAGCGAGCTTGCTCGCGATGAACCTGAGGACGCCGCGGGGTATCAGGCTTTCAGCGTTATCGTTGACGACCGTCGCGAGCGAGCTCGCTCCTACAGGTTGTTTGGCGCCAGCCAGGAAAAAGTAACGTTACCCCATGACTGCCATCGCCTCCCCCACCTACACCGGACGCTTCGCCCCCACGCCCAGTGGTCACCTGCACTTCGGTTCGCTGGTCGCCGCGCTGGCGTCCTACCTCGACGCGCGCTCGGTGGGCGGGCGCTGGCTGATGCGCATGGAAGACCTGGACCCGCCCCGGGAAGAGCCCGGCGCCCAGGCGGCAATTCTCAAGGCACTGGAGAGCTACGGCTTTGAATGGGACGGCGCGGTGGTGCGCCAGAGCGACCGCCACGATGCCTATGCCGAGATTATCAGTCGCCTGTTCAACCACGGCCTGGCCTACGCCTGCACCTGTTCGCGCAAACAACTCGAGCCCTATCACGGGATATACCCGGGGCTGTGCCGCAATGCCGGCCATGGAACCGAGGATGCAGCGATTCGCTTGCGCGCCCCCGAACTGGAATACCACTTCATCGACCGCGTACAAGGCGAATATCGGCAGCACCTGGGCCGTGAGGTCGGCGATTTTGTGATCCGCCGCCGCGACGGCCTGTATGCCTACCAACTGGCTGTGGTCCTCGATGACGCCTGGCAGGGCATCACCGATATTGTGCGCGGAGCCGACCTCCTCGACTCCACGCCGCGCCAGCTCTACCTGCAGGAATTGCTCGGCCTGTCGCAACCGCGCTACCTGCATATTCCGCTGATCACCCAGCCCGATGGCCACAAGCTCGGCAAATCCTATCGCTCCCCGCCACTGACAGAAGATCAGGCAACCCCCTTGCTCCTGCGGGCGCTGCGCGCACTTGGGCAAACGCCCGGTAGCGAACTCGCGTACGCCACCCCGCGAGAGGTGCTGGATTGGAGCATCGCCCACTGGGATGCGCTGAAGATCCCGCGCACACTGCACCTGCCCGAGGCACAACTGCAGTGATGACGCTTGCAGTCGCGCCGCCATCCGTTACCATCGCCGCACGTTTTCGGGCACGCGCATAAAAAAGAGAGGCCGGGATGTACATCTATCGCTTGGTCCTGCTTCTTGTAGTGGGGATCTACCTGTTCTCCCCGGCCATCATGGACTGGTGGATCGACGCCACTGGCGCCTGGTATCGCCCTTATCTGCTCTGGCTGATTCTGATCGTCGTGACCTTCATCCTGCAGAGCCAAAAAGATGCCGATGAGCTTTAGCCTGACCCAGATGATCCTGATCAGCGCCGCCTACCTTGCGGTGCTGTTCGGCGTAGCCTGGATCAGCGAACGGGGCATGATCCCCCGGGCGATCATTCGCCACCCGTTGACCTACACCCTGTCGCTGGGGGTCTATGCCAGCGCCTGGGCATTTTACGGCACGGTAGGCCTGGCCTATCAGTACGGCTACGGGTTTCTTTCCAGCTACCTCGGGGTGTCCGGGGCGTTCCTGCTGGCGCCGGTGCTGCTCTATCCGATCCTGAAAATCACTCGTACCTATCAACTGTCGTCGCTGGCTGACCTGTTCGCGTTTCGCTTTCGCAGCACCTGGGCCGGCGCGCTCACCACCATCTTCATGCTGATCGGCGTACTGCCGTTGCTGGCATTGCAGATCCAGGCGGTGGCCGACTCCATTGGCATCCTCACCCGCGAGCCGGTGCAGCATCGCGTAGCCTTGAGCTTCTGCGCGCTGATTACTCTGTTCACGATCTTCTTCGGCTCGCGCCACATCGCCACCCGGGAAAAACATGAAGGGCTGGTGTTCGCCATCGCCTTCGAGTCGGTGATCAAGCTGATCGCGATTGGCGGCGTTGGCCTGTATGCGCTGTATGGCGTGTTCGACGGCCCGCAGCAACTCGAACTGTGGTTGCTGCAAAACCAGACCGCCCTCGCCGCCCTGCACACACCGCTGCAGGAAGGTCCGTGGCGCACGCTGCTGCTGGTGTTCTTTGCCTCGGCGATCGTGATGCCCCACATGTATCACATGACCTTTACCGAAAATCTCAACCCGCGCTCGCTGGTCAGTGCCAGCTGGGGCCTGCCGCTGTTCCTGCTGCTGATGAGCCTGGCGGTTCCGCTGATTCTCTGGGCCGGACTGAAACTCGGCGCCACCACTAACCCTGAATACTTCACGCTGGGCATCGGCATTGCTGCCAACAGCAAGGCACTGGCGCTATTGGCCTATATCGGCGGCCTGTCTGCGGCCAGCGGCCTGATCATCGTCACGACCCTGGCCTTGTCCGGAATGGCCCTGAACCACCTGGTGCTGCCGCTCTACCAGCCGCCGGCCGAGGGCAATATCTACCGCTGGCTGAAATGGACGCGTCGGGCGCTGATTGTCGCGATCATCATGGCCGGCTACGGCTTCTACCTGTTATTGGGCGCGGAACAGGACCTGGCCAATCTCGGCATCGTCGCTTTTGTCGCCACCCTGCAATTCCTGCCGGGGGTCCTGTCGGTCCTGTATTGGCCAACCGCCAACCGCCGCGGCTTCATCGCCGGCCTGCTCGCGGGCATCATGGTGTGGCTGGTGACCATGCTGTTACCGCTGGTCGGCAATCTCCAGGGCTTCTACATTCCGCTGCTGAACATGATCTATGTGCTGGATGACACCAGCTGGCACATGGCGGCCATCGCGTCGCTGGCGGCCAACGTGCTGATGTTCACCCTGATTTCATTGTTCACCAATGCCAGCCCGGAAGAAGCCAGCGCCGCCGAAGCCTGTGCCGTGGATAACGTGCGCCGGCCGCAGCGGCGCGAACTGCACGCCGCCTCGCCCCAGGAATTCGCCACGCAACTGGCCAAGCCGCTGGGTGCCAAGGCTGCGCAAAAGGAAGTCGAGCAGGCCCTGCGCGACCTCTACCTGCCATTCGACGAGCGCCGCCCCTATGCGCTGCGTCGACTGCGTGACCGCATCGAGGCGAATCTTTCCGGCCTGATGGGACCAAGCGTTGCCCAGGACATGGTCGAGACGTTCCTGCCCTATAAGGCGGGCGGCGAAAACTACGTTACCGAAGATATCCATTTCATCGAAAGCCGCCTCGAGGACTACCACTCGCGCCTCACCGGCCTTGCTGCGGAACTCGATGCCCTGCGCCGCTACCACCGCCAGACCCTGCAGGAATTGCCCATGGGCGTCTGCTCCCTGGCCAAGGACCAGGAAATCCTCATGTGGAACAAAGCCATGGAGGAGTTGACCGGGATTGCCGCGCAGCGCGTCGTCGGATCGCGCCTGAGCACCATCGCCGATCCCTGGAAAGAACTGCTGCAAGGCTTCATCAACCTTCCGGACGAGCACCTGCACAAGCAGCACCTGGCCCTGGATGGCCAGACCCGCTGGCTGAACCTGCACAAGGCGGCCATCGACGAGCCGCTGGCACCGGGCAACAGCGGCCTGGTGTTGCTGGTGGAAGACTTGACCGAAACCCAGATGCTCGAAGACAAACTGGTGCATTCCGAGCGCCTGGCCAGCATTGGTCGCCTGGCAGCCGGCGTCGCCCATGAAATCGGCAATCCGATCACCGGCATCGCCTGCCTGGCGCAGAACCTGCGCGAGGAGCGCGAGGACGATGGCGAGCTGAGGGAAATCAGCGGGCAGATTCTCGAACAGACCAAGCGTGTATCGCGCATCGTCCAGTCGCTGATGAGCTTCGCCCACGCTGGCAGCCATCAGCATAGCGACGAGCCCGTCTGTCTGGCCGAAGTGGCCCAGGATGCAATCGGCCTGCTGGCCCTGAACCGGCGCAATTTCGAGGTGCAGTTCTACAACCTGTGCGACCCTGATCACTGGGTCGAAGGTGATCCCCAGCGCCTTGCTCAAGTGTTGATCAACCTGCTCTCCAACGCCCGCGACGCCTCGCCTGCCGGCAGTGCCGTGCGGGTCAAGAGCGAAGCCGGCGAACACACGGTCGACCTGATCGTAGAGGACGAAGGCAGCGGCATTCCGAAGAACATCATGGACCGATTGTTCGAACCCTTCTTCACCACCAAGGACCCTGGCGAAGGCACCGGTCTGGGCCTTGCACTGGTCTATTCCATCGTTGAAGAGCATTATGGACAAATCACCATCGACAGCCCGGCTGATGTTCAAAGCCAGCGCGGCACCCGTATCCGGGTGACCTTGCCGCGTCATGTCGAAGCGACGTCCGCTGTGAACTGAGACCGTCGAGAGTATCGAATCAATGCCGCACATTTTGATCGTCGAAGACGAAACAATTATCCGCTCCGCCTTGCGCCGCCTGCTGGAACGTAACCAGTACCAGGTCAGCGAAGCCGGTTCTGTGCAGGAAGCACAAGAACGATTCACTATCCCCACGTTCGACCTGATCGTCAGTGATCTGCGTTTACCGGGCGCACCGGGCACCGAGCTGATCAAGCTCGGCCAGGGCACTCCCGTGCTGATCATGACGAGTTACGCAAGCCTGCGCTCGGCAGTCGACTCGATGAAGATGGGCGCGGTGGACTACATCGCCAAGCCTTTCGATCACGACGAAATGCTCCAGGCTGTCGCGCGTATCCTGCGCGACCGCCAATCGCTGCAGAGCAGTGGCGCTGAGCCGCTGACCGGCAAGGCCACGCCTGGCGCGGCGAAAAACGCAGCCGACAACAGCAATGGCGAGATCGGCATCATCGGTTCGTGCCCGCCCATGCAGGATCTCTACAGCAAGATCCGCAAAGTGGCGCCAACCGACTCCAATGTCCTGATCCAGGGTGAGTCCGGTACCGGTAAAGAACTGGTGGCTCGGGCCCTGCACAACCTGTCCCGACGTGCCAAGGCACCGATGATTTCGGTGAACTGCGCTGCGATTCCGGAAAGCTTGATCGAGTCCGAGCTGTTTGGTCACGAGAAAGGCGCATTCACCGGCGCCAGTGCCGGTCGTGCCGGCTTGGTCGAAGCAGCCGATGGCGGCACCCTGTTCCTCGATGAAATCGGCGAACTGCCACTGGAAGCCCAGGCGCGCCTGTTACGAGTGTTGCAGGAAGGCGAAATCCGCCGGGTCGGTTCCGTTCAGTCGCAGAAGGTCGATGTACGCCTGATCGCCGCGACCCACCGGGACCTCAAGAGCCTGGCTAAAATTGGCCAGTTCCGTGAAGACCTGTACTACCGCCTGCACGTTATCGCCTTGAAATTGCCGGCGCTGCGCGAACGGGGTGCCGACGTCAACGAAATCGCCACCGCCTTCCTGGCTCGCCAGAGCGCGCGGGTCAATCGCACTGATCTCAAGTTCGCCCCGGATGCCGAACAGGCCATTCGACACTACTCCTGGCCAGGTAACGTTCGTGAACTGGAAAACGCGGTGGAGCGCGCAGTGATTCTGTGCGAGAGCCCGGAAATTTCCGCCGAGCTGCTGGGAATCGACATCGAGTTGAACGACCTTGACGACGATGAGTTCATCGGCCTGTCGCCGCAGCAGGGTAATGGACCGGGTAACACCAGCCATGAGCCGACCGAGGACCTGTCACTGGAAGACTACTTCCAGCACTTCGTGCTCGAGCACCAGGACCACATGACCGAGACCGAACTGGCTCGCAAACTCGGCGTTAGCCGTAAATGCCTGTGGGAACGCCGGCAACGCCTGGGCATTCCGCGGCGCAAGACCGGGGTAGCCAGCGAGAGCTGAATGACAGCTGTCGAGTGTGCGGGTAACAGGTGAATGTGTGAAAAAACTGTTACCTGAGGTTTTTCACGTAACAGAAGCCGGGGCTTACGGTAACGAAGCCCCGGCTTTTTTTGGCCCTCGAAAAGCTCGATAGCCAGCCTAACCCCTTGTTTTGCTGGGTTTCACAAAAGTTGGCACGCACCCTGCTATATGTCTGGTACAAGAACAATAACAAGCAATGCACAAGACAATAAAAATAAGACGAATCGACTCACGCACAATAAAAACAAGACGGCGAGAGGCGCAGCTAACTGATTCTTTTGGAGAGGCGTTGTATTTGGGGCTTGCCCCACGACCAGGCCGAGAACAACAAAAACTGTCCTAAGACAGAGCCTGAACTGGTTGGATCGATAGATCACTGCAGCACAGCGACCAAAGCAATCCGTTTGCTCTTGGCTCCCGATTGGGAGGGTCATGAAGGAAAAACTTCATGACGAGGGCACTTAACAAAAACAAAAAGCCCGAAACCAATAATAAAAATAGAGCATGCAACTACTTCTTGGGGAGCTTCGGCTCCCCTTGTGGTTTCTGCGATTTGCCTTACCTGTACGAGCGAGCTTGCTCGCGATGAACCTTCAGGCACCGATGGGGCCCTAGGCCAACCGCATTACCGATCACATTTTTCGCGAGCAAGCTCGCTCCTACAGGTCATATCGCCTGCGTCCTACACCATCCCTCGACTAAATGCTAGAATCCCGGCCCATCATGCGGTCATTCTTCGTTATGGCCGAACATTCCTTCAAACAGTGCATCCCATGCTGAAGAAGCTGTTCCAGTCATTCCGTTCTCCCAAGCGTCATACGCAACACATTCGCAGTACGCCTGAAGTGCTCAACAGCGGCCAACACTCGCTGCAAAAGGGTCAATTCAGCCGTTACGCGGTGAATATCGTCGAGCGCCTGCAAAACGCCGGCTACCAGGCCTACCTGGTAGGGGGTTGTGTGCGGGACATGATGCTCGGCATCACGCCCAAGGATTTCGACGTCGCCACCAGCGCCACGCCAGAACAGGTCCGCGCCGAATTCCGCAATGCGCGGATCATTGGCCGCCGTTTCAAGCTGGTGCATATCCACTTTGGCCGCGAAATCATTGAAGTCGCGACCTTCCGTGCCAATCACCCGCAAAACGACGAGGAAGAAGACAGCAATCAATCTTCCCGCAACGAGTCCGGGCGAATCCTGCGCGACAACGTCTACGGCACCCTGGAAGAAGACGCGCAACGTCGCGACTTCACCATCAATGCCCTTTATTACGACCCGGTCAGTGAGCGCATCCTCGATTACGCCAACGGCGTCCACGACATTCGCAATCACCTGATTCGCTTGATTGGCGACCCCAAGCAACGCTACCAGGAAGATCCGGTGCGGATGCTCAGAGCCGTGCGTTTCGCCGCCAAACTCAATTTCGGCATCGAAAAGCACAGCGCCGCGCCGATTCGCGAGCTGGCGCCGATGCTGCGGGAAATCCCGTCGGCACGCTTGTTCGAGGAAGTCCTCAAGCTGTTCCTCTCCGGGCATGCCGCAGACACCTTTGAAATGCTGGTGGACCTGCAGCTGTTCGATCCGTTGTTCCCGGCCAGTGCCGAGGCGCTGGAATACAACCCGACCTACACCCACACGCTGATCAGCGAGGCGTTGGTCAATACTGATCTGCGCATCAAGCAGAACAAGCCGGTGACGCCGGCGTTCCTGTTCGCCGCGCTGCTGTGGCCGGCCCTCCCCGCTCGCGTACTGCGCCTGCAAGAGCGCGGCATGCCACCGATTCCGGCGATGCAGGAAGCTGCCCACGAGCTGATCGCCGAGCAGTGCCAGCGGATCGCTATTCCGAAGCGTTTCACCATGCCGATCCGCGAGATCTGGGACATGCAGGAACGCCTGCCACGCCGCAGCGGCAAACGTGCCGACCTGTTGCTCGACAACCCGCGGTTCCGCGCCGGTTACGACTTCCTGCTGTTGCGCGAAAGCGCGGGTGAGCAGACCGATGGCCTGGGTGAATGGTGGACGGACTACCAGGATGCCAACGACAGCGAGCGTCGCGACATGATCCGCGACCTCAGCGGCAAGGATGAAGGCACCGGAGCCCCACGCAAGCGTCGTCGCAGCGGTGGCGCCAAGCGCAAACGCGCGGCCGATGCCCCGAGCGCTACCGGCGAGTAATTGATGGAACGCATCTACATCGGCATGGGCAGCAACCTGGCCGACCCCGCCGAACAACTGCGCAGCGCCGTCGAGGCGCTGGCGCAGTTGCCGCACAGCACGCTGGCCGGGGTTTCCGCTTTCTATCAAAGCGATTCGCTGTTACCCGGGCAACCGCGTTACACCAATGCGGTTGCCGCCCTCGACAGCACCCTCGAGCCGCTGGAACTGCTCGATGCCCTGCAAGCCATCGAGAACGGACAAGGCCGCCAGCGCCTGGAACGCTGGGGCCCGCGCACGCTGGATCTCGACATCCTGCTGTTTGGCGATCGCCTGATCGACCTGCCTCGCCTCACAGTGCCTCACTACCAGATGCAGGAGCGGGCCTTCGTTCTCTATCCGCTGGCCGAATTGGCACCAGCGGATTTGCGTTTGGCCGATGGTCGCAGCCTCAAGGACTTGCTTCTCGCCTGCCCGTTCGTCGGCCTGGAACGCCTACCCTAAAATTGATACCCCCTTGTGGGAACGAGCCTGCTCGCGATAGCGGCCTGTCATCCAACATTGATGCTGGCTGATACACCGCTATCGCGAGCAGGCTCGCTCCCACATTGGTTTTGTCTGCATGTGCTGAATCGCATCAGTTACCCCGGTAACACCCCTGCCGTAACAACCCGGTAACACATGCAATTGACTTCCCGGGTTCTCCTCACGACTATAGGCGTCCCGCCGCCGTCAACACGGCGTTACAGGGCGCAATTCAGGCCATAAAAGCACGACAACAGACCGTGCGCCTGTATTCAACGAAGAATCACGCGCGTTACTCGCAGTAGTTTCCACAGCGCCTGAATGAGGAACCTTTTGATGCCAGCCATTACCCTGACCACCCTGCAAGGTCTCAAGCAAAAAGGTGAAAAAATCACCATGCTGACCTGCTATGACGCGACATTCGCCCACGCCTGCAATGAGGCCGGGGTTGAAGTGCTGCTGGTGGGCGATTCCCTCGGCATGGTCCTGCAAGGACACGACAGCACCCTGCCGGTCAGCACCGCAGAAATGGCTTACCACGTGGCCTGCGTCAAACGCGGCAATTCGGACGCATTGATCCTCGCCGACCTGCCGTTCATGGCCTACGCCACCACTGAACAAGCCATGACCAACAGCGCCCTGTTGATGCAGGCCGGTGCGCATATGGTCAAGGTCGAAGGCGCATTGTGGCTCGCGGATTCGATTCGC
Source organism: Pseudomonas sp. HY13-MNA-CIBAN-0226 (assembly GCF_040310305.1). NCBI lineage: Bacteria > Pseudomonadati > Pseudomonadota > Gammaproteobacteria > Pseudomonadales > Pseudomonadaceae > Pseudomonas > Pseudomonas sp. HY13-MNA-CIBAN-0226. The sequence goes on from NZ_JBEOPS010000018.1 coordinate 29,160, forward strand.
CTGCTGGCTGAACGCGGTATTCCGGTGTGCGCGCACATGGGGTTGACGCCGCAGTCGGTGAACATGCTCGGCGGTTACAAGGTCCAGGGCCGGAGCGAAAATCAGGCGCGGCAGATGCGTGCCGACGCCATCTCCCTGGAACAGGCCGGCGCGGCCATGCTGCTGCTGGAATGCGTGCCGAGCGAGCTGGCCGAGGAAATCACCCACGCCGTGAAAATCCCGGTGATCGGCATCGGCGCAGGTCACGCGACCGACGGCCAGGTATTGGTGCTGCACGACATGCTGGGCCTGTCCATCACCGGGCGCGTGCCCAAGTTCGTGAAGAACTTCATGACCGGACAACCGAGCATCCAGGCGGCCTTGAGCGCCTACGTGGCTGAAGTCAAAGCGGCGACTTTCCCAGGCATCGAACACGGATTCTCTGCATGAACACCGTAAAAACCGTACGCGAACTCCGGGCCGCCGTGGCGCGGGCCCGCAGTGAAGGCAAACGTATCGGCTTTGTGCCCACCATGGGCAACCTGCACAGCGGCCATGTCGCACTGGTGACCAAGGCCACCCAGCGGGTGGATTTTGTGGTCGCGAGCATTTTCGTCAATCCGCTGCAATTCGGCGCCGGCGAGGACCTCGACAAATACCCGCGCACCCTCGCCGCCGACCAGGAAAAACTGCTCCAGGCCGGCTGCCACCTGCTGTTCGCGCCGAGCGTCGAGGAAATGTACCCCGATGGCATGGCCGGGCAGACGCGGGTCAGTGTGCCGCAACTGTCCGAAGGCTTGTGTGGCGCCAGCCGCCCTGGGCATTTCGAAGGCGTGGCAACGGTCGTCAGCAAGCTGTTCAACATGGTTCAGCCGGACCTGGCGATCTTCGGCCAGAAAGACTTCCAGCAGCTGGCGGTGATCAAGTCACTGGTTCATGACCTGAATATGCCCATCCAGATCATCGGCGAGCCGACCGTGCGTGCGGCCGACGGCCTGGCATTGTCATCGCGTAACGGGTTCCTCAGTGAAGAACAGCGGGCCGTCGCGCCGATTGTGTATCGCACGCTGAGCGAGATCGCCGAGGCGATCAAGCAAGGGGATCGCGACTATCCGGGGCTGATCCACGCCAAGTTGCAGCAACTGCAAGCGGCCGGGCTGCGCCCTGATTACCTGGAAATTCGCCAGGGGCAAAACTTGCGTCCCGCTACTCCCGAGGATCGGGATGTGGTGATTCTGGTCGCTGCGTTCCTCGGCACAACCCGGTTGATCGACAACCTGCACTTGAACCTGGACGCGCCCGCCTAAGCACCGCGCTCCCCCTGGGAGCGGGTTTGCTCGCTCCCACATGGGATCTGCCTCAGCTTTCACTACCCAATTTCGACCCGGGATAACAAAAAATGCACGCCATCATGCTCAAGGCCAAGCTGCATCGCGCCGAAGTCACCCACGCTGTTCTCGATTACGAAGGCTCTTGCGCCATCGACGGCGAATGGCTGGACCTGTCCGGCATCCGTGAGTACGAACAGATCCAGATCTACAACGTCGACAATGGCGAGCGCTTCACCACCTACGCGATCCGCGGGGAAGAAGGCTCGCGCATGATATCGGTCAATGGTGCCGCTGCGCACAAGGCCAAGGTCGGCGATCGCGTGATCATCTGCGCCTACGCCCATTACAGCGAAGCCGAGCTGCTCAACTTCAAGCCGCGCATGCTCTACATGGCACCAGGTAACGAACTGAGCCACACCAGCAACGCCATCCCGGTTCAGGTCGCCTGATCGAACCAGAAACACCTTTTCCTTCCGTTTGTCGGCTCGCCCCAGTCTTCATGTATAAAAAAGTACCGGGGACGGGTCAGACAAAGTCAAGACAGATTGCAGCGCGAGAGTTACTGTATTCGCCCTGCGCCACGAAAACGTGACGACGCAGTTGACCGGACGCCCACCCGCAGCGATCCGGTATTTTTAGTGTTCAAAAGCCGTTCAAGTAAAAAGGAAACCCGCAGCGATGGCGTACTACCGCACTCCTCACGACGTGACCGCTCTGCCCGCCTGGCAAGCGTTGAATGATCACCGCCAAGCCATGCAGGATTTCAGCATGCGCGAAGCGTTTAATGCCGATCCGCAGCGCTTCACGCAATTCACCCTCAGCAGCTGCGGCCTGTTTCTCGACTATTCAAAGAATCTGATCAACGCCGAGACCCGCAACCTGCTGGTGGGCCTGGCCAATGAAGTCGACCTCAAGGGCGCGATCAAGTCGCTGTTCGAAGGCGAAATCGTCAACTCGTCCGAAGGACGCCCTGCGCTGCACACCGCCCTGCGTCGCCCCGTAGGCGACAAGTTGTCGGTCAACGGCGTCAATGTGATGCCGGAAGTACACAAGGTGTTGAACCAGATCACCGATCTCGTGGGCCGCATCCACGACGGTCTGTGGCGCGGTTACACCGAGAAGCCAATCACTGACGTGGTGAACATCGGCATCGGTGGCTCGTTCCTCGGCCCGGAGCTGGTGTCCGAAGCACTGTTGTCCTACGCCCAGAAAGGCGTGCGCTGCCATTACCTGGCGAACATCGACGGCAGCGAATTTCACGAACTGACCATGAAGCTGCGGGCCGAGACCACGCTGTTCATCGTCTCGTCCAAATCCTTCAATACCCTCGAGACCCTGAAGAACGCCCAGGCTGCACGCGCCTGGTACCTCGCCCAGGGTGGTTCGGAAGCCGAGCTGTATCGCCACTTCATCGCGGTTTCGAGCAACAACGCCGCTGCCGTGGCCTTTGGTATTCGCGAAGAAAACATCTTCCCGATGTGGGACTGGGTTGGCGGGCGTTACTCGCTGTGGTCGGCCATCGGCCTGCCGATCGCCCTCGCCATTGGCATGTCGAACTTCAAGGAACTGCTGTCGGGTGCCTACACCATGGACCAGCATTTCCAGAGCGCACCTTTCGAACAGAACATGCCGGTGCTGCTGGCATTGCTCGGCGTCTGGTACGGCAACTTCTGGGGCGCGCAGAGCCACGCGATCCTGCCGTACGACCACTACCTGCGCAACATCACCAAGCACTTGCAGCAGCTGGACATGGAATCCAATGGCAAGAGCGTCCGCCAGGATGGCACGCCCGTTAACACTGACACCGGGCCGGTCATCTGGGGCGGCGTTGGTTGCAACGGCCAGCACGCCTATCACCAGCTGCTGCACCAGGGCACTCAACTGATCCCGGCGGACTTCATCGTGCCGATCGTCAGCTTCAACCCGGTATCCGACCATCACCAGTGGCTGTACGCCAACTGCCTGTCCCAGAGCCAGGCACTGATGCTCGGCAAGACCCTCGCCGAAGCCGAAGCCGAACTGCGCGACAAAGGCGTGAGCGAAGAAGACGTACACAAGATCGCGCCGCACAAGGTGATCCCGGGCAATCGTCCGAGCAACACCCTCGTGGTAGAGCGCATCAGCCCGCGTCGTCTCGGCGCGCTGGTGGCGATGTACGAGCATAAAGTCTTCGTGCAGAGCGTGATCTGGGGCATCAACGCCTTTGACCAATGGGGTGTGGAGCTGGGCAAGGAGCTGGGCAAAGGCGTCTACAACCGTCTGGTTGGCAGCGAAGAAACGCCGGCTGACGATGCCTCTACACAAGGTCTGATCAACTACTTCCGCGGTCGTCACCGCGGTTAACCTGACGCCGTTCCTGCGGGGGTACTAACCTTGTAGGAGCTGCCGAAGGCTGCGATCTTTTGATTTTGCTTTTGAAGACCATAAGATCGCAGCCTTCGACAGCTCCTACGAGGGTCGCGCAGCTCCCCTCTTGTCGTGCAAACAAGAATAAGGAACCGTCATGTTCGATATCAGCACGTTCCCCAAAGCCGATGCCGTCCGCCGGGCTGCGAATCTCAGTCAAGACGACTATCAGCGCCTGTACCGCCAATCCATCGAACACCCCAGCACCTTCTGGGCAGAACAAGCGACACGCTTCCTCGACTGGAGTGCGCCATGGGAGACCGTGCAGCGCTACAACCTGAAAACCGGCGAAGCCAGCTGGTTTGCCGGGGGCCGGTTGAACGTCAGCTACAACTGCATCGATCGTCATCTGGCACAACGCGGCGATCAGGTCGCCATCATCTGGGAAGGCGACGACCCGGTCGACTCCCTCCAGATCACCTACCGCAAGCTCCACCACCACGTCTGCCGCCTGGCCAATGTGCTCAAGAGCCGTGGCGTGAAGAAAGGCGATCGGGTGTGCATCTACATGCCAATGATTCCGGAAGCCGCCTACGCCATGCTCGCCTGCACGCGAATCGGCGCGGTGCACTCGGTGGTATTTGGCGGATTCTCCCCCGACTCCGTACGCGATCGTATCCTCGACGCTGATTGCCGTACGGTGATCACCGCCGATGAAGGGGTGCGCGGCGGCAAGGTCGTGCCGTTGAAAGCGAAAGTCGACAAGGCGCTGCAAAGTTGTCCTGACGTCAGCACGGTCATCGTCGTCGAGCGCACCCAGGGTGATGTTGAATGGGTTGAAGGGCGCGATCTGTGGTATCACCAGGCCGTGCGCGAGGTCAGCGACGATTGCCCGCCCGAGCCGATGGACGCCGAAGACCCGCTGTTCATCCTCTACACCTCCGGCAGCACCGGCAAACCCAAAGGCGTCCTGCACACCACCGGGGGCTATCTGCTGCAAGCGGCGATGACATTCAAATACGTGCTCGATTATCGCGACGAAGAAGTCTTCTGGTGCACCGCTGATGTCGGCTGGGTCACCGGCCACAGTTATATCGTCTACGGCCCGCTGGCCAATGGCGCGACCACGCTGATTTTCGAAGGTGTGCCGAGTTTTCCCAGCAGTTCGCGCTTCTGGCAGGTGATCGATAAACACCAGGTCAATATCTTCTACACCGCACCCACCGCCCTGCGCTCGCTGATGCGTGAAGGCCCCGAACCATTGAAGGAAACCTCCCGCGCGAGCCTCAGATTACTCGGCAGCGTCGGTGAGCCGATCAACCCGGAGGCGTGGGACTGGTATTTCAATACCGTGGGCGAACAGCGCTGCCCGATCGTTGATACCTGGTGGCAGACCGAGACCGGCGGCATCATGCTCAGCCCCCTGGTCAGCGCCCAGCGGATCAAGCCCGGCTGCGCCACTCAACCGATGTTTGGCGTGCAACCGGTATTGCTCGATGACACCGGCAAGGAAATCAAAGGCGCCGGCAGCGGGGTGCTGGCGATCAAGTCCAGCTGGCCGGCGCAGATCCGCAGCGTTTACGGCGATCCGCAGCGCATGGTCGACACCTACTTCAAGCCCTACCCCGGCTACTATTTCACCGGCGATGGCGCGCGGCGGGACGAGGATGGCGATTACTGGATCACCGGGCGCATCGACGACGTGATTAACGTGTCGGGCCATCGTATTGGCACCGCAGAAGTCGAGAGCGCCCTGGTGCTCCACGACAGCATTGCCGAAGCGGCGGTGGTCGGCTACCCGCACGACCTCAAGGGCCAGGGCATCTACGCCTTCGTCACGCCGATGAATGGCACCGAAGCCAATGATCAACTGAAGAAGGAACTGCTGGAGCATGTCAGCAAGGAAATCGGCAGCTTCGCCAAACCGGACCTGATCCAATGGGCTCCGGCCTTGCCGAAAACCCGTTCAGGCAAGATCATGCGGCGTATCCTGCGCAAGATCGCCTGCAATGAGCTCGACAGCCTGGGCGACACTTCGACCCTGGCCGACCCAAGCGTGGTTGAGGATCTGGTGGATAAACGCCTGAACCAATAACGTATTGCCTGTTACCGCGCGTGGTGGGATCCGCCCTGTAGGAGCGAGCTTGCTCCTACAGTACACGCGCGCACACCCATTTATTTTCCTCAGAGTCACCATGGAATTCATCCGCACCCGCATCGAAACGCAGATCATGAGCCTCACGGGCCTGTCGCTTGGCACGCTCGACTTGGAGAACCCCAAGGGCGATCCTGGCTTGTTTGGCCCCGACTCGGTGAGCTGGCAGGTGCATGGCGACTTCAGCAGCATGTTGATCGGCGGTATCAGTGCACTCATGTTGCAAGCCCTGCATCCCCTGGCGCTGGCCGGAGTATGGGACCACTCAAATTTTCGTGAAGACATGCTGGGTCGATTGCGCCGCACGGGCCAATTCATCTCTGGCACTACTTTCGGCTCGCGAAAGGATGCCGACTGGCTGATCGAGAAGGTTCGCACCATCCATTTGCAGGTCACCGGCACGGCACCCGATGGACGGCCTTACGCCGCCAGCGATCCGTCTTTGCTGACATGGGTGCATGTGGCGGAAGTCAGCAACTTTCTTGCGGCGCATCTGCGTTACCGCAACCCACAGTTGTCGCTGGCCGATCAGGACCGTTACTACGCCGAGATCGCGCTGATCGCCGAACGCCTGGGTGCCCGGGATGTGCCCCGCTCCCGGCTGGAAATATCCCACTACCTGGAGAGTATTCGCCCGCAACTATTGTGCGATGAGCGCAGTCGCGAAGTGTTGCAGTTGCTGCTCAACGCCCCAGCTCCGAGCCGCCTGGCCAAGCCCTTTGGCGGCCTGATGATGCAGGCCGGAATTGACCTGCTGCCCGATTGGGCCAGTGACATGCTAGGCGTAAGTCAAAGCCCGCTGCAACGCAAGCTGATCCGCGCCAGCATCAATCGAAGTGCGCCGATGCTGCGCTGGGCCGTGCGTAATGGTTCGGTGCAGCGGGCAAAGCGGCGGATGGGATTGCTCAGCTAAAAGCATCGCGAGCAGGCTCGCTCCCACAGGGAAGAATAGTCAAAAATCCAACGTGGGAGTGAGCCTGCTCGCAATGGCAGCACCTCGGTTAACAGCCAAGCTGTTAAACTCCCGCGCCAAATTCCCTCTGCAAGGCGCACAGCATGTCTTCCTTGAATCAGGCGCTGCGCGCCGCCCTCGATCATCGCCAGGACCTGCTCGCCGAGCTGCATCAACAAGGCACCGATTGCTACCGCCTGTTCCACGGTAGCCAGGAAGGCGCCGGCGGCCTGACCATCGACCGCTATGGCCCGCAACTGCTGGTGCAAAGCTTCCACCAGTCGCTGGAACGCGAAGCCCTGCTTGGCCTGCACGCGACCATCAACCAGCACCTGGGCCTGGAGACGTTGCTGGTCTACAACGACCGCTCCCGGGGCAATTCGCGCATTGATCGCGAAGACACCGTCTACCGGGCCGACGAAGCAGCGCTGCAGGACCTGATCGGCCACGAGTGGGGCCTCAACTATCGAGTTCGCGGCCGTCATGCCGGACAGGATCCTCTGCTGTTCCTCGACCTGCGTAACACCCGCGGCTGGGTCAAGGCGCACAGCCAAGGCAAAAGCGTACTCAACCTGTTCGCCTACACCTGTGGCGTCGGCCTCAGCGCCGCAGCCGGCGGCGCGCGGGAGGTGTGCAACCTGGACTTCGCCGAGGGTAACCTGGCGGTCGGGCGCGAGAATGGTCTGCTTAACCCGCAACTGCCGACCATGGAATTCATCCAGTCCGATTATTTCCCGGCGATCCGCCAACTCGCCGGCCTGCCCATCAGCCAGCGTCGCGGCCACAAGCTTCCCGCTTACCTGCGCCTGGAGCAGCGTCAATACGACCTGGTGCTGCTCGACCCACCCGCTTGGGCCAAGAGCGCTTTCGGCACCGTCGACCTGCTGCGCGACTACCAGAGCCTGCTCAAGCCTGCGCTGCTGAGCACGGCTGATAACGGTGTGCTGATCTGCTGCAACAATCTGGCGAAAGTCAGCATGGAGGACTGGCGCGAACAGGTTTTGCGCTGCGCGCAGAAGGCCGGCCGACCGGTTCGCGAATGGACCGTAATGACCCCCGGGGCAGACTTTCCGTCGATGGATCAGCAGCCGCCGCTGAAGACCTTGATCCTGCAACTCTGAAATTCTTCGACATTTTCATAGAAATCCTGCAAAGCGCGACCACTTCGGAACCAGAATCGCGTGCCATACTCCAACGCACTCCGATTCAGACAGATGAAGCCGCACATGCCCAAAGGATTGATCCGCGCCATTGGCGCCTTGTTGACTGCTCTGGCTCTCTACAGCCTGCTGGGGTTTCTGATTTTGCCGGGCATCGCGTTGCGGGTCGCCAATCAACAATTGGCCGATTACGCAACGGTGCCTGCGCACATCCAGCGCATCGAACTCAATCCGTTCAGCCTGGAATTAACGCTGTGGGGGCTGATCGTTGGCGAACCGGGCAAGGAGCAGGTCGGGTTCGAACGGCTCTACGCCAACCTGCAGATCGACAGCCTGTGGACCAAGGCGCTGCACCTGTCCGACATTGAGCTGAACAAACCCAAGAGCGAAATCCTGTTCGACAAGGAAGGCAAACTCAATCTGCTCGGTCTCTTCAAAATTCCCGCCAGCGAACCGGTCCCGCCGGATCCGGATGCAAAGCCGTTTCCGCTGCGAATTGAACGGATCAAACTGGCTGATGGCGTGGTGCATTTCAAAGATGCCCGACCCAGCGAACCTATCGAGTTTCTCTACGACAAACTCGACTTCGAACTGAAAAACCTCAGCACCCTGCCCGAAGACAGTGCCGACATGACGCTGGTGGCCGCAGGTCCCAACGGCGGGCAGATCGACTGGACAGGCAACTTCAGCCTCATCCCGATCGCCTCCGAAGGCAAACTGAAGATCACCGACGGCAGGATGAAGGCGTTCTGGCCTTATGTGCGCGATTCGGCACCCTTGGTGCTGGAAGACGGCGTCTACAGCCTGAGCACCGACTACAAGCTCAACCTGTCCAAGCAAACCGAGCTGCTGCTGAGTAACCTCGCGCTCAGTGTCTCGCCCTTCGCCATCAAGGCCCCGGACGGGCGGCAATTGGCAAAGCTGGAACGACTGGACGTCACTGAAACCACCATCGATCTGGCCAAACAACAGGTTGTCGTCGGCAAGATCCGCAGCAACAAACTGGAAACATGGGCCGCGCTGGAGTCCGATGGGCAACTCGACTGGCAAAAACTGTTCGCCAGCCAACCGTCCAAAGCGGCCGCCATAGCCAAGGCCGAACCCGCCAGCACCCCGGCGGCCGCGGACTCGCCGAAACCCGAGCCGGCAGCGCCGGGCAAACCCTGGCAAGTGCTGCTCAAGGACGTGCAACTGCGCAATTACCAGGTGCATCTGGCGGACCGCAAGGCACAGCCCGCCGTAGAGCTGGACCTGAGCCCGCTGAACGTCGACCTGCAGAATTTCGACAGCCTCAATGGCTCGCCTTTCAACCTCAAGCTCGACACCGGCGTCGGCAAGCAAGGCAAGCTCACCGCAGACGGCGTGGTCAACCTGGCCCCGGTCACCGCCAATTTGAAGGTGCAGACCAAGGACATCGACCTGCGGGTCGCCCAGTCTTACATCAACCCGTTCATTCGCCTGGAACTGCGCAGCGGCATGCTGGGCAGTGATCTGGCGGTCGACCTGAAAAGCACCGAGCCGCTCGCTTTCAGCGTCACCGGCCGCGCCCAGGTCGATCAACTGCATACCCTCGACACCCTCAAGACCCGCGACTTCCTCAAGTGGCAACAGGTGGTGGTCGAAGGCCTGAACTACCAGCATGGCGACAGCCTGTCGATCGACAAGGTCAACCTGTTCCAGCCGTACGTGCGTTTCATGATCAATGATGACCGCACCACCAACGTCGATGACCTGCTGATCCCGCAACCGGCCGATGCGAGCACCAAGGGTGCAGCCGCCAAACCGGCCAGCAAGGACAAGCCGCTGGGCATCCATGTGGGCGGCATCGCCATCAATGATGGTTCGGCCAACTTTGCCGACTTCAGCCTGACCCCGAATTTCGCCACGGCCGTCCAGCAGCTCAACGGCGCAATCGGCACCATCGACAGCCGCCAGGCGAAACCCGCCAGCGTTGACGTCAAGGGCAAGGTCGATCGCTACGCGCCGGTGACCATCAAGGGTGCAGTCAACCCATTCGACCCGATGGCCAGCCTCGACATTGCCACCAGTTTCAAGCGGGTGGAACTGACCACGCTGACGCCCTACTCCGGCAAATTCGCCGGGTATCGCATTCGCAAGGGCCGGCTCAACCTCGACCTGCACTACATGATCACCAAAGGCCAGCTGAAGGCCGAAAACAAGGTGGTGGTCGAGCAACTGCAACTGGGCGAAAAAGTCGACAGCCCCGACGCCGTCAGTCTGCCCCTGAAACTGGCGATCGCCCTGCTCAAGGATGTCGACGGCAAGATTTCCATCGAGCTGCCGGTGACCGGCGATTTGAACAATCCGCAATTCAGCGTCATGCCTATTGTCTGGCAAACCCTGCGCAACCTGATCGTGAAAGCCGCTGCCGCGCCATTCAAGCTGATCGGCGGCCTGGTCAGCGGTGGCGGTTCCCAGGACCTGGGCACCGTCTCCTTTGCCCCAGGTTCCAGTGAGCTGAGCAAGGACGCCGAGGCCGCCCTGGTCAAGCTCTCGCAAGCCCTCAAGGAACGCCCGGCGCTACGTCTGGAAATTGAAGGCACTGCGGCCGCCAGCAGCGACGGCCCACTGATCGCCGAGCAACGGCTTGAGCGGGAATACCAGTACAACTACTACAAGATGCTCCAGCGTCGCGGCGACAAAGTACCGGCCAACGCCGGGTTGCTGCAGGTACCGGACAGCGAGAAAGGTCCGTTGCTGGAAGGCATCTACCGCACTCGCCTGAAGACCCAGCCGCCTGCCGAATGGAAAGACCTGGGCAAGGAAGAGCGCACTGCGAAGATGCGCGAGGCCGTGATCAGGTTCTGGAGTTCCAACGAAGTGCTGTTGCGTCAGCTTGGTCAGGATCGCGCCAGCAGCATCAAGGATTACCTGGTCGAAAAGTGCCAACTGGCCGACGACCGTGTGTACTTCATCGACGCCACGCTCGGCGAACCGCAGAGCGACGGCCGAGTCATTACACCCCTGCACCTGGATGCCGAATGATGATCCGAATACACGTCCTTGGCCTGGCTCTGCTGGCATTCGCCGGGCAGGCCTGGGCAGCCGACACCCTGCGCTGCGGCAGCCAACTGATCAGCGTCGGCGACCGCACTGCAGAGGTTCTGCAAAAATGCGGCGAGCCGGTCGCCCGGGACCCGCTGGGCTACAAACGCAGCGTGAACCGGCGCGAGGAGTACCAGGTAGAAGAATGGACCTACGGGCCGAACGGCGGGATGTATCAGTTCTTGCGATTTGAAGGTAATCGCCTGGTGCAGATCACAAGCAAACGCGGCCTGTAGAGGGCGCAGGACGTAGGGCGTAGGAAGCTGTGTAGGAGCTTTGTAGGAGCTGTCGAGTGAAACGAGGCTGCGATCTTTTCCTACCGACTCAATAGAAATCCTTTCCTCCCGACACAATAAAACAGGCCCCGACACGAATGCCGGGGCCTGTAATGGTCACATCCTTATGACCTTTCGCATGAACTCCAAAGCAGCAACAGACGTATAGCTCGGCCCGTCTGTCGCGCCTTCTCCCGGTCCAGGCGAGAAGCCTTGCCTTACTCGGCTTTCAGGCCATCAGCGGAGACCGCTTTGACGCCTTTGATTTTCTTGGCGATAGCTACGGCCATATCTTTCTGAGCGTCAGTCACAGCAACGGTGGACGACAGGGATACCACGCCTTTGTTGGTCTCGACTTTGATGTCGGTACCAGGAATGCCTTTTTCGGTAACCAGGTCAGCTTTGACTTTGGTGGTGATCCAGGTATCGGAAGTAGCTTCTTTGGCTTCGGTCATTTCACCAGCCGCCAGCACCATTGGTGCTTGGGTAGCCTGGGTAGTTTGTGCAAATGCGGAACCGGCCATGGTCAGGGTCAGCGCGGTAGCAGCAGCGGCAGTGATAGCGAACTTCTTCATACGAGTAACTCCTGTTTTTCTGGAAAGTCTGCTGCGTGTCTTGTCAGCAGGGTTACTGGGTATATTGCGAACGCTGTGCCAACTTTGAAACGAACAAAAAATCCTTATATATCAATGGCTTGGTATTTTGTACTATTTTCGAAATCATGCAAATTGCATGAGTTGGAATTTATCGACATGCAAGTTGCGGGTTTTGGCGTGGGCCTAAGGCCATGAATTGTGGGGTTTTTTTGAACTCACCATGACCACGCCCAAAAAAATACCCCGCCTCTGTCACAAGGCGGGGTACTCGAAGAGCTATGTAGACAATGAAATCAAGACTTACGTATCTGCAACACCTGTGCAGCCTTTAGGCGCGTACTGCTGTTCCACCTTGGTAGCGCAAGTCCAACCAGTCGTAGCTGAACGGGTCAGCGTGATCGTTTTACCTACGACAGGAGCAGGCGCATTGGCAATCGTGCACACAATACTACCGACGCCTGTACTGCCTGTTCCCGTCGAAGCTGTTACACAATTTGAGGTCGTGGCGTTGAACGCAGCAGTCGTTGCAGCGATGTCGGTACCTTGATTCATCGCATCCTCAAAAGGCACCTTCAGCGCGGAAATCTCCGCCAGACCTGCCGTCACTTTCGCCTTGGCCTGATACTTCGAGTAAGCCGGAATCGCAAACGTCGCCAGAATCCCGATGATTGCCACCACGATCAACAGCTCGATCAGGGTAAAACCTTTTTGGTTATTCATAGAAAACTCCATGCATGAGTCGGAATCTCATGATCTGGATTATCTCCAGCACAGCCCATGCCAATTGCCTGCTCCCCAGCCGGCTTGGGCGCCGGATTCTGTCAGGCCCTTCCTAGGCCCTGGAAAACCGCACTAACTGACATTTTTTGTCACTTCTGCAGCCATGGTTTGGCTCCGTCCCTTGACTAGGCTATAAGTCATGAACTGTCTGCGTCCGGTATCCCAATGAATGACATCGCTCTTAGCGGCCTGGCCAAACAATTGGTCCTGGCCGAGCTGTTGACTGAAAAAAGCGCGCAACAGGCGTATCAGCAGTCCCAAAGAAACCGCACCTCGCTGGTCAACCACCTGGTGCAGAACAAGCTGGTAAAGAGTCGGCTGGTCGCCGAAATCGCTTCCGAGCATTTCGGCATGGCCCTGTTCGATCTCAATGCCCTCGACAAGGAAGTCCTGCCCAAAGGGCTGGTCAGCGAGAAACTGGTTCGTCAGCACCATGTGCTGCCTCTGTGGCGACGCGGCAACAAGCTGTTCATCGGCATGTCCGACCCCAGCAATCACCAGGTCATCAATGACATCCAGTTCAGTACCGGGCTGACCACCGAAGCCATCCTGGTCGAGGATGACAAGCTCAGCGACGCTATCGACAAGCTCTTCGACACCCAGTCCACCGGGCTGGAAGACATGGCCGACGTCGACCTCGACGGCCTGGACATCGAATCTGCCGATGACAGCCAGGACTCCGTTGGCGGTCAGGATGCCGATGACGCGCCCGTGGTGCGCTTCGTTCACAAGATGCTGCTCGACGCGATCAAAAGCGGTTCTTCCGACCTGCACTTCGAGCCCTACGAAAAGAGCTACCGCGTGCGCATGCGCACCGACGGCATGCTGCGCGAAGTCGCCAAGCCGCCGATTCAACTGTCAGGACGTATCGCCGCACGCCTGAAGGTCATGGCCAGTCTCGACATCTCCGAGCGCCGCAAACCCCAGGACGGGCGGATCAAGATGCGCCTGTCCAAGAGCAAGTCCATCGACTTCCGGGTCAACACCCTGCCGACCCTGTGGGGCGAAAAGGTGGTGATCCGGATCCTCGATCCCTCCAGCGCCCAGATGGGCATCGACGCTCTGGGTTACGAGCCGGTACAAAAAGACCTGTACATGGCCGCGCTGAAGCAGCCACAGGGCATGATCCTGGTCACCGGGCCCACGGGCTCGGGCAAGACCGTGTCGCTCTACACCGGCCTGAACATCCTCAACACCGTGGACATCAATATCTCCACCGCCGAGGACCCGGTGGAGATCAACATGGAAGGTATCAACCAGGTGAACGTCAATCCCCGGCAAGGCCTGGATTTCGCCCAGGCCCTGCGCTCGTTCCTGCGCCAGGACCCGGACGTGATCATGGTCGGCGAGATTCGCGACCTCGAAACCGCAGAAATTGCCATCAAGGCGGCTCAGACGGGACACCTGGTGTTGTCGACCCTGCACACCAATAGCGCGGCAGAAACCCTTACCCGCCTGCAGAACATGGGCGTACAGGGTTTCAATATTGCGACCTCGGTCAGCCTGATCATCGCCCAACGCCTGGCACGCAAACTGTGCAGCCATTGCAAGAAACCCATTGATATTCCCCGCGAAGCCTTGATCAAGGAAGGCTTTCCCGAGGACCGCATCGGCTCCTTCACCATCTATGAGCCGGTTGGCTGCGATCTGTGCAATGGCGGCTACAAGGGCCGGGTGGGGATTTACGAAGTGGTCAAAAACACCCCGGCGCTGCAACATCTGATCATGGCCGAAGGCAACTCGCTGCAAATCGATATCCAGATGCGCAAGGACGGTTTTGATGACCTGCGTACTTCCGGTCTGCACAAGGCCATGCAAGGTATTACCAGCCTTGAAGAAATCAACCGGGTCACCAAGGACTGAACATGGCGGTCAAAGCAGCGAAACTCAGTGTCTACGCCTGGGAAGGCACGGACAGGAAAGGCACGAAGATGACCGGCGAACTGAACGGTCAGAGCCCGGCACTGGTCAAGGCGCAGTTGCGCAAGCAAGGCATCAACCCGGGCAAGGTAAGAAAGAAGTCGATCTCGATTCTCAACCTGGGTAAACGCATCAAGGCTCAGGACATCTCCCTGTTCACCCGGCAGATGGCGACGATGATGAAAGCCGGCGTACCGCTGCTGCAATCGTTCGACATCATCGGCGAGGGCTTCGAGAACCCGGCCATGCGCAAGCTGGTGGACGAGGTCAAACAGGAGGTTGCGGCGGGTAACAGCTTTGCCGCGTCCCTGCGTAAGAAGCCGCAGTATTTTGACGAGCTCTACTGCAACCTGGTGGACGCGGGCGAACAGGCAGGCGCCCTGGACACCCTGCTGGAACGGGTGGCGACCTATAAGGAAAAAAGCGAAAGCCTCAAGGCCAAGATCAAGAAGGCCATGACCTATCCGCTGGCTGTGGTGTTCGTCGCCATCATCGTGACCGGGATTCTGCTGGTCAAGGTCGTGCCGCAGTTCGAATCGGTGTTCAAGGGCTTTGGCGCCGAGTTGCCGGCGTTTACCGTGATGGTCATCGGTCTCTCCGAATTCCTCCAGCAATGGTGGTGGCTGTTGCTCGGCGTCCTGATTGCAGGATTTTTCGGAGTCCGCCGCGCCTTCAAGACTTCCGAGGCATTCCGTGATCGCACCGACGTCTGGCTGTTGAAGCTGCCCCTGGTCGGCACCCTGCTGTATAAATCGGCCGTGGCCCGCTACGCCCGCACCCTCTCCACCACCTTCGCCGCCGGTGTGCCGCTGGTGGAGGCCCTGGAATCGGTGGCCGGCGCCACCGGTAACATCGTGTTCAAGCGTGCGGTGCTGCGGATCAAGCAGGACGTATCGACCGGGATGCAGCTGAACTTCGCCATGCGCACTTCCGGGGTTTTCCCCAACATGGCCATCCAGATGGCAGCCATCGGCGAAGAGTCGGGCGCCCTCGACGACATGCTCGACAAAGTCGCGAGCTTCTACGAGGACGAGGTCGACAACATGGTCGATAACCTCACCAGCCTGATGGAGCCGTTTATCATGGTGGTGCTGGGGGTTGTCGTCGGCGGCCTGGTGGTTGCGATGTACCTGCCTATCTTCCAACTCGGCGCAGCGATCTGACATGCCCTTGAATGAAATTCTGCAGCACTACCCACTGGGCTTCGTTGCTCTGGCCCTGGTGCTTGGCTTGCTGGTGGGCAGTTTTCTGAATGTGCTAGTCTGGCGGCTGCCCAAGATGCTCGAGCGTGAATGGCGCCTGCAAGCGCAAGACATGCTCGGCCATCCCGCTCCTGCACCACTGCCGACTTACAACCTGATGCTGCCTCACTCCCAGTGCCCCCACTGTGGCCATTCGATCCGGGCGTGGGAGAACATCCCGGTCATCAGTTACGTGTTCTTGCGCGGCCGCTGCTCCGGCTGCGCTGCGCCGATCAGCAAGCGCTACCCGTTGACCGAGCTGGCCTGTGGCCTGCTGTCAGGGTTCATCGCCTGGCACTTTGGCTTCGGTTGGCCAGCCTGCCTGGTGCTGTTCCTGACCTGGGGCCTGCTGGCCATGAGCCTGATCGACGCCGAGCATCAATTGCTCCCGGATGTCCTGGTATTGCCACTGATGTGGCTGGGGTTGATCGCCAACAGTTTTACCCTGTTCGTGCCGCTCCACGAAGCGCTGTGGGGCGCGATCGCCGGTTACATGGTGCTGTGGTCGGTGTTCTGGGTGTTCAAGCTGGTGACCGGCAAGGACGGCATGGGGCACGGTGATTTCAAGCTGCTGGCGATGCTCGGCGCCTGGGGTGGCTGGCAGATCCTGCCCCTGACGCTCCTCCTGTCTTCCCTGGTCGGCGCCATCATTGGCGTGGCCATGCTGCGTATGCGCAACGCAAAAACCTCGACGCCGATGCCCTTTGGGCCGTATCTGGCAATTGCCGGCTGGATTGCCTTGCTCTGGGGTGGTCAAATAACCGACTTCTATTGGCAGTTTGTCGGTTTGAAATGAATACCCCTGTGGAAAAACCCTGGATTCTTGGCCTGACCGGCGGCATCGGCAGCGGCAAAAGCGCGGCCGCCCAGCACTTCATTGACCTGGGCGTGCACGTGATCGATGCCGACCATGCCGCGCGCTGGGTGGTTGAACCCGGTCGCCCGGCGCTGGCGCAGATCGCCGGGCACTTCGGTGCCGACGTGCTGCAAGCCGACGGCCAACTCGACCGCGCGGCGTTGCGCAAACTGATCTTCGAAGTTCCCGAAGAACGTCGCTGGCTCGAGGCGCTGCTGCATCCGCTGATCGCCAGGGAAATCAGCGATCACCTGGCCAAGGCACAATCGCGCTATGCGATTCTGGTTTCGCCATTGCTGATCGAGTCCGGCCAGTACGCCATGACCCAGCGGGTGCTGGTGATCGATGCACCCGAGCAGCTGCAGATAGAACGCACCTTGCAGCGCGACCAGACCAGCGAACAGCAAGTCCAGGCGATCCTCAAGGCACAGTCCAGTCGCCAGGACCGCTTGAGCCATGCCGACGATGTGGTGGTCAACGACCGCGACCTCGCCTGGCTGCACAGCGAGGTCGAGCGCCTGCACCACTTTTACCTAACATTGCGTGGAGGCCAGTCATGAGCCAAACCCCAACCGTCAACTGCCCCACCTGCGGCGCCCCGGTCGAATGGAGTGCTGACAACACCTTCCGGCCGTTCTGCTCGGACCGCTGCAAACTGATCGACCTGGGCGCCTGGGCGTCGGAAGAACACAAGATTCCGGTGAGCCCGGATGCCGAAGACGACCTGTTCAGCGAGGACTTTGAACCTCGTCATTGATGGCCGACCTGCACGACGTCGGCCGCCAGGTGAGGATCATGCCTTGGGGTCGTCGTCTTTCCACGGCGCGGACAGGTAGCGCGTGCGATTGAAGGTTTCGAGCCACTCGGGGCTGAACACCACCAGTGCGCTGACGATCATGCCGTTGATAAACGCTTCGGGGAAAATGATCAGCCACAGGTAACCGACGAAATCCTCCAGCCAGTAAGGCATCACGAAGCGCTCGTCGAACCACAGCAACCACAGCGCCAGCAGCAGGCACAGCAGGGCCGAAAGCGCTGCGGCGAAAAAACCGGATACGAAGATGTAGACGAAGGGATTACGCGGTTGTGCGCGCTCGACCAGGATGGCGCAGCACTCGGTGATCAACACCGGCAGCATGATCAGCAAAGCACCGTTCACCCCCATCGCCGCCAGGTCCTGGCGCCCGAGCATGACCAACCCCGCTTGCGCAACAAACCCGCCGACTATTGCCAGTGGCCAGTCGAGCAGCAGGGTCACCGCAGTCATGCCGAGAAAGTGATAGGACACGCCCGTATCAAAATCCCGCCTGACCAGCCAGAGCATGAACAGGGCGAACACGGTACCAAACAACAGGTGCTGGCGGCGGCGATCGCTGAACAGTTCGACCCAGGGCGAGCGTGCAATGGCCCAGAGCAGAATCGGAACGTAGATCACCCATCCGATGGTCAGGGTTTCAGCTGACAGTAGCTCGGCGCCGATCATGGCTGTGCTTGCTCCTTTTCCGTACCGGGAGGATTTTCAGTCTACACCGTGGTGGTTGCACCGCACCGATCGAAGTGGACACCATCGATTGTTACGTAGCCTGCAACGCTGAATCGGCCCCGCCCCCCTTTATCCAATGGAAGCAAAGACTAAAATTCAACCAACAGAATCAACCAGGAGAATCCAGATGAAAACCCTCACTGCCCTGCTTTTGGCCTTCGTCGCCACCTCGGCCATGGCCGCCACCAACGAACCCGCTGCCACTCCCTACGACCCGGCACATCCGCTGGACATCGCCAAGGTAGTGTCCGTCAGCGACACCCCGACCGGCTGCGATGTCGTACCGGCCACCATGGTCTACATCGATCATCAGGGCCAGACTCAGCGAGTCACCTATCAAGTCATGGGCAATTGCGACCTGTAATCAACGCATCACAGCAAGGTCCATGTGTAGCTGAGGATCAGGCGATTCTCGTCAATGTCACTGCGGTAGTTTGAGCGCGCCATTGCATTGCGCACACGAACCCCAACGCCTTTGAGGCTACCACTTTGCACGACATATCCAAGGTCAAGATCACGCTCGCGGTCCTTGCCCTCGAACCCTTTCCCGGTGTCGACGTTATTACCGGAAATGTAACGCACGGTACTGGTCAGACCCGGCACGCCTAAAGCGGCGAAGTCGTAGTCGTAACGCGCTTGCCACGAGCGCTCGTCGGTGGAGGCAAACTCATAGGTCGGCACCTCGTTGCCCAGTGGCGATATGTTGGCAAACACCCGTGGAAAGGCGCTGTCACCGAACATCCCCTGGTAACCGACATAGAACGTATGGCCGCCACGCTTGGCCGACAACAGCGAAAAGAACGCCTGGTTGTCGATATTACCCAGCAGTTTTTTGCCATCTTCGCGTGAATCGTAATAACCAATGTTGGCTCCCAGAATCCAGTCGCCCGTCGGCTGACTGTGTTTGAGGCCCAGAAAACGCTGGTTGTAGATATCTTCCAACTGCCCGTACCAGGCGCTGACGGAACTGCGTTTATCGTTGAAGGCGTAATCGCCACCGGCAAAATTGAAGCCGTCGCTGCTGACTTGACGCTGCGGCACGTGACCCAGCATGGCCTGCATTTTTTCGTCGCCCGCTTCGTTGCGCAGACTGGTGGAGTTCAAGTGGCCGCCCTGCAATGTCAGGCCGTTGATCTCACTGGAACTGATGCTCGCACCCTGATAGCTCGGCGGCAGCAGGCGGATATCACTGAACGCCAGCACCGGCACATTTGGTTGCAACTCCCCCACCTTGATTTCGGTTTTCGAGTAGCGGACCTTCAAGGCTGCTTCGAGTCGGCTGTAATCGTTGGCCGCGCGCCCATCATCTTTCACCGGCAGCAAACCGGTATTGACCCGGTCGGGACCGCTGTCGAGCTTGAGGCCGAGCAGGCCGATCACGTCCACGCCAAATCCCACGGGCCCCTGGGTGTAGCCTGATTTGACGTTGAGAATGAAGCCCTGCGCCCACTCTTCAGCCTTCGACTGCCGGTTTGCCCCGACGATGTCGGAGAAGTCCCGGCTGAAGTAGTAATTGCGCGCTTGCAAGGTGGCCGTGGTGTCTTCGATAAAGCCAGCCTCTGCCGCCAGCGCACCGGCGGAGAAACTCGAGACGAGCGCCATGGACAACACCGAACCGGTTGTTGGAACAATCTGTTTCATCGTCTTTTCTCTTGTTTTTATTGATCGACAGTCGGGAGTGCATCAGCCGCTGCGTTTTCGCGGCGGGCGTTTAGCAGAAGGTGGGTGGCCATGCCGAAAATCAGGCCCCAGAATGCCGCAGACAGTCCGAACAGCGACATGCCCGAAGCCGTAGCAAGAAAGGTGACCAACGCCGCCTCGCGATCACCCGGCACGGCCATTGCGCCGGCCAAAGCCCCGGCAATCGCAGCGAACAACGCCAGGCCTGCGAGCGCCGCAATCAGCTCCTTGGGAAACGCCGAGAACAACGAAACCAGGGTGGCACCGAAGATCCCCAGCACCAGGTAACACAGACCGCCGACAACGCCGGCCACATAGCGCTTGTGCGGATCTTCATGGGCGTCACGACCGGTGCAGATGGCCGCCGTAATCGCCGCCAGGTTCAGCCCATGGCAACCGAACGGTGCCAACAGCGCCGTGCCCAACGCGCTGCTGGCGATGATCGGCCCGGCAGGCGTGGAGTACCCACTGGCGCGCAAGACCGCCATGCCGGGCACAAATTGGCCGGTCAGTGCCACCATCACCAGGGGCAAGGCGATGTTCAGGGTCGCGCTCAAGGTGAACTCGGGCGTGATCCAGACCGGTGTCGCCAAGCCAATGACCAATGCTTCGCTGCGCAGATCGCCAGCGACAAAGGCTATCGAGCAGCCCACCAGCAGCACCATCAACACCGCATACCGCGGCAGCAGACGCTTGCAGACCAGATAAGTAACGAACATCGCCAGCACCAGCAGCGGCTTGCCCTGCAACGAGACGAACAAACCAGTGCCGAAGCTGAACAAAATTCCCGCCAGCATCGCTGCGGCAATCGCCGCGGGCAGTTTGCTGATGATCCGGTCGAACGCCCCAGACACCCCGACCAGAAATATAATCAGGCTGCTGACCAGATACGCGCCCACCGCCTCCGGCATGGAAATACCCGGCAGCAGCGCCACCAGCAACGCCGAACCAGGCGCCGACCACGCAATGATCACCGGCACGCGGTAACGCAGGCTCAAGCCGATCCCCAGCACCGCACTGCCGATGGAAATTGCCCAGACCCACGACGACAGCACTTCTCGCGAAAGCTGTGCGCTGTCGGCGGCCTGGAAAATAATCACCAGCGGGCCCGCGTAGGAAATAACCGTCGCGATAAAACCGGCGACGGCGGCCGACAGGGAGAAGTCCCGTAGCAATGATTTCATGACGCGTCGCCGACGGCCCCGGCCGGCGCAACGGCGCGCATGGACTGGGCGTGCCTGGCGCTGCGCTGACTGCTGATGGCAAACACGGTCATGGCAATCGCCGCCACCGCACCGGGCAAGGCAAACGCCATGAAGTTGAGCTGCAGTGGCAGGTTGATGCCAAGCAAGGCACCGCCCAGCAGTGGGCCCACGATCGCGCCATTGCGCCCGACACCCGAGGCCCAGCCCAGACCGGTGGAGCGAATCGTCATCGAATAGAATTGCGCCGCGCAGGCGTACAACAGAATCTGCGAGCCGATGGTGGTGGCGCC
Organism: Pseudomonas sp. HY13-MNA-CIBAN-0226; assembly: GCF_040310305.1. NCBI lineage: Bacteria > Pseudomonadati > Pseudomonadota > Gammaproteobacteria > Pseudomonadales > Pseudomonadaceae > Pseudomonas > Pseudomonas sp. HY13-MNA-CIBAN-0226. Next base: position 50,535 of record NZ_JBEOPS010000018.1, read on the forward strand.
GGCGATGGCGATCAGCAGGTACAACAACGGCATCGGGCTGTTGAAGCCAAGCAAGGTGATTGATACGGCCGCCATGGCAAAGAACACCGCCAACACCCGTGGCAGGTTCAGTTTGTCACCCAGCACACCGCCTCCGACCGCGCCGAAAATCGCCCCGAAGTTGAGTACCAACAGGAAAGACAGGCTTGAGCCCAGGCTGTAACCGGCGTTGGCCATCAGCTTCGGCAGCCACGAACTCAAGGCGTACACCATCAGCAGGCAACAGAAGAATGCCAGCCACAGCATCAACGTGCGCAGCGCCCGGCCCTCGCGAAACAATTGCAACACCGGAGTGCCGGTGCCCTTCACTTCGCTCATGTCGAGTTGATCGTCGATTTGCGCGACGTAGGCCGGATCGACCCGCTGAAGAATGTTGCGTGCTTCTTCATTGCGTCCCTGGCGCAGCATGAAACCCACCGATTCAGGTAGGAAGTACATGATCAGCGGCAACAGCAGTAACGGCAGTACCGCGACGTAGAACACTGACTGCCAACCGAAGCTGGGGATCAACACAATACCCAGCCCCGCCGAGAGCATGCCGCCCACGGAGTAACCGCTGAACACTGATCGCCACAAGCGTGCTGCGGATTTTCTTCGGCGCGTACTCGTTCATCAGCGCCACGACGTTGGGCATGACCCCGCCAATGCCGAGGCCGGCGATGAAGCGGCACACACCGAACTCGGTGGGATTACGGGCAAACCCATTGAGTACGGTAAACCCGCTGAACAGCATCACGCAGATCGTGATGGCTTTCTTGCGGCCGATGCGGTCCGACAGCGGTCCGAAAAACAGCGCGCCGAACATCATTCCAAACAAAGCGTAACTGCCCAGCGCTCCAGCCTGCAGGGGAGTCAACCCCCACTCTTTCATCAGCATCGGCAGCACCACGCCGTATATCACCAAATCGTAACCGTCGAAGATGATGATCAGGGCACACCAGAACAGCACCATCCAGTGGAAGCGATTGAAGCGTGCGTTGTCGATAACCTCATGTACGTCAATTTTGCGCATGGCGTTTTTCTCTTGTTGTTTTTATTTCAGAGCGTCGCAAAAGCGGCTAACGTCCCGTAAAGCCGAGGGTAAAGCTGGCGGACGCGTGGAAATATCCGCTGCGCGCAGATCACTATCCGTTTTGTGCAGGGCCTTGGAGCGGGCGCGAAAAGAGGCTGTCTTGCCGATGGCCTTTGCCCCTGTACAACAAATTGTCTTCTTTGCCAGCGCATTTGAACGCTAAGCTTGGGCCTATGGATGACTCTGATTACTTACGCCTGCTGACCATTGCGGCCGAGCAAGCCAACGCGTTCCTGTCCAATGCCCGCAAATGGGAGCGCGAGCGTTGGGTGTGCCAGCGCCTGCTGCAAGGGCTGAACATTCCCTACCGAGTGGACGAGTTTGCGCCTGCCGGGGAGCCGCCTGATGTGCTGTTTCGCGACGCCAGTTTCGAGGTGTTCTTTGTGCTGGACGAAGGTCGGCGCCTCAACGATGAGTGGCGCGATGAATTGCAGCGTCGGCGCAGTGCGTTTTCCCTGAGCTCGCTGGTGCGTCGGGAGGCGAAGCCCAAGCGCATTCCCGCCAATGAGTTCCTGCTCAGGCTCGCACCGACCTTGCGCAAGAAAGCGCACAACTACAAAGAGCGGGGCATGGACCTTGGGGAGCTCGATATCATCGCCTTCGCCAGCCTCAAGCGCGAAGTGCTGGACCTCAACAGCCATTTCCCCCCCCCCACCGAATACTTGCGCCAGGGCTGGCGCTCGTTATCACTGGTGGGGCCGACCTTCGCCAGGGTGCTGTTCGCCCATCCGGATGCTCCCGACTTCCTGCGCAGCAACCTGGGGCGCAGCATCGTCTTCGATGTCGGCATCAGCCTGTGAGTCGCCGCCCCCCATCGGCTATGCTGCGTACACCCTTTATTGAATCAGCTGTAGCTTTCATACATTCACCAACGTCTATCTGACGAGGGCTTTATGACCAGCCGCCTGAACCCCGACGACCAAAAGCATGTCGAAGAGTACCTGCACTTGTCCCAGCACCGAGTCGAGCGCCGGCCATTCCGGCCGTGGATTCTCCTGGTGATGGTATTGGCAGTGACCATTGGTTTGGGCCTGTTGAGCCGATTTATCAGTTACCTGGCGCTATGAGCCGCGTTGCGCTCGCGAGGGTGACTGCACCGATTTCTTTTAGCCTTGCGAGATATCCCCATGACTCATCGTATTGTCATCGTTGGCGGCGGCGCCGGCGGTCTGGAGTTGGCTACCCGTCTGGGTAAGACTCTGGGCAAGCGCGGCACGGCCAGTGTGATGCTGGTCGACGCGAACCTGACCCACATCTGGAAACCTTTGCTGCATGAAGTGGCAGCCGGCTCCCTGAACTCCTCCGAAGACGAACTCAACTATGTTGCCCAGGCGAAATGGAACCATTTCGAGTTTCAGCTGGGGCGCATGAGCGGGCTCGACCGCGCCCAGCAGAAAATCCAGCTGGCCGCCACTTACGACGAAGCCGGCATCGAACTGGTGCCCGCACGGGAAGTGGCGTACGACTCGCTGGTGATCGCGGTCGGCAGCACCACCAACGATTTCGGCACCCAGGGTGCGGCGCAACATTGCCTGTTCCTCGACACCCGCAAACAGGCGGAGCGCTTTCACCAGCAACTGCTCAATCACTACCTGCGAGCCCATGCCGGGCAGACTGACAAAGTCGAGCAGATCAGCGTGGCCATCGTCGGCGCCGGGGCCACCGGGGTCGAGCTGGCAGCAGAGCTGCACAACGCCGCGCATGAACTGGCGGCTTACGGCCTGGACCGGATCAAACCGGAAAACATGCACATCACCCTGATCGAAGCCGGGCCACGCGTCTTGCCAGCCCTGCCGGAGCGCATTGGCGGGCCTGTGCATAAAACCCTGGAGAAGCTTGGGGTCAACGTCATGACCAATGCCGCGGTGAGCGAAGTGACGGCCGACAGCCTGATCACCGCCGACGGCAAAGTCATTAACGCCAGCCTGAAAGTCTGGGCCGCCGGGATTCGCGCGCCGGGCTTCCTCAAGGACATCGACGGCCTGGAAACCAACCGCATCAATCAACTGCAAGTACTGCCGACGCTGCAGACCACCCGCGACGAAAATATCTTCGCCTTCGGTGACTGCGCCGCCTGCCCGCAACCGGGCACTGATCGCAACGTGCCGCCGCGGGCCCAGGCAGCGCACCAGCAGGCATCCTTGCTGGCAAAATCCCTGAAATTGCGCATCGAAGGCAAGGCCTTGCCGGAGTACAAGTACACCGACTATGGCTCACTGATTTCGCTGTCGCGGTTTTCGGCTGTGGGTAACTTGATGGGCAACCTGACCGGTAGCGTGATGCTGGAAGGCTGGCTGGCGCGGATGTTCTATGTGTCGCTGTATCGCATGCACCAGATGGCGCTGTACGGCGCGTTTCGTACTGCGATGCTGATGCTGGGCAGCAAGATCGGCCGCGGCACCGAGCCACGCCTGAAACTGCATTAAGTATTCGGTGCCCGTCAGGGCCTGATCGCGGGTAAGCCCGCTCCCACTGGTTATTGTGTCGACCTTGGAATCCGGGTTCGACACTCAACTTGCGGGTGCGTGGCTTGCCCGCGATACAGGCGCCTCGGTATAACCTGCGAAAACATCCGTTTCACATTGTATCCCCCTCCCCGATTCAGCCCCTTCGCATACAAACTCCCCCTTGCACGACACAGTAGCGATACACCCAACCCGCTAAATGGCCACACCCGGGCAAGGCATCCTGCCTGCTCCGGTGATCAGACCCTTTATCGAGCGGTTGTGTCGTGCAACCCAGGAGAATTGAAATGTCCCGTACCTCTAACACCTTTGGCTTGCTCGGCGCGGTTCTGGCCGGTGGCATGATGCTGTCTGGCTCGGTGTTCGCCTCCCAGCCCCTGGCCCAGGGATATCTGCTGGCGTCGGCTGAGCAGGTGGTGAAAACCCCGGAAGGCAAATGTGGCGAAGGCAAATGCGGTGATGAGTCCATGGCCCAGACTGATACCGATGGGGACGGCAAAGTATCCCGTGCGGAATTCCTGAAAGTGGCCCCCAAGGCTGATTTCGACAAGATCGACACCAACCATGACGGCCAGATCGACGAGCAGGAAGCCTTTGATAACGTAAAGGCCAACTACGAAGCCAATGGCAAGAAAATGCCCAAAGGATTGTTCGAACATCTCAAGGACAACAGCTGAGTCCTGAAGCAGCGAACCTGCGCCCCGCTTCTCCCCAGCGCAAAAGCGGGGCCTTTTTTGCAGGCGCTTTTTGCCCGGCAATTATCAGCAGACAAAAAAAATCCCCGTATCTTTCGATACGAGGATTTTTAATATGGTCGGGGTAAGGGGATTCGAACTCCTGACATCCTGCTCCCAAAGCAGGCGCGCTACCGGACTGCGCTATACCCCGGTAAAAAAAAGGCGACCTTTCAAAGATCGCCTTCTTCGATCAGCGCTTTTGGCCTCTGATCTTAAGATTCGATCCCAGTTTTAACTGGTTTCAAAAATGGTGGGTCGTGTGGGATTCGAACCTACGACCAATTGGTTAAAAGCCAACTGCTCTACCAACTGAGCTAACGACCCAAAAATGGTCGGGGTAAGGGGATTCGAACTCCTGACATCCTGCTCCCAAAGCAGGCGCGCTACCGGACTGCGCTATACCCCGGTTTGAAATTGGCTCCGTGACCAGGACTCGAACCTGGGACCCAATGATTAACAGTCATTTGCTCTACCGACTGAGCTATCACGGAACTACATATTTCAATTACAACATTTGAAGCTTTTACTGCGTCTCTTCGACCCGTCTGCATCGCTGCGTTCGTGTGTCTGAGGCGCGCTATTCTACAATCTTAAGCACCTCTGTCAACCCCCTAATTTGCATTCAAGTTAATGATTTGCAACTTATTTCAGATTCCTGCTTGGGGAGCAGAAACCCTGGCGGGTGACTTGCTGCGGGGCGCACTTTACAAGCCTTTTCCTTTGAGTTCAACAGCCTAACGAAAAAAAGGCCTCGCAAAGCGAGGCCTCCCAGGTTTTGTTGCCATCGTGGCTCAGACAAACACGATTTCGTCGTTCTCCACGACACCTTTGGCAGTGTCACCAGCCATGAACCGACCCGACAGGATCAACTGTGCCAGCGGGTTCTCGATCCAGCGCTGGATGGCGCGTTTAAGCGGCCGCGCACCATATACCGGGTCGTAACCGACAGCGATCAGCTTGTCCATCGCCTCCGGGCTGAGTTCGAGCTTCAGCTCCCGTTCGGTCAGGCGGCTGCGCAGACGACTCAACTGGATCTCGGTAATACCGGCGATCTGATCGCGAGCCAATGGCTCGAAAATCACCACTTCGTCGACCCGGTTGATGAACTCCGGCCGGAAGTGCGTGGAAATCGCATCCATCACCGCCGCGCGCTGCGCCTCACGATCGCCCACCAGTTCCTGGATCTGCACCGACCCAAGGTTCGAGGTCATGACGATCACAGTGTTCTTGAAGTCCACCGTGCGCCCATGACTGTCGGTCAGGCGGCCGTCTTCCAGCACTTGCAGCAGGATGTTGAATACATCCGGGTGGGCCTTCTCGACCTCATCCAGGAGGATCACCGAATAAGGCTTGCGACGCACCGCCTCGGTCAGGTAACCGCCCTCTTCATAGCCTACGTACCCTGGTGGCGCACCAATCAGCCGGGCCACGGAATGTTTCTCCATGAATTCGGACATATCGATCCGCACCATCGCCTCTTCCGTATCGAAGAGAAACTCGGCCAGCGCCTTGCACAGCTCGGTTTTACCCACGCCGGTCGGGCCGAGGAACATGAACGAGCCGCTCGGACGGTTCGGATCGGACAAGCCGGCCCGCGAACGCCGCACTGCGTTGGATACGGCAATCACCGCTTCGTCCTGGCCGATGACACGCTGGTGCAACAGGCTTTCCATCTTCATCAGCTTGTCGCGCTCGCCTTCGAGCATCTTCGACACGGGGATGCCGGTCCACTTGGACACCACTTCGGCAATCTCCTCCTCAGTGACCTTGCTGCGCAGTAACTGATTTTCGGTTTTGCCGTGCTGGTCGACCATTTGCAGGCTGCGCTCCAGGTCCGGGATCACCCCATACTGCAACTCGGCCATGCGGTTCAGGTCGCCCTTGCGACGGGCTGCTTCCAGCTCCTGACGGGACTGCTCGATTTTCTGCTGGATCTGCGCAGACCCCTGGACTTCGGCTTTCTCCGCGTTCCAGATCTCCTCGAGGTCCGAATACTCACGCTCGAGACGGGCGATTTCTTCCTGGAGTTTTTCCAGGCGCTTCTTCGCCGCGTCGTCGCTCTCTTTCTTCAGCGCCTGGGATTCCACCTTCAGCTGAATCAGACGGCGCTCCAGACGGTCGAGCACTTCCGGCTTGGAGTCGATCTCCATGCGGATGCGGCTGGCGGCCTCGTCGATCAGGTCGATGGCCTTGTCCGGCAACTGACGGTCGGTAATGTAACGGTGACTGAGCTTGGCTGCCGCGATGATCGCGCCATCGGTGATCGCCACCCTGTGGTGAACTTCGTAACGCTCCTTGAGGCCACGCAGAATCGCGATGGTGTCTTCTTCGCTCGGCTCATCCACCAGTACTTTCTGGAAGCGTCGCTCGAGGGCCGCGTCCTTCTCTATATATTGACGGTACTCATTGAGCGTAGTGGCGCCCACGCAGTGCAGTTCACCGCGCGCCAGAGCCGGCTTGAGCATGTTGCCAGCATCCATCGAGCCTTCGCCCTTGCCGGCGCCGACCATGGTGTGCAGTTCGTCGATGAACAGAATGATCTGCCCTTCCTGCTTCGACAGCTCGTTCAGCAAAGACTTGAGGCGCTCTTCGAACTCACCGCGATACTTCGCACCCGCGATCAGCGCACCCATGTCCAGGGACAGCAGGCGCTTGCCCTTGAGGCCGTCCGGCACTTCACCATTGATAATGCGCTGGGCCAGACCCTCGGCGATCGCGGTTTTACCCACACCCGGCTCACCGATCAGTACCGGGTTGTTTTTTGTACGACGCTGCAGCACCTGGATCGTCCGGCGAATCTCGTCGTCACGGCCGATGACCGGGTCGAGCTTGCCGTCTTCGGCGCGCTTGGTCAGGTCGACGGTGTATTTATCCAGCGCCTGGCGCGACTCTTCGTGGTTGGCGTCATTGACGGCATCGCCCCCACGCAGGTTGTTGATGGCATTTTCCAGGGCCTTTTTGCTCACGCCCTGCCCCAGCAACAATTTGCCGAGCTTGTTGTTTTCGTCCATCGCGGCAAGCAGTACCAGCTCGCTGGAAATGAACTGGTCGCCCTTCTGCTGGGCCAGGCGATCGGCCTGGTTAAGCAGGCGCGCCAGGTCCTGCGACATGTTGACGTCGCCGGTTGGGTTCTGGATTTTCGGCAGCTGGTCGAGTTCTTTGGTCAGCTCTTTTCGCAGGCTGTTGACGTCAAAGCCCACCTGCATCAGCAGCGGCTTGATCGACCCACCCTGCTGTTCGAGCATGGCCTGCATGAGATGCGCAGGTTCAATGCCCGAATGATCAAGGCCGACGGCCAGGGATTGGGCGTCGGACAGGGCTAACTGTAATTTGCTGGTTAAACGGTCTATACGCATAAGTCACCTTCCTTTTGAGCAGGCCGGACCTATAAACATCCTGAATGAAGAAACCTGCCAGATACCCCATTAGATGTGGTCGATTCTGGGAGATTCAAGCGTCGTGAGGTTGACGCAGGTCAGGGAAGTCTAGCGGTTAAGCCAAATAAGGGAGGCAAATCTTCCCGTGCGCGGGTTGCGACGGTAGGAAAAGAAACGCGGATCGGTCACGGTACAGAAACCGCCACCGTAAACAGCCGTGACACCGTGAACGGCCAGGCGCAAACGCGCGAGCTGATAGATGTCGGCCATGAATTTGCCGGCACTGACGCCTGGCGTGAAGGCAACGGCTGCTTCAGGCAACTGCGCCACGAAGGTTTCGCGTACCTCCGACCCCACTTCGAAGGCCTGTGGGCCTATCGCCGGGCCGAGCCAGACCAGCACTTCTGCTGCCGGCAGCGCCAGGGTATCAAGCGTGGCTTCCAGCACACCCGCCGCCAACCCGCGCCAACCGGCGTGAGCCGCCGCCACGCGAGTGCCCGCACGGTCGCAGAACAGCACCGGCAGGCAATCGGCCGTCATCGCCGCGCAGGCAATGCCGGGGGTTGCCGTCCAGCTGGCATCGGCCGTAGCGACCGTGCCCGGGTCAGCGTGAGACACGGCAATGCCATGCACCTGCTGCAACCAGGCTGGCTGAATAGCGAAATGTTCAGTGAGACGTCGGCGATTCTCGGCAACAGCCAGGGGGCTGTCGTCGACATGATCGCCCAGGTTGAGGCTGTCGAACGGCGCCAGACTGACGCCGCCCGCTCGGGTGGTAACACAGGCTTTCACCCCGGCAGGCGCAGGCCAGTCGGGAATCAGCCAGTCACTCATCCGATGAACGCCTCGCGGTCTTGCTTGAGCAGGGTCAGCAACCAGACGAAATCGTCCGGCAGTGGCGATTCCCAGCTCATGCGCTTACCGGTCGTCGGATGATCCAGCTCCAGGAACCGCGCGTGCAGAGCCTGGCGCGGAAACGCCTTCAGCGACTCGACCATGGTCACACTGGCTGCCGGCGGGATACGGAAGCGTCCGCCGTAGGCGGGGTCTCCAACCAACGGGTAGTTGATGTGGGCCATGTGCACACGAATCTGGTGAGTACGCCCGGTTTCCAGCTTGACCCGCACATGCGTGTGGGAGCGGAAACGCTCAAGCACGCGGTAATGGCTGACGGCTTGCTTGCCCCCTTCCATCACGGCCATGCGCTGGCGTTGCTGGCCGTGACGACCGATCGGCGCGTTGATCTTGCCGCCGGCGGTGACCACACCAATCACGATGCACTCGTAGATCCGGCTGACGCTGCGGCTTTGCAGCTGGGTGACCAGCTGGGTCTGCGCCTGAATGGTCTTGGCCACCACCATCAGACCGGTGGTGTCCTTGTCCAGGCGATGCACGATACCGGCGCGGGGCACATTGATGATGTCCGGCACGTGGTGCAGCAAGGCGTTGAGCAAAGTGCCGTCAGCGTGACCGGCAGCCGGATGCACCACCAGGCCCGCAGGCTTGTTGATCACCAGGATGTCGTCATCTTCATAGACGATGTCCAGCTCGATGTCCTGAGCGATCCATTCGCCCTGAGCTTCCTGCTCGGCAGTCAGTTCAAGAATGGCGCCACCGTGAACGATGTCTCGCGGGCGGATAACCGCCCCATCCACAGTCAGGCGGCCGTCTTTGATCCAGGCGGAAAGGCGCGAGCGCGAGTGCTCAGCGAATAATTGTGCGGCGACTTGATCGAGGCGTTGGCCGCCCAATTCGGACGGCACCTCTGCGCGAAGTTCAATTTTATCGGACATGCTCAGACTAGGCGTCGGCACAGCTTTTGGTTTCGGCTGCGCGCTTGTGGTTAAATACGGCGTCTTTTGCCCCGAGGCTATGCAACGGGGCGCTCATCATAACAGGACGGCCCCGCCCAAGACAGCGGCCGTCATAGGGACGCAAGCCGCCATGCAAGTGAAACACCTGCTGCTGATCGCCATCCTCGCATTGACCGCTGCTTGCTCATCGAAGGAAGTCGTAGACGAAAACCTGAGCGAGGCCGAGCTGTACCAGCAGGCTCAGCACGATCTGGACAACAATAGCTACACCGCCGCCACAGCCAAGCTGAAGGCGCTGGAGTCGCGTTATCCGTTCGGTCGCTACGCCGATCAGGCTCAACTCGAGCTCATCTACGCCAACTACAAGAACACCGAGCCTGAGGCTGCGAAATCCGCCGCCGAGCGCTTCATTCGCCTGCATCCGCAGCATCCGAATGTCGATTACGCCTATTACCTCAAGGGTCTGACGTCTTTCGATCAGGACGTCGGCCTGCTGTCGCGTTTCCTGCCGCTGGACATGACCAAGCGTGACCCGGGCGCTGCCCGCGACTCCTACAACGAGTTCGCCCAGCTGACCAGCCGCTTCCCGAACAGCCGTTATTCGCCTGACGCCAAGCAGCGCATGATCTACTTGCGCAACCTGCTGGCCGCTTACGAAATCCACGTGGCCGACTACTACCTGACGCGCCAGGCTTACGTAGCCGCTGCCAACCGTGGCCGCTATGTAGTGGAAAACTTCCAGGAAACCCCGTCGGTCGGCGACGGCCTGGCGGTAATGGTCGAATCCTACCAGCGCCTGCATCTGGACGAGTTGGCCAACACCAGCCTGGAAACCCTGAAGCTCAACTACCCGAACCACCCAAGCCTGGAAGACGGTCAGTTCAAGCCTTCGGTGGACGAAGCGGACAACCGCTCGTGGCTGAGCAAGGCAACTTTGGGCCTGATCGAATCCCGCCCGCCTCTGCCACCGGGTGAAACCCGCGCCAACCAGGACGTGCAGAAGCAGTTCCAGGATGCCAAGGATGCAATCCCGAGCGATCTCAAGCCCAGAGATGAAAACGGCGACGTGATCGAGGAAGAAGAACAGGAGTCGGAAGGCAACAATGACGACCGTTCCTGGTTCAGCTACATGACCCTCGGCGTGTTCGACTGACATCTGCAGGCTCTGCAGGAGCGAGCTTGCTCGCTCCTGCAATAGAGAAGCGTCTCGCAGCGTTATATCGCTGTGCGCTGATCAGCTCCTTGGCTAAACTGCTCCATCACTCGCCATAAAGCAGCTCAACATGCTTCGTTTATTGTTCTGGATCGCCCTGATTGCCGCCGCCATCTGGTTGTGGCGCAAGTTCAAGGGCCAGGCGGCAGCGCCTCGCTCGCCTGCCGAGCGGGAAGCGGCCCCCATGGTTCGTTGCGCTCATTGCGGCGTGCACCTGCCCCGGGAGCGAGCCCTGAGCCTTCAACAGCAATGGTATTGCAGCCAGGCTCACCTAGAGCAAGGCCCGGGTTCCAGTGACCGCTGAGACCACCCGTCCCGGCCACAAACAAGCCCAGCGACTGCTGCGTCTCTATCATCTCTACCGCCTGAGCGTCGGCATCACCCTGGTGCTGCTGATTTCCAGCAACATGGACAGCCAGCTGCTTTCGCTCGCCAATGGCGAGCTGCTGCGCAGTGGCAGCTGGCTGTACCTGGTATTGAACATTCTGCTGGTAGTGTTCCTGGAGAACACCCGGCGCCCTGGCCAGCTTCTCACCCTGGCACTGGTCGACGTGCTGCTGTTGTGCGCGCTGTTCTACGCCGCCGGTGGCGTGCACAGTGCGATCGGCAACCTGCTGATTGTCTCTGTGGCCATCAGCAATACCCTGTTGCGACGACGCATCGGCCTGCTGATCGCCGCCATCGGCGCGCTCGGCATCGTAGGGTCCGGCTTCCTGCTGAGTTTCAGCCAAACCACCAGCCCCAACGATAACTTGCAGGTCGGCACGCTGGGGGCGCTTTGCTTTGCGGCAGCATTGCTGGTGCAAGGCCTGATCCGTCGCCTGGAGGTCAGCGAAACCCTGGCCGAACAGCGTGCCAGCGAAGTGGTGGGGCTTGAGGCTCTCAACTCGCTGATTCTGCAGCGCATGCGTACCGGTATTCTGGTGGTCGACGATTTACGGCGCATTCAACTGGCCAACCACAGCGCGCTGAAACTTCTGGACCATGGCGCGCTTGAAGGGCGCTCGCTCGACCAGGACTTTCCAGAACTGGTCGAACGCCTGCAACTATGGCTAAACAACCCGACATTGCGTCCCCAGAGCCTGAGAATCGACAGCAATGGCCTGGAGCTGCAGCCCAGTTTCATTGCCCTTGAACGAAGTCCAAGGCAGCAAACCCTTATATTCCTTGAAGACCTGGCGCAGATCGCCCAACAGGCCCAGCAACTCAAACTTGTCGCGCTGGGGCGTCTTACCGCGAGCATCTCCCATGAAATTCGCAATCCACTGGGCGCCATCAGTCACGCCGCCCAGCTATTACAGGAATCCGAGGAACTGAACAGCGCCGATCGGCGTCTGACGCAGATCATTCAAGATCACTCCCAGCGGATGAACCGGGTCATCGAAAACGTCCTGCAATTGTCCCGGCGCCAACAAACAGTACCCCAGCGGCTCGATCTGAAGCCTTGGCTTGAGCAGTTTGTCGCTGAAGCCCGCGAGGCCGCGACAGAAACCCGGCAGCTTCATCTGAGCATTGCACCGGGAGACTTCAGGACCTTGATGGATCCCAATCAGCTGACCCAGATTCTCGACAATTTGTTGCGCAATGCCTGGCGCCACAGCGCCCAGATAAATGCCCAGGCGCAGGTCTGGCTGGAGTTGTTCCTGGACCCGCACAGTCAGCTGCCGACCCTGGAGGTCCGCGACAACGGCCCCGGGGTCCCGGCACCAGCCCAGGCTCATCTGTTCGAACCTTTCTTCACAACGAGCCCCCAAGGCACAGGCCTGGGGCTTTATCTGTCCCGTGAGCTATGCGAAAGCAACCAGGCCCGCCTAGACTTCAAACCACGCCAAGGCGGCGGCTGCTTTCGCATCACCTTTGCTCACGGACGGAAACAAAGTTGAACATGAGCCCACTGCAAAAAATTCTGATCGTCGACGATGAACCGGATATCCGCGAACTCCTGGAAATCACCCTGGGCAGGATGAAGCTCGACACCTTCAGTGCCCGCGACCTTGGCGAAGCCCAGGCCTTGCTGGCGCGGGAAACCTTCGACCTGTGCCTGACCGACATGCGCCTGCCGGACGGCACGGGGCTGGAGCTGGTGCAATACATCCAGCAACGTTATCCACAGCTGCCAGTGGCCATGATCACGGCGTATGGCAGCCTGGAAACGGCCATCAACGCGCTCAAGGCCGGTGCTTTCGACTTCCTGACCAAGCCGGTCGACCTGACCCGTCTGCGTGAGCTGGTCACCACCGCGCTGCGCCTGTCACCCGTGGGTGGCACCGCGATTTCAATCGAACGCCGGTTGCTGGGTGAGTCCCTGCCCATGCGCAACCTGCGCAAACACATCGACAAACTGGCACGCAGCCAGGCCCCGGTGTACATCAGCGGTGAATCCGGCAGTGGCAAGGAACTGGTCGCTCGACTGATCCACGAACAAGGCCCGCGCGCCAACCAGCCATTCGTTCCGGTGAACTGCGGGGCGATTCCGTCCGAGTTGATGGAAAGCGAGTTTTTCGGGCATCGCAAAGGCAGCTTCAGTGGCGCCATCGACGACAAACCCGGACTGTTCCAGGCCGCCAATGGCGGCACCCTGTTTCTCGACGAAGTGGCTGACTTGCCGTTAGCCATGCAGGTCAAGCTGCTGCGGGCGATTCAGGAGAAAGCCGTGCGCAGCGTCGGCGGACAACAGGAAACCGTGGTGGATGTGCGAATTCTCTGCGCCACCCACAAGGACCTCGACGCCGAAGTTGCCGCTGAACGCTTTCGCCAGGACCTGTATTACCGCCTCAACGTGATCGAATTGCGGGTGCCAGCGCTGCGCGAACGTCGTGACGACATCGAATCCCTGGCGAGCCATATGCTCAAGCGGCTGGCCAGCAACAGCGGCGAGCCAGCGGTGAAACTCCACCCCCACGCGCTGGAAGCCTTGAAGAACTATCGCTTTCCGGGCAACGTCAGGGAACTGGAGAATGTTCTTGAGCGCGCTTATACCTTATGCGAAAACCAGCAGATTGAGTCCAGCGACCTTCGGCTCATGGAGGGCAATTGCACAGCGGATGGAGACTTACCGGACCTGACGCAGATCGACAATCTGGAAGATTACCTGGAAAACGTGGAACGCAAACTCATCCTCCAGGCGCTGGAGGAAACCCGCTGGAACCGCACGGCAGCGGCTCAGCGGCTGAATCTGTCATTCCGCTCGATGCGCTACAGGCTCAAGAAATTGGGGCTGGATTAAAGCAGGAAGATCGCACTCCCCGTAGGAGCTGCCGCAGGCTGCGATCTTTTGATCGTCTGTCAGAGCCGCCCGGTTGGCGCATAGGGCGCCGGATCAATGATCGGCTCGCGCCCCAGCATCACATCCGCAAACAACTGACACGACGCCGGCGCCAGTACCAGGCCGTTGCGATAATGTCCGCAATTGAGCCACAGCCCCTCGAACCCGGGCACCTGGCCAATGTACGGAATACCCTCCGGTGAACCCGGACGCAATCCAGCCCAATGCCCGACGACTTCAGCGTCCGCCAATGCCGGAATCAACTCCACCGCTGAAGCTTTCAGGCTCTGCAGCGCGGTCTCGGTCGGCGTCTTGTCGAAGCCCTCGTGCTCCAGGGTACTGCCGATCAGAATATGCCCATCGCGGCGAGGAATCGCGTATCGCCCTTTGGCCAGCACCATGCTCGGCAAAAAATCGGCAGCGCATTTGTACAAAATCATCTGGCCTTTCACCGGCTCCACCGGCAGCTCAAGCCCGAGGGTCTTGAGCAGATCCCCGCTCCACGCCCCCGCAGTCAGTACCACCTGGTCAGCCGCAATCGCGCCCGCCGAAGTCCGCACGCCCACCACCTGCTCGCCTTCACGAATGAACTCGCGCACCTCGCACTGCTCATGAACAGTCACATTCGGCAATGCCAGCAACGCAGCCTTGAGGGACTTCACCAGCCGCGGATTGCGCACGTTGGCGACATCAGCCATGTAGATCGCCCGGGAAAACCCCGGCCCGAGCACAGGCACGGCATCATGCACCGCCGAGAGGTCCACCGCCCGCAGCGGCCGGTGTTCGCGTAGCGCCCAGGCCAGCGCTTCGGCTTCATCGTCCAGGTCCAGCCAGTACAGGCCGGTGGTGTGCACTTCGGGGTCCACACCAGTGGCCGCGAACAGGCGCGCGCCAAGTTGTGGATAAAAATCCTGTGACCAGTGCGCCAGCGCGGTAACCGCCGGGCTATAACGCCACGGGTACAGCGGCGAAACGATACCGCCACCGGCCCAGGACGATTCCTGGCCGACATTTGATCGATCCAGCAGTACAACGCTTTGTACTTCAGAGGCGAGATTGAATGCCGTCAGCAGGCCAATCACTCCGCCGCCGACGATCACCACGTGCTGTTGCCTGGTCATGTTCTGATCCAACCATTAGATAGACAGGGGCACAAAACGCACCCGAAAAAAACTCAGCGCCCCCAGCAATCCTTGGTGGTCAGCCCGGCTGCGGCATTTTCCATGCCTCTGGCGCCGGTGTTGGTAATCGTGAAATCCCCACACTTGTCAGTGGCCATCGCCGAACCGACTTTCCGGGTGGCCGTCAGTTTGAAAGTCTGATCGGCCAGGGTGGGCACGATGGTGTAGTAGTCGTTGCCCGCGCTCAAGGTCGCGCCGGTGTACACACTGGTTTTCGAGTTGGAATAGAACCGCTCGAGTATCTGCGCCTGCTCGGAGAGCAAACCTGCCACTTCAGCCCGGCGGCCCTTTTTTACATATTCGGTCAGGCTCGGATAGCCAATGGTGATGACGATACCGATGATCGCAATCACGATCATGATCTCGATCAGGGTAAAACCGCGGTTCGATCTACGCATGCCTGCACTCTCGCTTACTGAATTTGTCGCCACATGATGCGCCGGCTACCTCCGCCGGCCTTTTCAACCAACGAGGTTGGCGTTCCGCTGGAGTCGTTGACGATCTTGCGGGCGCCCCCGTTGACGATAGCGTTGAGCACCGGTATTCCGCCCGTGAACACCACGCCGCTGGAAATCGCGTCCGTGCCGTCCACCAGCCCGTCACCGTTGGTGTCGAGCACAGCATAATTGAGCATCTTACCGTTGAACGCATCCAGTTCGACCAGTTTGCCGGTACCAAAACTGGCGCAGGGGTCGGCGGTGTCGACGCTGGCGGTGGTGAAAACAATCCGCCCCAACACCAGTGCCGCCTGGTTGATCACCCGCTCACCGGTCAGCGCGCTGTTGTAGACCAGTGGCAGGTACCAGCCCTTCTCTGCCGGGTAGGTCACTTCGTTCTGGCTGGTGGTGATGAATTGTCCGGCGCTGCCCGAGAACACACTCTGCACCGATTGCTGTTGCAGATTGGCCGGGGTGAACTGCCCGGAACCACCGTCGGCGTCCCACACGGCATAAAAAGCCTGCAGATCCTTGTTGGTCTTGTCTGCGGTCTCATTGAACTTGCCCGTGCCGAAAAATACCACTTTGCCGCCCAGGGCGTTGTCGGCCAGCAAGGGTTGCGCAGTGATGGGCTGCAACGTGCCGGCGGCGGTGGTAGCGGTAAACAAAGGCTTGCCGGCAAACGCCACGTTCCACGCATCGCTGCTGGTACTGCTCAGGTCAAACTTCCACAGCCGCCCCTTGAGGTCACCGCCATAAGCGGCCTGTACCACATTCTGCGAGTTGACCTTGAGCTTCACCGAGGACAGCCCGTTGTCGTTTCCGGCGCTGTCGGCCACGATTTTCCTGATCAGCGAGCCGTTGCTGAGGTCGATGACGTACAACGCCGCTACCCCTGAGTTGCTCCCGTAACCGTTGGAGATAAACGCCGCCCAGCGGCCATCGTCCAGGCGCGCCACTTCAGGACGAGCGTAGGCATAACCCAGGTCATTAAACGCATTCGCAGGAGTCGGCGTGGCCGGTGCACTGATTTCCCAGGCCGCCTTGGTCACGTTGCCCGCCGTAGCGTCGAACAGCTGCAGCCCGTAAAACGTCCTGCCGCCCGCCCCGGTTCCGCCCACGGCCATGGTTTTCCAGCCCGAGCCGATTTTGGCGTCGAACACGCCGACCTGGCCATCCACTAAAAACTTGTGGCTGGTGCCGTTGATGTAGGTGGGATCGGCGATGTAACGCAGCGACGGCAGGACGCTGGAAGGCATGTAGGCGTAACGCCGGCTGCCATTGCTGGCGTTACTCGTGGGGCTGGCGTTGATGACGCTGACAAAACCGTCGTTGCCGTTAACCACCAGGCTGGCAGTCATATTGGCAGCCTTGTTGGCCAGGTAGGTGCTGTAGCTGCTATCACCGGCCAGGTCGGAAGCCGTTTTCTCCGTGGGCGAGGCCAGCACCAGGGGCGAGTTGATGATGTCGCCGAGCAAAGCGCTGCGCACCTTCAACCCGGCCTTGTTGATGCCTTTGCTCCACTCCACCAGATCGGTGCCCTTGATGGTGGTGGGCAGCCCCTGGTTCAGGACCGCCTGCTGCGCCGTCGAGAAGTTGTTGAACGCCAGGGTCACCGGCACATTGTCCTGGGTATTCCAGGACTGGTAAGTCGGTGCAGTCGCGCCGGGAACTATGGTCTTGTCCGTGCTCCACAGCAACGAGCCAGTATCCACCGCACCGGTGGCAGTGAAGCCAAAGGATTTGATAGTGCCGCGCCAGTCCTTGGGGTCGTAGCTGGTCTGGTAGTACGAAGAGCCGATCCCGACCACAGCGCTGCTGGTGGTGCCGCTGCCACCCGAACCGGCCTTGGAGGTGATTTCGCTCAAGGCCGACGACAGCGCAGTGGTCAGGTCGGTGCTATCGGTGGCGAGGTAGTACTTGCCCTGGCCGTACCTTGCCGCGTCTTCCAGCATCTGGTTGGCAATGGTGAACCCTACGGCGTAGGTGTTCATGTTCTGCCTGGGAAAATCTGCCGAATCCCAGGCTTTTTTCGCCAGATCAACCCCGGTGGAACGCATGTCGATATCAAAGGCGAACTTGGCGATGTCATCCAGAAACAGCGAATCACCCTCGTCGTCACCACCCAGCGGATTGTCACCATCATTGTTGATGCCGTCCCAGTTGGGCAGTCTTGGGCCGCCCTTGGCCGTGGCTTGGGGGTCGTCGGTGGGAAAGGTTCGGTCGAAGGTTGGCAAACCATCGGTGATCACCACACCGTAGTTTTTCTGGCACCGGTACTGGATCGGGCTGGTATAGGTCCTGGAGCCGTTGTAGTACGAACCCAGGCCGCGCATGTAGCGGGTGACTTCGTAGTAGGTTTCCGCCAATGGCGTGTTGGCGACAGCCCGCAAGGCGTCGATGGAATCGGTCAGCGCGTTGAATTTGGCATCCGTGGTCAGATCGTCGATGGGGACGGCGATGTAGCCGCCGTTACCCCGGTTGTTGCTGGTTACGGCGTTGAACGTCGCGAGGCCGATGCGTAGCGTGCGGTTGGCGGTAACCAGCGAAGTCGATACGCTGCGCGCCACGCTGATCCGTGATTCGATGGGAATGGGCGAGCTGGACGTGGAAAAATCCGTTCTCTGGCCGTTGGCCAGGCCTACAACGTAGGCGATGTAATTCGCCGAGTAGCGGGTATCGCCGTTGCCTGCGGGGTCTGGCAGTTTGATGCACAGTGGTGAAACGCTGTTGTTGTAAAACGAGGAGTAGCCGTTCGAACAGCCTGACGTGGATAGGCTCGACAGGAATATCGAATCCCCGGTGATGGCCGTCGAGGCGTAACACACCCCCAGGAACGTGTTGCACTCACGGGCCGGTGTGCGATTGATGTTCGGATCGAAAGCGGCGGCATAGATGATGTTGTTCATGCTCCCCGAGTTATCGATCAGCAACATCACGTTCGGCGCCACCGCGGCCGCACTCAGCAGGGGCGAGTCGGACGGGGTGAAGGCATAGGCCGGAGCCGCCAGGTAAAAACTCACCAGCATGCCGCAGAGTATCTGCCACCAGCCGGCGCGCCGCTCAGTACTTCGCATAGATGCTCTCCACCACACTGCGGATGTTGTCACCGACCACGGCCACGGCCGTGACGCGGTAAAGCGTTGCCGAGGTATTGCTCGGCACATTCACCGCATTCACTGTGGTTCCGATGTTCTGTACTCCGTAGAAGCCACTGCCGGCGGCGATCCAGGTCACTCCTGACGTCGTATTGAACCCGGCGCCAGTCATCAAGGTGGACTCTGCGGGCGGCGCACACTGGATGGTCCCACTGCACACGGCCAAGGTATAGGTGGACAGTTGCACCGCATTTTCGCCCATGCGTAATGCCGCTTCTGCATTCTGGAACGACTGATTGCGCAACGACACGCTGGTGGCCATTTTTTCCTGCAGGGTGGCGCTCTGCATCGAGGAAAGACCAATCAGCGTCAGCAGTAGCAGAAATACCAGGCTGACCAACAGCGCCATACCGCGCTGGGAGCGAGGAACCGCATCGGGAATACTCATCGGCCCCTCTCTCATTGCAGGCGATTGCGCAAGGCGGCAACCACGTTGAAGGTTTGATCACGTACCCTTTTTTCAGGGTCGGTAAGGGTCAACGTCAGGCGCACGCTGCGAATACGCGCCGGGTCAGAGGGGTTACTGCTGTAGCTGGAAGCGGCCACTTCGCTGGCAGAGCTGGCGAGGCCGAAGCTGACGTCGAAGGCACTGACATTGTCCACCAGTACGAATTGGGTGGGCGTACCACCATGTACGCCCATCGTCAGCTGTCCGTTTTTCAGGCTGTAGACAAGTCGCCGGATCGGAAACGCCAACTGCCCCGCTACCGGGGCCTTCGCCTGACTGTAGGCCGTGGCGCTGTTTCGACAATCGGAAATCACTGTCCAGGTGGGCGCTCCACCATTTACGCCGACATCGCCAGTCACCAGCGTGAGCTTGAGGTTGGTGCTGTCCCAGCTGATGGGCGTGATCTGGCTGGCACTGAAGTCGCTCGAAGAACTGGAATCCGTGATGATCCCGAGGCAACCGAACATGCCGACCATGCGAATTTCCTGAATCATTTTGCCCAGCACGAACCGGGCGTCTTCCTGCATGTTGGAGGCGTTGTTCTGACTGACGTAAGTGTTCTTGGCGGCGATAAAAATCTGCGCCACGCCCAGGACAACCACCAGGCTCAACGCGAGGGCGATCAATAGCTCGATCAGGCCAAAACCTTTTTGAGCGCGATTCATGGCGTTGATACCGGGTCGACGGTGGCGCGACTGGTTAATACAAAACTGCGGCGAGTGTTGGTATTGGCGGCGCGTGAGTCATCCCAGGTGATCGTGATGGTGTACACCCGTTGGCTCAAGGCAATGGTACCCGTGGCAGTGGCACCCAAGGCGCTGGCGATGTTGCCGGTGAAGTCGAAAAGGTCCTGATCCCGGGCCACGCTCAGGTTGCCCGAGGTCGGGGGCGTGATCGTATAATCGGCGCCGGAGTTGGCGCGAATGCGGTCCATCATGTCGTAGGCAATGAAGCTCGCCTGGCTGGTCATCCGCGAACTGTCGGTGTACTTCAGGGCATTGAGCTGAATCGCCGCTGCGCCCAATAGCCCCACGGTCAGAATCAACACTGCAACCAGCACCTCGATCAGCGTCATGCCCTCCTGGGCACGCTTGCTCCCTTGCCTCATCCGCAGTTTCCACCCAATAGAATACGTCCGTTCAAACACACATTCAGCGTTCGGCTCTGTGCCCCCAGCACATAAGTGATCGCCACTGCAGTAGCAGGTGCCGCCAGCCCGCCCAGGTTATTGAAACTGATGGCGGTCACTCCTGAGGTTAGCGCCAGACTCGCCCCGCTGCTCATTGCAGGAACAACCCGCAATACATTGGCTGGCGAGCTGGAAATGTCGGAAACCGTCAATTCGCCGGTCCATGCGCCGCCTTTCGGAAGAACCTGAGTGGTAATGCCTCGGTCAATCGCCTCCAGCCTCGCGTAACTCAGGGCCCGTCGCAGGTCCCCAACCTCGGTGTCGGCCTTGGTACGTTGCACTGAACTGGTAAACGCCGGAACGGCCATGGTGATCAGGATCAGAAAAATGGCCAGTGCAACCAGCAACTCGATCAGCGTGAAACCTTTTGTACCACGATCCATCAGTGCCCTCCGTTGCCGTCGGCTATACCTGCTGCTACACGCTAGAACATTCAGCCGCAAGATGTTCGGTTGTTTTGCCTTCACTCGCGCAGGGAATGCGCATGATCACACTCCAGGGACGCAATGACATGCATCAGCGAGGCTTCAGCCTGGTCGAATTGCTTATGGGACTGACGATCGCCGGGATTGTTCTGGCGTTGGTCACCCCGGTGTACGCGACGCTCACCGAGTCAATTTATCGCGAAGAGGCGGCGAAGTCGCTGGTCGGTGGCTTGCGCAGCGCGCGAAGCGAGGCAATCACCCGCAGCCAGACCATCATGATCCACGGTATTAACGGCGATTGGAGCCAGGGATGGCGAATCATTGTCGATGCCAGCAGCCAGGGCTATGAAGACAGCAGCAATCCACTGCTGGTCGAACGTCAGGGTAGCGCAGGTACAAAGGTGGTCGGCAACAAGAATCTCAAAAGCGCGATACGGTTCAGCCATCTTGGCGAACCGCTGCAAGGCGGCTTTCAAGCGGGGACGTTGCATGTGTGCGCGTCACGCGAGCCGGTCAGCCAGTATCAGGTGGTACTGGCCTCAACCGGTCGAGTCAGCCTTCGCAGCAACAAGCTGCAACAGGCCCTCTGCGTCGGCGCAGAAGATTCAGAGCAGGGAGCGGACGCGTAATTCCTTGGGCATGGAGAACGTCACATTCTCCTCACGACCTGCCAATTCGTCGGCACCGGTAGCGCCCCACGCCTCCAACTGCTGGATCACACCGCGCACCAGCACTTCCGGTGCCGAAGCGCCTGCGGTGATGCCTATCCGCTGAACGCCGTCGAACCAGCTTTTTTGCAGGTCCTCGGCGCCGTCGATCAGATAGGCCGGAGTGGCCATGCGTTCAGCCAGTTCACGCAAGCGATTGGAGTTGGAGCTGTTCGGGCTGCCCACGACCAACACCACGTCGCACTCATCGGCCAGTTGTTTGACCGCATCCTGGCGGTTTTGCGTCGCGTAGCAGATATCGTCCTTGCGCGGACCACCGATCGCCGGGAAACGCGCTCGCAGGGCATCGATGACCCGGCTGGTATCGTCCATGGACAAGGTGGTCTGGGTCACGAATGCAAGCTTCCCGGGATCACGCACCTGCAAGTTCGCGACGTCTTCTTCGTCTTCGACCAGGTAGATCGCGCCCCCATTCGTGCCGTCATACTGGCCCATGGTGCCTTCGACTTCCGGGTGCCCGGCGTGGCCAATCAGAATGCACTCACGACCGTCGCGGCTATAACGCGCCACTTCGATGTGAACCTTGGTCACCAGCGGACAAGTGGCATCGAACACTTTCAGGCCACGGCCGGCGGCTTCGGTACGCACAGCCTGGGATACGCCGTGGGCACTGAAGATCACGATGACGTCGTCGGGCACCTGTTCGAGTTCCTCGACGAAGATGGCTCCGCGGGCGCGCAGGTCTTCGACCACGAATTTGTTGTGGACAACTTCGTGGCGCACGTAGATCGGTGGCCCGAAGACTTCCAGGGCGCGATTGACGATTTCAATCGCACGGTCCACACCGGCGCAGAAGCCACGGGGGTTGGCGAGTTTGATTTGCATGCTGTGCCTCGTGTCTTGCCCTGTAGGAGCGAGCTTGCTCGCGAAAAACGAGCAGGCACCGCGTACATCCAGGATGTAAGCGTTATCGTTGACGACCATCGCGAGCAAGCTCGCTCCTACAGAAAGCCGATTTGTTAGTTACAGCGATACGACGCTGATGATCTCGACGTCAAAGGTCAAGGTCTTGCCCGACAGCGGGTGATTGAAGTCGATGGTCACCTGCTCGTCATTGAACTCTTTTACCACGCCTGGCAGTTCGGTATTGGCCGCATCGTTGAAGATCACCAGCAAACCTGGCGACAGGTCCATGTCCTGGAACTGCGAGCGCGGGATGACCTGCACATTCTGCGGGTTTGGCTGGCCAAACGCGTTTTCCGGTGCAATCGCCAGCGTGCGCTTGTCACCGGCCTTGAAGCCGAACAGCGCCGCTTCAAAACCCGGCAACAAATTGCCATCGCCCACCTTGAAGGTCGCCGGGGCTTTGTCGAAGGTGCTGTCGACGGTGTCGCCGTTCTCCAGGCGCAGGGCGAAGTGCAAAGTGACTTCGGTGTTCTGGCGGATGCGTTGCTCAGCCAATACGTGCTCAGTCATGAACGGCTTCTCCGGTCTTTTTACTTTTGAACATATCCAGCGCCAGCATCACGGCACCGACAGTGATGGCACTGTCGGCGAAATTGAATGCAGGGAAGTACCAGCGGTTCTGCCAGTGCACCAGGATGAAATCGATCACATGGCCATAAGCAATGCGGTCATACAAATTGCCCAACGCGCCACCCAGCACCAGTGCCAGGGCGACTGCCAGCCAGGTCTCGTTGCGTCCCAGACGCTTGAGCCACACGACCAGCACTGCACTGACCACGATAGCGATCAGGGCAAACAACCAGCGCTGCCAGCCGGAGCTATCAGCCAGGAAGCTGAACGCCGCGCCAGTGTTGTAGGCCAGGGTCCAGCTGAAGTAATCAGGGATCACCACGATTTGCTGGTACATGCTCAGGGAGCCTTCGAAGTAGAACTTGCTGGCCTGGTCAATCACCAGGACCAGCAAGCTCAACCACAGCCAGCCCAGCCGTCCGAAACGGCCAACGGCGTTAGGCATAGTGACGAACCTCGCCAGCGCCGCTGATGTTATCAACGCAACGGCCACAGATTTCCGGATGCTCCGGGTTCACGCCGACGTCTTCGCGGCAGTGCCAGCAACGGGCGCACTTGGCGAAGGCGGACTTGACGATCTTCAGTTTCAGGCCACTGACTTCGGTGACTACCGCGTCCGCCGGGGCCTGGACAAAAGGCGCCACGCTGGCGGTCGAGGTGATCAGGACGAAGCGCAGTTCGTTGCTCAGTTGGGCCAGGTCTGCGCTCAGCGCGTCTTCGGCAAACAGGGTCACTTCGGCCTGCAGGTTGCCACCGACGGCCTTGGCCGCACGCTGGATTTCCATTTCCTTGTTCACCGCCACCTTCACCGCCATGATCCGCTCCCAGTAGGCGCGACCCAGTTCGACGTTGTCCGGCAGCTCGGTCAGGCCTTCGTACCAGGTGTTGAGCATCACCGATTCGTTGCGCTCGCCCGGCAGGTATTCCCACAGTTCGTCGGCGGTGAACGCGAGGATCGGCGCGATCCAGCGCACCAGCGCTTCGGAGATATGGTACAGCGCGGTTTGCGCCGAACGACGGGCCTTGCTGTTGGCGCCAGTGGTGTACTGGCGGTCCTTGATGATGTCGAGGTAAAAACCGCCCAGCTCCTGCACGCAGAAGTTGTGGATCTTGGAGTAGACGTTCCAGAAACGGTATTCGCCGTAATGCTCTTGCAGCTCGCGTTGCAGCAGCAAGGTACGGTCCACGGCCCAACGGTCCAGCGCCAGCATGTCTTCGGCCGGGAGGATGTCGGTGGCCGGGTTGAAACCGGTCAGGTTGGAAAGCAGGAAGCGCGCGGTGTTACGGATGCGCCGGTAGGCGTCCGCACTGCGTTGCAGGATCTGCTCGGAAACCGCCATTTCACCCGAGTAATCGGTGGAAGCCACCCACAGGCGCATGATGTCGGCGCCCAGGGTGTCGTTGACCTTTTGCGGCGCGATCACGTTGCCCAGGGATTTGGACATCTTGCGACCGGACTCGTCGACGGTGAAGCCATGGGTCAGCAGCTCGCGGTACGGCGCGTGATTGTCGATGGCGCAACCGGTCAGCAGCGACGAGTGGAACCAGCCACGGTGTTGGTCCGAGCCTTCCAGGTACAGGTCGGCACGCGGGCCGCTCTCGTGGCCCATCGGGTGCGAACCGCGCAGGACGTGCCAGTGCGTGGTGCCCGAATCGAACCAGACGTCGAGGGTGTCGCTGATCTTGTCGTACTGCGGCGCTTCATCACCGAGCAACTCGGCAGCGTCCATCTTGAACCAGGCTTCGATA
The DNA here is from genome assembly GCF_040310305.1 of Pseudomonas sp. HY13-MNA-CIBAN-0226. Taxonomy (NCBI): domain Bacteria; kingdom Pseudomonadati; phylum Pseudomonadota; class Gammaproteobacteria; order Pseudomonadales; family Pseudomonadaceae; genus Pseudomonas; species Pseudomonas sp. HY13-MNA-CIBAN-0226. The sequence goes on from NZ_JBEOPS010000018.1 coordinate 75,308, forward strand.
CCTTCGACTTCGACGCGCTTGGCTACTTCTTCCATCAGCTCGGCAGTCCGTGGGTGCAGCTCGCCGCTTTCCTTGTTCAGGAAGAACGGGATCGGCACGCCCCAGTTGCGCTGGCGGGAGATGCACCAGTCCGGACGGTTGGCGATCATCGAGTGAAGGCGCGCCTGGCCCCAGGCCGGAACGAACTTTGTTTCCTCGATGGCCTTGATTGCCCGCTTGCGCAGGGTGTCGCCGGTCACTGGCTCTTTGTCCATGCCGATGAACCACTGCGCGGTAGCGCGGTAGATCAGCGGGGTCTTGTGCCGCCAGCAGTGCATGTAGCTGTGTTCGATGATGGTGGTGTGCAGCAGCGCACCGACTTCGGTCAGTTTGTCGACGATTGCCGGATTGGCCTTCCAGATGAACTGGCCGCCGAAGAATTCCAGCGCCGGAACGTACACGCCGTTGCTCTGAACCGGGTTGAGGATGTCGTCGTTGACCATGCCGTATTTCTTGCAGGTCACGAAGTCGTCCACGCCGTAGGCCGGGGCGGAGTGAACCACGCCGGTGCCAGCGCCCAGTTCCACGTACTCGGCCAGGTAAACGGGCGACAGACGATCGTAGAACGGGTGACGGAAGTTGATCAGTTCCAGTTCTTTACCGGTGGTGGTCGCAATGACCGAACCTTCCAGGCTGTAGCGGGCCAGGCACGACTCGACCAGCTCTTCAGCCAGCACCAGCAGCTTGTCGCCGACGTCGACCAGGGCGTAGTTGAATTCCGGGTGAACGTTAAGCGCCTGGTTGGCCGGGATGGTCCAAGGGGTGGTGGTCCAGATCACGATCGAAGCCGGCTTGCCCAACGATGGCAGACCGAAAGCGGCAGCCAACCTGGCTTCATCGGCAATCGGGAACGCCACATCGATGGTCGACGACTTTTTGTTCTCGTACTCGACTTCCGCTTCGGCCAGGGCCGAACCACAGTCGAAGCACCAGTTCACAGGCTTCAAGCCCTTGAACACGAAGCCGCCCTTGACGATTTCAGCGAGGGCGCGGATTTCACCGGCCTCGTTCTTGAAATCCATGGTCTTGTACGGGTTGGCGAAGTCGCCCAGCACGCCCAGACGGATGAATTCGGACTTCTGGCCTTCGATCTGCTCGGTGGCGTAGGCACGGCACAGTTCGCGGGTCTTGTCCGCGCCCAGGTTCTTGCCGTGGGTCACTTCGACTTTGTGCTCGATCGGCAGGCCATGGCAGTCCCAGCCCGGAACGTATGGCGCGTCGAAGCCCGACAGGGTCTTCGAGCGGATGATCATGTCCTTGAGAATCTTGTTCAGCGCATGACCGATGTGAATCGTGCCGTTGGCGTACGGAGGACCGTCGTGAAGCACGAACTTCGGACGATCCTTGCCAATCTCGCGCAACTTACCGTACAGGCCAATGCTGTCCCAGCGCTGCAGAATTTGCGGTTCGCGCTGAGGCAGGCCGGCCTTCATTGGGAAGGCGGTGTCCGGAAGGTTTAGCGTGGCTTTATAGTCGGTCATTTAAGGCTCTTCATTAGCGATTGGCGCTAGGTGCGACAGGGCACGGGCGGCGGCAACATCCGCATTGATTGCCGTCTTAAGCGCCTCCAGAGAGGCGAAACGCTGCTCTTCACGCAGCTTGTGGTGGAAGACCACCGTCAAACGCCGGTCATACAGATCGCCGGCAAAATCTAAAAGATGAACCTCGAGATGGGCTTTGCCATCCCCCTGGACCGTGGGGCGCACACCGATATTGGCGACGCCGGGCCAGGTTTTGCCGTCGATATCGACATTGACCAGGTACACCCCGGTCAATGGAACACGACGACGCTTGAGCTGAATGTTGGCCGTGGGCGTACCCAGTTGGCGCGCCAGCTTCTGGCCGTGCAAGACCCGCCCGGCGATACGGAACGGCCGGCCGAGCAGCCGTTCAGCCAGGGCGAAATCGGCGGCGGCCAGCGCATTGCGAACCTGGGTGCTGCTGACGCGAATACCTTCAAGCTCCACGGTTTGTGCCGCCTCGACGGTAAAACCGTGAACCAGCCCGGCTTGCTGCAGGAATTCGAAATCGCCGATGCGATCACAGCCAAACCGGAAATCATCGCCGACCTCCAGGTGCTGCACGCCAAGCCCGTCCACCAGGATGGTTTCGACGAACTCGCTGGCGCTGAGCTTGCTCAGCCGCTGGTTAAAGGCCAGGCACAGGACCCGGTCGACGCCTTCGTCGGCCAACAGCTGCAGTTTGTCCCGCAGCCGGGCCAGACGGGCCGGGGCCGTGTCCGGGGCGAAAAACTCCCTGGGCTGCGGCTCGAAAATCACCACGCAGCTGGGCACGCCCAACTCGAGCGCACGCTCACGCAGCCTCGCCAGGATTGCCTGGTGGCCACGGTGAACACCGTCAAAGTTGCCAATAGTGGCGACACAGCCCCGATGCTGGGGGCGCAGGTTGTGGAGGCCTCGAACCAGCTGCATAACGCGCTTCTTGCTCATAAAGTGGTCGATTATAACCACACCCGGCGGCCGACGACAGGCAACACCGTAACCAAAGTCATCAAGCCGACCAAAACACCGGCTCGCCCCTGTTCTTGCGTCCTCAGCTGAGCGCCCTGCGGTTGAAGTCGCGCAAACGGAAGCCCAGCACAAACAACATGCCGAAATAAGCGATCACACCGGCGGCGACCAACGCCCCCAGGCGCAGGAAGCGTTCCAGCATATGCCCCTGATCCCAGACCGGCATGAAATGCATGCCCGCCAGCAACACGGCGGACATGACCAGCACGGCCACTACCAGCTTCAGGGCGAACGCCCCCCAACCAGGTTGCGGCTGATACATCTGCTGCTTGCGCAGCTGGTAAAACAGCAGGCCGGCGTTGATGCAGGCGCCGGCGCTGATGGCCAGGGCCAGTCCGGCATGCGCCAACGGCCCGATCAGCACCAGGTTGAACAACTGCGTGATGATCAGGGTAAAAATCGCGATTTTCACCGGGGTACGGATGTTTTGTTGCGCATAAAAGCCCGGCGCCAGCACCTTGATCACAATAATGCCCATTAGACCGACGGAATAGGCGATCAGGGCGCGCTGGGTCATGGACGCATCAAACGCCGTGAACTGGCCATATTGGAACAACGACACGGTCAACGGCTCGGCGAGGATACCCAGCGCCAGGGAGCACGGCAGCACCAGCACGAAGCACAGGCGCAGGCCCCAATCGAGAATCCGCGAATACTCCTGGCGGTCCTTGCTGGCGTATGTCTTGGCCAGGGTTGGCAGCAAAATCGTGCCCAGCGCCACGCCCAGCACACCGGATGGCAACTCCATCAAGCGGTCGGCGTAATACATCCAGGACACCGAACCGGCCACCAGGAACGAGGCGAAGATGGTGTTGATGATCAGCGAGATCTGGCTCACCGACACCCCCAGGATTGCCGGCAACATCTGCTTCATCACCCGCCACACGCCGGTATCGCGCAGGCTCAGGCGCGGCAGCACGAGCATGCCGATCTTTTTCAGGTGCGGCAGCTGATACAGCAACTGCGCCAGGCCACCGACCAGCACTGCCCAGCCGAGCGCCATGACCGGCGGATCGAAGTACGGCGTGAGGAACACCGCAAAGATGATCATGCTGACATTGAGCAGCGTCGGTACGAAAGCCGGCACCGAGAAACGGTTGTAGGTATTGAGAATCGCGCCGGCCAGCGACGACAACGAGATGAGCAGAATATACGGGAACGTCACCCGCAAAAGGCTGGTGGTGAGCTCGAATTTTTCCGGGGTGTCGGTGAAACCGGGGGCCGTCGCCCAGATAACCCATGGCGCGGCGAGCATACCCAAGGCCGTAACCAGCGCCAGCACCAGGGTCAGCAGGCCCGAAACGTAGGCAATGAACGTGCGGGTCGCCTCCTCGCCCTTCTGGCTTTTGTATTCGGCAAGAATTGGCACGAAAGCCTGGGAAAACGCGCCCTCGGCGAAGATCCGGCGCAGCAGATTGGGCAGCTTGAACGCGATAAAGAAGGCATCAGTCGCCATTCCGGCGCCGAATGTGCGTGCGATAAGCGTGTCACGAACGAATCCCAGAACCCGGGAAACCATTGTGATAGAGCTGACGGCGGCCAACGATTTGAGCAGATTCATTGAAAGAGTTTGTGCCTGTCGATAAACAGCAGGCGAACAAAGCGCCTACTTATGCGATACTCCGCGCCGCAGCAGCACAGAGCCAAAGCTCGCGAGTTTACAGGTCAAGCGCCGGAAATAAATATCCCGCCTCTTTATACCTACCACTTAGCGGAACGTTTCAACCGCCCTTGACAAGACATCAACTCATCGGCATGATTCGCGGCCTATTTTGTTTGCTATTTCCTAAAAAGTCTTTCGAGGAGCTCGACGGTGGCCAACACACCTTCCGCCAAAAAACGTGCAAAACAGGCTGAGAAGCGTCGCAGCCACAACGCCAGCCTGCGTTCCATGGTTCGTACCTACATCAAGAATGTAGTTAAGGCCATCGACGCAAAAGACGCTGAAAAAGCTCAAGCTGCTTACGTTCTGGCCGTGCCAGTTATCGACCGTATGGCCGATAAAGGCATCATCCACAAGAACAAGGCAGCTCGTCATAAGAGCCGCCTGAACGGTCACGTCAAGGCTCTGAACCTTGCTGTTGCCGCTTAAGCGATAAGCTTGTTGAAAAACCGACCTCAGGGTCGGTTTTTTATTGCCTGCGATTTGATGGGAGCGAAAAAAAAACTGTAGGAGCGAGCTTGCTCGCGAAGGTCGTCAACTATTACGTGCGCCGCCTGAATGTACGCGGCGCACTCTGGTTTTCGCGAGCAAGCTCGCTCCTACTGGGCCCACGGCAGGATCGGGATAGCCGTCACCGCATTCTGCGGACTGCCTTCGATCAGGCGATCGCTGTAGACCAGATACACCAGGGTATTGCGCTTCTTGTCGAGGAAACGCACCACCTGCATGGTCTTGAATACCAGCGAGGTGCGCTCCTTGAACACCTCATCGCCATCCTTCAACTCACCCTTGAAGCTGATCGGCCCGACCTGGCGGCAGGCGATAGACGCCTCAGCGCGATCCTCCGCCAATCCCAGCCCACCCTTCACTCCGCCAGTCTTGGCGCGCGACAGGTAGCAAGTCACACCCTCAACCTTCGGATCATCAAACGCCTCGACGACGATGCGGTCGTTCGGGCCGACGATCTTGAACACCGTCGAAACTTGGCCAATCTCTTCGGCCGAGGCCAGCAGCGGCATCGCCAACAGCAGACCCAACAATCCTTTTGCCACACGCATTCGAATATTCCCTCAGACCAGAATCAGGTTATCGCGGTGAACCAGCTCCGGCTCCGCCATGTAACCCAACAGACCGACAATCGCCTCAGACGACTGACCAATGATTTTTTGTGCCTCCAGCGCGCTGTAGTTGGCCAGGCCGCGGGCGATCTCACGACCATCCGGCGCTACGCACACCACCATTTCGCCGCGCCGGAAACTGCCCTGCACCCGCTTGACACCCACCGGCAGCAAACTCTTGTTGCCCTGGGACAAAGCGGTCACCGCACCCGCGTCCAGCACCAGGGTGCCACGGGTTTGCAGATGCCCGGCGAGCCACTGCTTGCGCGCCGCCAGCATGCCGCGCTCAGGTGACAACAACGTGCCAATGCGCTCGCCCGCCTTCAGACGATCCAGCACGCGCTCGATACGCCCACCAACAATGATAGTGTGAGCACCAGAGCGCGCGGCCAGTCGTGCGGCACGCAACTTGGTTTGCATGCCGCCACGACCCAGGGCACCACCCGTGCCGCCAGCAACCGCATCCAGCGCCGGATCATCGGCCCGCGCCTCGTAGATAAGGTTGGCATCGGGGTTGTTGCGCGGATCAGCGTCGAACATACCGTCGCGATCAGTCAGGATCACCAGCAGATCAGCCTCGACCAGATTGGCCACCAGCGCCGCCAGGGTGTCGTTGTCGCCGAAACGGATTTCATCAGTGACCACGGTGTCGTTTTCATTGATCACCGGGATGACTTTCAGCTCGACCAATGCACGCAAGGTACTGCGGGCGTTGAGGTAGCGCTTGCGGTCGGACAGGTCGTCGTGGGTCAGGAGGATCTGCGCGGTGTGCCTGCCATGCTCGGCGAAGCTCGACTCCCACGCCTGTACCAGGCCCATCTGGCCGATGGCCGCCGCCGCCTGGAGTTCGTGCATGGCACTGGGTCGTACGCTCCAGCCCAGGCGACTCATCCCCGCTGCTACCGCCCCTGAGGACACCAGCACCAGCTCAACGCCAGCCTCATGCAAAGCCACCATCTGCTCGACCCAGACACCCATTGCCGCGCGATCCAGGCCCTTGCCATCCGCCGTCAGCAAAGCGCTGCCGATCTTCACGACCCAACGCTGCGCACCTGTCACCTTGCTCCGCATCATCTTCAACCTTAGCTTGAGGACAGCGCGACCTGGCACTGCCCGTGACGTTATTCGTGGTTATTCGTGACCAACAATCGATTTCCAGATACTAAAACGCCGCTCGATTGAGCGGCGTTCAAGTTTATAGCAACAGATCAGTCGCGCACGTAAATGATTTCCGGACCGTCTTCATCATCCACGTCTTCTTCGTCCCAATCATCGTCACCGATATCATGGACCGACTTCACGCCACTGCGACGCAGGGCACGCTGGTCATCCAGAGCCTGCAGCTGGGCACGGGCTTCGTCTTCGATGCGCTGATCGAGCTCGGCCAGCTCTTCCTTGTAGGCTGGATCATTGGCCAGACGATCTGCACGATCTTCCATGTAACGCATGATGTCATGGCAAAGGCGCTCGGTGCCCAGCTTGGAAATGGCGGAAATCACGTAAACCGGACCCGTCCACTCCAGGCGATCAACGATCTCCTTGACGCGCTCATCATGCTCTTCTTCAAGAATCTGGTCGCACTTGTTCAGCACCAGCCAGCGATCACGCTCCGCCAGGGACGGGCTGAATTTGGTCAGCTCGCTGACGATCACTTCAGCAGCATCCGGAGCACTGGCGTCATCCAGCGGCGCCATGTCCACGAGATGCAGCAGCAGACGGGTACGCGACAAGTGCTTGAGGAAGCGAATCCCCAGGCCAGCACCGTCGGAAGCACCTTCGATCAGACCGGGAATGTCCGCAACCACAAAACTTTTCCAGCGATCGACACTGACCACACCCAGGTTCGGTACCAGCGTGGTGAACGGGTAGTCGGCGACTTTCGGCTTGGCGGCCGAAACCGAGCGGATGAAAGTACTTTTGCCAGCATTCGGCAGACCCAGCAGGCCCACGTCAGCCAACACCTTCATCTCCAGCTTCAGGTCACGCGCCTCACCCGGCTTGCCCGGAGTGGTCTGGCGCGGAGCACGGTTGGTACTGGATTTGAAACGGGTGTTACCCAGACCGTGCCAGCCACCATGAGCCACCAGCAGTTTCTGGCCAGCCTTGGTCAGGTCGCCAATGACTTCCTGGGTCGCCGAATCGATAACCGTCGTGCCTACCGGAACGCGCAGAACCAGCTCTTCACCTTTCTTGCCGGTGCAGTCGGTGCTGCCACCGTTGGAGCCACGCTCAGCATCGAAGTGGCGGGTGTAGCGGTAGTCCACCAGGGTGTTGAGGTTTTCGTCGGCGACCATGTAGACCGAGCCGCCATCACCACCGTCACCGCCGTTAGGACCACCATTCTCAATGAATTTTTCGCGACGGAAGCTCATGCAACCGTTGCCGCCGTCACCGGCCTTTACTCGAATCGATACTTCATCAACAAACTTCATAACAAAACGCCTCTCGTCATGCGGACGAGCCGAAAAAATCCAGACATAAGACTCTTGCAAAAATGAGCGCAGCGACCTCAATCAACGACCGCAAATCCAGCGCTGGAGCTCATTACAAACAGCTTTGCAAGAGACTCACCCCACAAACGAAAAAGCCCCGTCGCGAGACAGGGCTTTTCCAGCGATCGCGCAATTAAGCGGCGACAACGCTCACGTAACGGCGGTTGAAAGCGCCCTTTACTTCAAACTTGATCACGCCTTCGATTTTCGCGAAGAGGGTGTGATCCTTACCCATGCCAACGCCATAACCGGCGTGGAATTGGGTGCCGCGCTGACGCACGATGATGTTGCCCGGAATGATTTTCTGGCCGCCATACATCTTCACGCCAAGGCGTTTGGCTTCTGAGTCGCGACCGTTACGGGTACTACCACCAGCTTTTTTGTGTGCCATGAGTCAATTCTCCTAGTGAGGAATTAGGCTGAAATTAAGCCTGAATACCGGTGATTTTGATCTCGGTGTACCACTGGCGGTGGCCCATACGCTTCATGTGGTGCTTACGACGACGGAACTTGATGATACGGACTTTATCGTGACGACCTTGGGAGATCACTTCAGCCACAACGGTAGCGCCAGCAACAACTGGAGCGCCGATATTCACGTCGTCGCCATTGGCAACCAACAGAACGCGATCAAAAGTAACGGATTCGCCGGTAGCGATTTCCAGTTTTTCGATCTTCAGGTATTCACCTGGAGCAACTTTGTACTGCTTGCCACCAGTAACGATTACTGCATAAGACATGGTATTTCTCCGATAATCCTGCTCACCCAGCTCTTTATAAGAAGAGGTATTGGCTGGCATGGCTGCATTGGGCTGGAAGGCCCTATTGCAATTGCGTAAGGCAGGTGCTGCCCAGGAAGTTCAGGGTGCGCGATTGTACGCAAGCTGCCGGGCTGATGCAAGAGGCCGTCCATCGTGCCTTGACACCCGCCGACGTGGGTCCTAGCATGCCGCGCAACCCTTCTGGAGCAACTGTCGCTGATGCAACCCCAAGCTTTCTACCGCGCGGTGGCGGACGATTTTAGCGCCGTCGACGGCATCATCAAGAAGCAGCTGACTTCCCGAGTGCCGCTGGTATCGAAAATCGGCGATTACATTACCTCGGCTGGCGGCAAACGCCTGCGGCCCTTATTAGTGTTGCTGTGTGGCAAGGCCCTCGGCCGCGAAGGCGATGACATGCGTCTGCTGGCCGCGACCATCGAGTTCCTGCACACCGCCACCCTGCTGCACGACGACGTGGTCGACATGTCCGGCATGCGCCGTGGCCGCTCGACCGCCAACGCCATGTGGGGCAACGCCCCAAGCGTACTGGTGGGCGACTTCCTGTATTCGCGCTCCTTCGAAATGATGGTCGAACTGGGCTCCATGCCGGTGATGAAAATCCTTTCGCAAGCGACCCGCATCATCGCCGAAGGCGAAGTGTTGCAGCTGTCGAAGGTCCGCGACGCCAGCACCACCGAAGAAACCTACATGGAAGTCATCCGCGGCAAGACCGCCATGCTCTTCGAGGCCTCGACCCACAGCGCTGCGGCCCTGGCAGGTGCGACACCGGAGCAGAGCGAAGCCCTGCGCACTTTCGGTGATCACCTGGGGGTTGCCTTCCAGCTGGTCGACGACCTGCTCGACTACAAGGGCGATGCCGAGACCCTGGGCAAGAACGTCGGCGACGACCTCGCTGAAGGCAAGCCGACCCTGCCGCTGATCTACACCATGCGCGAAGGTACGCCGGAACAGGCGGCCCTGGTACGCAAGGCGATCCAGAAAGGCGGTATCGAAGACCTGGAAAGCATCCGAGAAGCAGTGGAGGCGTCGGGCTCGCTGGAATACACAGCGCAACTGGCACGGGACTACGTAGCCCGCGCGATCAAATGCCTCGAGGCGCTGCCAGCCAGCGAATACCGCGATGCATTGGTTGAGCTGAGCGAGTTTGCGGTAGCCCGCACGCATTAAAGGCAAACGCAAAATCAAAAGATCGCAGCCTTCGGCAGCTCCTACAGGTGTACACAAAACCCTGTAGGAGCTGCCGAAGGCTGCGATCTTTTGCCATGACACCCTCTTCGAACAAAACCCTATATAATGTGCGACTTTTAGCGATCCTCAATCCAAGGAGCCCTAGTGAGCACGTTGCCACCCTGCCCGAAATGCAATTCCGAATACACCTACGAAGACGGCGCGCAGCTGATCTGCCCTGAGTGTGCCCACGAGTGGTCGACTGGCGGCGAAATCGAAGTGGCGGCCGATGACACCGTGAAGAAAGATTCGGTCGGCAACGTCCTGCAGGACGGCGATACCATCACCGTGATCAAGGACCTCAAGGTGAAGGGCACTTCGCTGGTGGTCAAGGTCGGCACCAAGGTCAAGAACATCCGCCTGTGCGATGGCGACCACGATATCGATTGCAAGATCGACGGCATTGGCCCGATGAAACTCAAATCCGAGTTCGTCAGAAAAGTCTGATCCTGCTGTAGCCCATCCTGCGCTCTGCGCCGGATGGCGCCCCTCCCCCCGCGATGGCCAGGCGCCAGCCGTATTGACCTTACGCAATCTTTACCCGAAAAAAAGCGCAAACCGCCAATAGGTCCTTGCTATTTAATGAATAAGAATTATTCTCATTGAATCCCAGATCAATGGAGATGAGACTGATGACTTATTTGATCGATGCCTGGCTTGACCGTCCACACCCTTACCTCAGGATCCTGCATCGGGAAACCGGTGAAGTCTGTGCGGTGCTTGAAGAAGAAGCCCTGAACGAACTGCAGGACCAAGGGGATCTGGACGTCAACGGCCTGAGTTCCAGCGAACCGGTCGTACTCAAGGAGCTGGTGCGTAACCTGTTTCTGTTCTGCTACGCCCGGGCATTGCGCCCTGCGCATGAGCTGCAACACAAGATCGAAATATGACCTGTACGATAAAAACTGTGGGACCCAGCCTGCTGGCGATGGTGTCAACTCGGTCTTGAACAAAACCCGGTCGCCCCATCGCCAGCAGGCTGGCTCCCACATTAGCCTGTCACAGGGACAGGCATAGGCTTACAGAACGTCGAGCAGCTCGACGTCGAACACCAGAACGCTGTGCGGCGCAATGCTGCCAACGCCTTGAGCGCCGTAAGCCAATTCGCTCGGCACGTACAGACGCCATTTGCTGCCAGCGTTCATCAGTTGCAGGGCTTCGGTCCAGCCAGCGATCACGCCGCCAACCGGGAATTCTGCAGGCTGGCCGCGCTCGTAGGAGCTGTCGAACACAGTGCCGTCGATCAAGGTGCCGTGGTAGTGAGTACGAACCTGATCTTCACGGGTTGGCTTGGCGCCTTCGCCCTGGGTCAGCACTTCGAATTGCAGGCCCGAAGCCAGGGTGGTGATGCCGTCACGCTTGGCGTTTTCAGCCAGGAAGGCCAGGCCTTCGCCTGCTGCAGCTTCAGCCTTGGCAGCGGCTTCAGCTTGCATGATTTCGCGAATGACCTTGAAACTGGCGGACATTTCTTCCTGGCCTACACGGCTTTCCTTGCCGGAAAAGGCGTCGGTCAGACCTGCCAGGATCGCGTCCAGGTTAACGCCCGGTGGCGGGTTGTCGCGCAGCTGGTCGCCCAGCTGACGGCCGATACCGTAGCTGACGCGGGTTTCGTCGGTGGACAGATTTACTTCGGACATGACACTGCTCCGCTGTGCGGACGGCCCCGGAACATGCCGTGCGTACACAGCGCGTCCCGGAGCGCCCGGAACCAAAAGGGCCAGCAGACTAGCACAGTTGCCAATCGGTTGATTAGAGCCCTCAGCCCTGCCAGGCAGAACGGAAGGCGATCGGCACCTTCAGGCTCTCCTCGGCACTGGCGCCCAGGCCGCACATTTCGTCATGTACCGAGGTGTGCACCAGGTTGAATGGCAAGGTGGGAAAAGCATGCAGCACTTCACGGGCATGCTCCACCGAGCGCAGATGAAGCACTTTGCCGTGGGCATCACTCAATGGATAGGCTGCGCCGTGCATGCGCGCCTCCAACAGGTAGATGCCGCCTTCAAGGGAAATCAGGTTCAGCTCATCGACCTTGTGGGCGATGGCAAAGGCATTGAGCTCTTGCAGGTTCATTGATGCACCTCGAACGGTGGCGGGCCAGGACCTTTACAGGGATAGGCTTCGTCGCTTCAAAGCACAAGCCAAAAACCACACCGCTCGTCCGGTTCACTGCCTGAGACTGCAGGAGCGAGCTCGCTCCGGGCGGCGTTCCGACGGAGAACTCAAGGCCCGCGCTCATTCAGAACCCCGCGTTATCGTTGAAGTCCATCGCGAGCAAGCTCGCTCCCACAGTGGCCGTGATCAGTGCTTGGTGAGCTTGTCGAGGTAACCCATGGCGAAGGCCGACACCACGAAAGTCATGTGAATGATCACGTACCACTTCAGGTGCTCGGGGTCGACGTTCTTGGCGTCCATGAAGATCCGCAGCAGGTGGATCGAGGAAATCGCCACGATCGACGCTGCCACTTTCATCTTCAGCGAAGACGAGTCCATGGTGCCCAGCCAGTTGAGCTTCTCTTTGTGGTCGTCGATGTCCAGTTGGGAAACGAAGTTCTCGTACCCGGAAATCATCACCATCACCAGCAGGCCACCCACCAGCGCCATGTCGATCAGCGACAGCAGCACCAGGATCACATCCGATTCGGCCATTGAGAACACGCTGGGAATGACGTGGAAGACCTCCTGAAAGAATTTCAGCCCCAAAGCCAGCAATCCCAACGACAAGCCAAAATAGATCGGCGCCAGCAGCCAGCGCGAGGCGTACATTGCATTTTCGATAAAGCGTTCCATTAAATCTCACACCTGGGCTGAAATGGTCGCGAGTATAACAGTCCGCTGTTACACCCAGAAACAGGCGGAAAATCCACAACCTGCACATATGTGACAAGTTTTTTCTGCTAGTGTCGAAACAATTGACAGCTCAGCGACATCGGACAGGAAGACGGGAAAATGGATGTGCGATTGCCTTTGACGGGCGCCGGAATGTGCCTGGCTTTACTGATGAGCGCCTGCTCGCCCAGCGATGAAAAAGCCCAGGTCAGCCTCGAAGAGAAAACGGCCCGGTTCGAAAAGTCCCTGGACGCCATCGAAGATCCCAAACTCAAGGATGCCGTCGCCGAATTGGGTGGCTCGCTGTTATTGCTCGAACGTGCGCAACTCAAGCTCGACAGCAAGCCGCTGGAAACCGAATACAGCGACGATGCGCTCGCCGTGCTCAAGCACTACCCCACGCCTCAGGCGCTGGTCGACACCTACATCAACGGCCTGTTCGTGCTGCACAAGGATTCCAGCTCCGACTACCTGACCGACCTGCAGCCGGTGTTCCCCTTCAATTTCAACATTCCGGATACCTTTGTGTTCCCCCATGGAGTGGAATGGCTGTCGGTGACACTGAGCAACAAACGCGTCATCGGGTTCCAGCCGGAGTGGTCGGAGACCGATCCCGGCATCCAGTTGAGCCCCTCGAGCTCCAACCTGACCAATCCCGATGACCTGACCGTCACCTACCCCTTCATCGATGGCCTTGACGTCGACAACAAACACCAGCCTCAGCCCGTCAGCCTGCAGGGCAAAGTGGAAGTTATCGCGCCGCGTCGTTTGTACAGCTTCAATCTGACCAAAAAGGACGTCGGCCAGACTCGCAGTAACGACAACCTCAGCGTCAAACTGTTGAAGCTTGAAAAAAATTACGCCGAAATCGAGTTCAGCAATAGCGCCCCAATGGCTGCCGAGGTGGCTGACACGCCCCTGAATCCATTGATCGTCCAGGCCAGGGACAGCACCGGGCAGTTTCTCTCGCGTTCGGGCTCGATCAACGAAACGGCCGAGCAAATTGCGTTTTATCAAAAGCAATTGGCGTTATTGCAGCAGCAGAAAACCTGGAGCGAGGCCTTCGAGAAACAACTCGAATCGCAGCAGCGGGCCTTTGAGAAGCAGCAAACCAGGCATTACTCGAAGGTCTATTTCAACGGGCCGATCGACGCCCTGGAAGTTAGCGTACTGGATTTCTCCACCGCCACAGTGACCCGCAAGGACCTCGATTTGCCGGTACGCCGGTTCGATCCTCGCACCACGGAAAAAACCATCCAGACCCTTGAGCTACCAGTGGTGGTGTACGACGACCAGGCTGCGAACTGGCTCAAAGGCGCGACACTCAGTGAAGACCAACTGAAAAAAGGCGTGAGCATCCGTCAGTCGGTCGATGACCCGAGCGCCGCGCAGATCGAGTTCGATCACAGGAGAAGTTTTAACGACGAACTGCTGGGCAGCTCCTTCAACCCCGGTGACAGCCCGGTCAGCTTCTTCACCGAAGACGCCAGTGGAAAACGTGACGAGCCGATCGAATTGCCACCCGAAGCGTTCCAGGTCGATCCTCTGCGCGGCACCATCACCTATGACCTGAACCTGTTCCCGCAGACGCCTGCCTATACCGTAGGCTCGATCCCGCTGTTCCTGGCCAGCATCGAGAAGAAAAACCTGGACGCTGGTCAACTGCCCAAGGGCCTGGAGCTCAAAGGCAATGCCCTGCTGGTCGACCTGAAGGCATTCCCGGAGCAGGACTGGCGTTTCTACGCCCGGGACGACAGTGGTAATTACCTGAAGGAAATACTTGCTGTGAGTCACGATGCGAGCCCGGAGGGCCCGGCTTTGACGGGCGTGCACTACTTCTATGGCCGGCCTGCCCGCCTGGAAACCTATCAGCGGATCGATCTCACCACCGTGCAATATGGGTTTGAGGTCAAGCTCGACAAGGCTGATACCGCCAGCCTTGATCAATAGCCCACTCAGTGATCCGGGCGGAACTCGAAACCGGCCAGGTTGCGCGTGCGTCCGCCATTGATTTCCCGCAGCTGGGCTTGCAAGTGCAGGCACCAGATTTGCGGGTCGTCGGCCAGTTGATAACCATGCAAGGTCAGGCTTTCAACGATAGTGTCGAGGATTGATTCAGCCACAAATGGGCCATGGAAAGGTCCCTGTGCCTTGATGGCAGAAGGTTGTTCGCCCGCCATTCCGGCAGCAAACAGCAAGGTCCACATGCCCTTGTCTCCCGCCAGGGGGCGCACGGCGCATTCGATACGGGTCACAAGGCCCAGGCATTGTCGGGTGAGGCAGAGGTTGCGCGACATGGCGGCGACCCTCGGTAGATCCGGTATTCAGCCTCCATCAGAAGACTGTTTCGATCCAGTGATACTGTCGATATCCTTGACCTGAGAATAGAAGAAAAGTCTGGAAAGCATGCCAGGTAGAACCACAAGGCGCCGAATGGTCATTGTGTGAATATTGGCGCCAGAGTGATGGCACTTTGCACAGTTTAATCGGATGCACAGGTGGGAGCGAGGCTGCTCGCGATGGCGGTGTGTCGTCCAAAATATCAGCTGGTTGACACTCCGTCATCGCGAGCAGGCTCGCTCCCACAGGTAAGTGGTGAAACCTCAGGGGCCTATCAGGCCGGCTTGGCCTCCACCAAGGCTTCCTGCGCCGCTTCCTTCTCCGCCTCCCTCATGTCCTCTTCGCTGATCATTTCCGCAATCACCCGCAGGCGCTCCACTACCCGGGCGTTGACGCTGCCCTCCGGGAACTCGCCATTCTCGTCCGGTGCACCGGCTGGTTCGCCGACCAGCAGGCTCAGGGCCTCATCGGCCTGGCGCACTGCGTACACATGGAACTGGCCGGCGCGCACCGCCGCCAGGACCTTCTCATCGAGCATCAGCGTGGCCACGTTGGCCTGCGGAATGATTGCACCTTGTTCACCCGTCAGGCCGCGGGCCTCGCAGAGTCGGAAGAAGCCCTCGATCTTCTCGTTGACCCCGCCCACCGCCTGCACTTCACCGAACTGGTTGATCGAGCCGGTGATCGCAAAGCACTGCTTGAGCGGTGTTTTCGACAACGCCGAAATCAGCGTGCAAGCTTCGCCCAGCGACGCGCTGTCACCGTCCACGTAACCGTAGGATTGCTCCAGCGCGATGCTCGCGGAAATCGCCAGCGGAAATTCCTGGGCGTAGCGGCTGCCGAGGTAACCGGTCAGGATCATCACGCCCTTGGAGTGAATCGGCTGGCCCAGATTGACCTCACGCTCGATGTCGACGATGCCGCTGCCACCCGGGTAAACCGTGGCAGAAATACGCGCTGGCACACCGAAGGCCGAATCGCCGACTTCCAGCACCGTCAGGCCGTTGCACTTGCCCACGGCCGCGCCATCGGTGTCGATCAGGATGATTCCGGCCAGCATGTCATCGAGGATTCGCGCCGAGACCCGCCCGGTACGGGTGGCCTTGGCCTTGAGGGCTCGTTCGATATGCCCGGCGTCGGTCATTTCATCCGCCGCCAGGTGACGAATGAAATCCGCCTCGCTGACCAGCTGGAACAGGTCGCCGATGCGCGCCGACAAGCGCCCCTGGTGTTCAGCCAGACGCGCGCTGTAGGTCGCCAGGCGCGCCACCGCATCGGCAGTCAAGGGCGCCATGCCCTCTTCCGAGGTGCGGGTTTTCAGCAGTTGGGCAAACTGTTCCAGGCTTTCGTCGACCATCGGAATGTCTTCGTCGAAATCCACCAGCACGCGGAACATCTCCTGGAAGTCTGGATCGAGGTCCTGCAGCGTGTAGTACAGCTGCCGAGCCCCGATGATGACGACCTTGACCTGCAGCGGGATGTTTTGCGGGGTCAGCGTCACGGTGGCCAGGCGGCCCAGCTCACCCAGTGGCGATTCCATCTTCAGCTTGCGCGACTGCAGGGCACGCTTGAGCGCATCCCATACGAATGGCTCGCTGAGCATTTTCTCCGCTTCCAGGATGAGAAAACCGCCGTTCGCGCGGTGCAGTGCACCCGGGCGCAGCTGCCGATACGTGGTGTAGAGCGCGCCCTGGTCAGTGCTGTACTCGATGCGTCCGAACAGGTTTTCATAAGTCGGGTGCGGCTCGAACACCACCGGTGCGCCGCCGCTGGCCGAATGACCGACCACCAGGCTCGGGGCGTATTGTTCTTCCAGCATCTTGCGGGCGACAGCGTCGATCTTGCTGTCGTCGACCAATTGCTCGACAACCGTTTTCAGCAGGTAGACCTGCATCGCCTGCAGGTAACCGCAGACCGCGGCGTTCTCGGCATACTTCTCCGACAACGGTGACAGCAATGGCTGCAAGGCCAGGGTGATGGTTTCTTCATTGAGGTGGCGCAGTTGATTGCTCGACTCACGCTTCCATTGCGGCAGGCTGGCGAGCTCTTCGTTGAGCCGTTCCTCGAGGCCGGAAATGTCATCGTGAAAACGCTCGCGATCGGCTTCGGGCAGTTGGGCGAACTCTGCTTCGTCCAGGGCCTTACCATCCCCCATCGGGGTGAACGCAATGTTGCTGGCGTCGCGGTACAGCGCAACGTCCTTCTCCAGCGCCAGGCGCTCAATGATATCCAGCGCCTTGTCGTAGCGCTGGTTGAATGCACGGTCGATGGCACTTTTCTTTTGCTGGTAGGACGGGTGTTCAAACACCGCAGGGAACGTCGCCACCAGATTGTCGATCAAGGTGTTGATATCGCCGATAAACGCGCCGGCGGTGCCTGAAGGCAGTTCCAGGGCCCGGGGTTCGCGCGGCTCGTCGAAATTGTTGACATAGACCCAGTCTGCCGGGGTCTGCAGGCGTTTGCCTTCGGCTTTCAGGTAGCGTTTGACGAACGAGAACCGGCCGGTGCCGGGCTCACCCATGACAAATACGTTGTAGCCGGGGCGTGGCATGGCCACGCCGAACTGCAATGCTTCGACTGCACGTTCCTGGCCAAGCACACCGCGAAAGGGCTCCAGATCATTGGTGGTAGAGAAGCTGAACTGTTCAGCGGAAAACGGACGGGTCAGCGCTTCGGGCGCTAGACGCAAGCTGGCAGCAACAGGATCAGGCATCGGGCTTCCTTACATCAGGCGGGGCAGATAGCGGCATTCTGGCGCTGCCTCCACCCCACTTGCAAGGCGCGCCTTCAGTCAAAGCATAGCCAAACCGCCATCGTCAGGCTGGCCGGGGCTAAATCGATGTTTTGACGAATATTTAGCAAAAAGTAACGGAACCCTTGGAACGTGCCTAAACTCCAAATTGCGCGGCTGGAACAATAACCGGCCCACTGGCGCCAGATCGGGCCAGGCCCTGTCCATTGGTATGCACATAAAGAGAACAAAGCTATGAAACGGATTCTTCTCGGTACTCTCTTCACCGCTGTATCCATCAACGCCATGGCTCAGGCGCCAGGCGGTCCGGATTGCGGTTGGGGCAACATGCTGTTCGAAGGTCAGCGTGGCACCCCGGCTCACTTCCTGGCATCCACCACCAACGGCACTTCCGGTAACGCAACGTTCGGTATGACATCGGGTACCAACGGTTGCTCGACTAACGCGTCGCTGACCTATGGCGGCAAATCCTGGCTGGCCATGAATGGCATGATGAATGAGTTGTCCGAAGACATGGCTAAAGGCAACGGCGAAGCGCTGACGACCTATGCCGTGGTACTGGGCGTGGCGCCGGAAGATCGTGAGCATTTCGCAGCAGTTACCCACGAGCACTTCCAGCAGATCTTCAGCAAGGCTGATGTAACCGCTGAAGACGTGCATACCAACACCCTGTCCGTTATCAAGAACGATGCTCGCCTGGCCAAATACGCCACTCAAGCATAAGCTCGACCCACCCGCTCCTCTTGGGGGGCGGGTTTTATTTTTTGGACCTGCGCCCCCTTGGGTCTTTGTTTCTTTCCATTAAGTTGCCCACTATGCTCAAACGCCTTGCCTGGTTGGCGCTCTGTGCCTGCGCCCCGCTGTCCGCCGCGCCAAACATCGACTCTGAACGTTTGCAGCAACTGGCTAACGACCCATTCTGGATCTCCCTGGGCCACTACGAAACTGCCAAGCTCGGTGGCTGGCGCAGCTATGTCAGTGACCGCAAGTTTTTCCTCGCGCCGGACGGCAACGAACATCCGGACCGCGAACTGGCCGCCACTGTGCAGGCCTTGTACGCCCCGGCAAGCAAAGGCGAACAACACGCGCAATGCGTCTACCCGGCACGCACCCGCTGGCTCAAGGCGCAACTGAACCTGACGGACTTGCCGGCCCCGCAATGTACTGAATTCAAGCAATGGTTCAAGGACGTTTCCCCCGACAGTGCGGTGATGATCTTTCCAGCGGCCTACCTGAACAGCCCGTCGTCGATGTTTGGTCACACCCTGCTGCGCATTGACCAGGCTGGCGTGCAGAGCGACAAGACTTCACTGCTCAGTTATGCGATCAACTTCGGCGCCTACATCGAAGGTGCCGACAACAGCATCCTTTACGCCTGGAAAGGCCTTATGGGGGGCTACCCGGGGCTGTTTGCGCTGGTGCCCTACCAGGAAAAGCTCTCGGAATACCGCAGTCTGGAGAACCGCGACCTGTGGGAATACCGGCTGAACCTTACCCAGGCAGAAACAGCGCGCATGGTCGAGCACGTTTGGGAACTGAAACAGATCCAGTTCGACTATTTTTTCTTCGACGAAAACTGCTCCTATCGCTTGCTTGAGCTGCTGCAAGTGGCGCGACCGAGCCTGCGCCTGACCGAACAATTCCCCCTCACGGCCATCCCTACCGACACCGTCAAGGCCGTGAAAGAGGCCGGCCTGGTCGAGTCCATCCAGTATCGTCCGTCCAGGGAGCGTGAGCTGCTGAGCCGTGCCGAGCCGCTGACTGATGAAGAGCAGCAATGGGTACTGAAGGTCAGCGCCGATCAGAAGCAGCTTCAGAGCGCAGATTTCAAGGCCCTGCCGCGCGATCGCCAGGCGCTGGTCATCGACGCCGCGTATCGCCTGGAACGTTACCGCGCCAACGGCCAGGAACGCGACCCTGAGCGCTCCCAGCGCAGTTTCGAACTGCTGCGGGCGATCAATCAGAACCCGGCGCCGGCGCTTGATATTGCGCAACCGGGCCTGCCCGAGGACGGTCATGAATCGCGCACCTGGCAGGCCGGCATCGGCACTCGGGGCGATGAAGCCTTCGCCGAGTACGGCTTGCGCATGGCCTACCATGACCTCAACGACAACGCCGAAAGCTTCCCTCTGGGCGCGCAGATCGAAATTCTGCAGATGAAATTGCGCCAGTACGAAGGCAACCGCTGGCAGTTCCAGCAGTTGGACCTGGCGACGATTCGATCGCTGACCCCGCGCAACGAGCTGCTGCAACCATTGTCCTGGCAAGTCACCGGCGGCCTGGAACGCGTTCCGGGCAAGCACGATGACGAGAACCTGGTCAGTCACGTCAACGGTGGTGGCGGTGGGACATGGCAATTGAGCGAAGACATGCTCGGGTTTGTCATGGGCACCGTGCGGGTTGAGCACAACAATGACTTCGCCGAATTCATCGCCCCCGCCGCCGGATTTAATACCGGGGTGCTGTGGAAAAACCCGCTGGGTAATTTCAGCCTGGAAACCAAAGGTGATTTTTTCACCAATGGCGAGGTGCGGCGCAGTGTGAGCTTGAATCAGCAGTGGGAGCTGTCGCGAAACCTGGGGCTGCGCCTGAGTGCGCAGCGCGAGTTCAGCCACATGGCATCGCCTGAGAATGAGGTGATGCTTGAAGTGAAGTGGTATCACTACTAGATCAAAAGATCGCAGCCTTCGGCAGCTCCTACATTCGATCGCGCACACCTGTAGGTGCTGCCGAAGGCTCGAGCCGCGTTCGGACGATCTTTTGATCTTCCTTTCACATCCCGACAACGACTCGACTTCTAGACTGACTGCATAGGCCGTCGAACGGTCAGGAGTCTGAGATGTGGCGTTGCGCAGGTATGTTGGGATTGCTGCTGTTGTGCGCGGGTTGCCAGTCGACCCACGAAGACCTGATCGCCAAGGGCTATCCGCCGGCCTTCGCCGACGGTTTCGATGACGGTTGCGTCAGTGGTCGCCAGGCGGCCGGGGCGATGACCGGTGAATTTCGCAAAAACGTCCCGCGCTATCTCAAGGACCCGCACTATGCCGAAGGCTGGAGCGATGGCTTTCGCCAATGCCAGGCGATGCTGGAAAATCAGGAGCGCGCAGACTATCGCAGCCACCATTGGGATGACCGCGATAAGGCCTGGCAACAACAGAAGGACCAGGATGCGGCGCACGCCTATCGCTCGCAATGAATCGCTCACGGGCATCCGTCGAAACTAAATGCCTGCGACCATGGCCCAAACCCTATTACGGGAGAAAACCATGAGTCGCGCCTTCGTCAATGAAGATAACGCCGCTGCGCAAGCCGATCAGCCTGTCGAACGGCAGGTCAGCGCGCAGCCCAACTACGTCACACCCACTGGACTGATCCAGTTGCAGGCCAAGGTTGCCGAACTGCAGCAGCAGCTAAGCGCTGAGTCGGCCAAGGGAGAACAGGCGGATAAGCAGCGCCAGGCGGATCTGCAACGGGATTTACGCTATTTCAACCAGCGCGTGCTCAGCGCGCAAGTGATCACACCCGCGAGCTCGACGCAAAAGGTGCAGATTGGCAGTCGAGTGACGTTTGCCGACGAGCACAACGCCGAACAGAACGTCCAGCTGGTGGGCGAGGATCAGGCGGACGCATCGGCGGGCCTGATCAACTGGGGCTCGCCGCTGGGCCGGGCGCTGCTTGGGGCGCAACTCGGGGATGAGGTGCTGTGGCAACGCCCGGCCGGCGATCAACAGATCGAGATCATCCGCATCGAACCGGCTTAGACCACACCTTGGGCGAGCATGGCATCGGCGACTTTGACGAAGCCGGCGATGTTTGCCCCTTTGACGTAGTTGATCCGGCCATCCTCTTCGCCGTAGTGCACGCAAGCGTGGTGAATCGACTGCATGATGGCGTGCAGTTTGCTGTCCACCTCGCCGCCGGTCCACAGCAGGCGCATGGCGTTCTGCGACATTTCCAGGCCACTTACGGCGACGCCGCCAGCGTTGGACGCCTTGCCTGGCGCAAACAGAATCCCTGCCTCGATGAACAGGTCCACGGCTTCCAGCGTGGTCGGCATGTTGGCGCCTTCGGCCACGCAGATGCAGCCGTTGCGCAGCAATGCGCGGGCGGCCTCGGCATCGAGTTCATTCTGCGTTGCGCATGGCAGCGCGATGTCGCAGGCCAGATCCCATGGGCTCTGACCGGCGCGGAACTCCAGGCCGAAGCGCGCAGCCAACTCACTGATTCGCCCGCGCTGGACGTTTTTCAGTTCCAGTACCGCCAGCCATTGCTCTTCAGTCAAACCAGCTTCGCAGTACAGCGTGCCCTCGGAGTCCGACAGCGAAATGACCTGGCCGCCCAGGTCCATGACCTTGCGGGCCGCGTACTGCGCGACGTTGCCAGAACCCGAGATCGCCACGCGCTTGCCTTCGACGGTTGCGCCTTGGCGCTTGAGCATTTCCTCGGCGAAATAGACACAGCCGAAACCGGTGGCTTCGGGGCGAATCAGGCTGCCGCCGTAACTCGGGCCCTTGCCTGTGAGCACGCTGGTGAACTGGTTGCTCAGGCGCTTGTATTGGCCGAACAAAAAGCCAATCTCCCGGGCACCGACGCCGATATCGCCCGCCGGCACGTCAACGTCTGCACCGATGTGCCGGTACAGTTCGCTCATGAAGGACTGGCAGAAGCGCATGACTTCAGCATCGCTTTTGCCTTTGGGGTCGAAGTCCGAGCCGCCCTTGCCGCCCCCCATGGGCAACGAGGTCAGGGAGTTCTTGAACGTCTGTTCGAACGCGAGGAATTTCAGCACGCCCAGGTTCACTGACGGATGGAAGCGCAGACCGCCCTTGTACGGACCGATGGCACTGTTCATCTGGATGCGGAAGCCCCGATTGACCTGCACCTTGCCGTGATCGTCGACCCATGACACACGAAACACCACCGCCCGCTCCGGCTCACAGATACGCTCCAGGATGCCGGAAGTCAGGTAGCGCGGATTGGCTTCCAGAAACGGCCAGAGGCTGCGCAAGACTTCTTCCACAGCCTGATGAAACTCGGGCTGGTCGGGGTCACGTTTTTTCAGGCGGGCAAGGAAGGATTCAACGGATTCGATCATGGAAAGTCTCGGCAAATTTATTGTCGTTGGAGAGATTGAGCCGGACTTTAACAAACGAATCGCGCACAGGAACAGCGCAACATGTCGCCTTTATGAAATTAAATGGTGCACAGGATATAAATAAGCCTGTTTTTCGGCCGATTTTGCACCTGAATAGGGAGATCGACTCGACGAAATGCACCAACAGTTATACCGCCATCGCTAGCAGGCTAGCTCCCACAGGGGATGGGTGGTGAATCGAGATTTATTGCCTGCACAAAACTTTGTGGGAGCTGGCCTGCCGGCGATGAATTCCACTCGGTATCCCTGAAAAACAGAACAAAAAAAACGGAGCCTGAAGGCTCCGTTCTTTCATGCAACCAACCCAGAATCAGGCCAGTTTCTTGTGCCGTACACGATGCGGCTGGGCAGCTGCTTCGCCGAGACGCTTTTTGCGATCGGCTTCGTACTCGGTGTAGTTACCTTCGAAGAACACGGCTTGCGAGTCATCTTCGTACGCCAGGATGTGCGTCGCCACGCGGTCCAGGAACCACCGATCGTGAGAGATCACAATGGCGGCGCCCGGGAAGTCCAGCAGGGCTTCTTCCAGGGAGCGCAGGGTTTCAACGTCGAGGTCGTTGGACGGTTCGTCGAGCAGCAGGACGTTGCCACCCTCCTTCAGGGTCAGGGCCAGGTGCAGGCGACCGCGCTCACCACCGGACAGGTCCTTGACGAACTTCTGCTGATCGCCACCCTTGAAGTTGAAGCGACCCACGTAGGTACGCGACGGGATCTCGTAGTTGCCGATGCGGATCTGGTCGGAACCGTCGGAGATTTGCTGGAATACCGTCTTGCTGCCATCCAGGTCCTCACGGCTCTGGTCAACGCAAGCCAGTTGCACGGTTTCCCCGACTTCGATGGTGCCCGAATCCGGAGTCTCCTTGCCCATCAACATGCGGAACAGCGTGGATTTACCCGCGCCGTTACCGCCGATCACACCCACGATGGCGCCTTTGGGCATGGAGAACGACAGGTTGTCGATCAGCACGCGATCGCCGTAACCCTTGGAGACGTTCTTGAACTCGATGACCTTGTCACCCAGGCGCGGACCGGCCGGGATGTAGATCTCGTTGGTTTCGCTACGCTTCTGGAATTCCTGCGACTGCATTTCTTCGAAGCGTTGCAGACGAGCCTTGGACTTGGACTGGCGGGCCTTGGCGCCTTTGCGCACCCACTCCAGTTCTTCCTTCATGGCTTTTTCATGGGCTGACTGCTGCTTGGATTCTGCAGCCAGACGATTGGACTTGGCTTCAAGCCAGCCCGAATAGTTGCCCTCGTACGGGATACCGGCGCCGCGGTCGAGTTCGAGAATCCAGCCGGCAACGTTGTCCAGGAAGTACCGGTCGTGCGTGATCGCTACCACGGTGCCCGGGAAGTCATGGAGGAAGTGCTCCAGCCAGGCGACGGAATCGGCGTCCAGGTGGTTGGTCGGTTCGTCCAGGAGCAACATGTCCGGAGCCGACAACAGCAGGCGGCACAGCGCCACACGACGTTTTTCACCACCGGAGAGGAATTCGACCTTGGCGTCCCAGGCGGGCAAACGCAGTGCATCGGCCGCCACTTCCAGCTGACGATCCAGGTTGTGACCATCGCTGGCCTGCAGAATCGCCTCGAGCTTGGCCTGTTCAGCAGCCAGCTTGTCGAAGTCGGCATCTTCCTCGGCGTAAGCGGCGTAGACCTCGTCCAGGCGAGCCTGGGCGTTCTTGATCACGCTGACCGCTTCCTCGACCACTTCGCGCACAGTCTTGGTCGGATCCAGGATCGGTTCCTGCGGCAGGTAGCCGATGTTCAGTTCCGGCATCGGACGGGCTTCGCCCTCGAATTCGGTGTCGACGCCCGCCATGATTTTCAGCAGCGTGGACTTACCCGAACCGTTGAGGCCGAGCACGCCGATCTTGGCGCCAGGGAAGAAAGACAGCGAAATGTTTTTCAGGATTTCCCGCTTCGGCGGAACAACTTTTCCCAGCCGATGCATGGTGAAGACGTATTGAGCCATGGAGAACCTTGGGTCAGTGACAGATGAATGATTGGAGCGCGGGCGAGGCCCGGCCAGACCGTGCGCGCTGACCGCTTGATAGGGACCAATGCGTGCGCGCTGAAGAAAGTCTGATTCTAGGAGCTGGAACGCTCCCACGTAACCGGCAAAGCTACCTTAATGATGGATGGCAGTCCAGCCGAGCGGGACTGGCACTTTGCCACAACTCAAGGCATGCTAGCCGCCCTTCGGGCGTCCGGCTTATAGTGCGCGTCGCGCCAGCCCAGCCCTTGCGCAGGATTACACAGCTTGACTAACGTGCCTCCACCGTCTTCTGTGAACGATGCCCGTTCTGCGGCCGGCTCTCCCCTGCGCGGGACGTTAAAAGGTGGGCTGGCCACACTCGCATTACTGCTGCTGGCCCTACTCTTCTGGCAACTGCTCGACCAACTGCGCGAAACCCAAAAGAACCAGCGCCAGTACACCATCGACTTCACCGCCGACCTGGCTTCTCAAATCAGCCTGAATATGGCGCTGAACGCGCAGATCGCCCTGAACCTGCTGCCGATCGTCGAGCAGCCACAGACTCGCGAAGAACAGCAGGCGCTGCTGCGCAAAATCCAGCAGTCGCTGCCTGATGTACGCAGCCTGGCACTGCTCAGTCCGTCTGGGAAAGTGCTCAGCGACAGCGCCGTGGACAGTAACGATGCCGACTACCTGAGCCAGCTGGTTCAGCGCAGCCGCGCCCAGGCGCACTATTTCAGCAATGCCGACGACGGCTCGGTGGTCCATTTGCTGCTGCACCAGCCCAGCGGCAGCACTCGCGGTTACTGGGCGCTGCGCCTGTCTCCGGCCTTCTTCGCATCGCTGGCCAAGCAAAATGAGGCCGGCATCCGCCCACTGTGGCTGGTGGAAAACCGCATCAATCGGCAAATTGTCAGCCGCGATAACGCCGTGCCGGTATCGGAGCCAAGTGAACTGACGGCAGAGGACCTGGCCAACAGCGTATTGACGGTGCCTCTGAGCAGCAGCGACTGGCAACTGCGCGGGCTGTTCGACCGTCAGCGCGTGATCGAGCATCTGTTGCCCGCATTCATCGGCAAATGCCTGCTCGGGCTGGCCTTTTCCCTGCTGCCCTTCATCGCGCTGCTGAACATGCGCCGCCGCCAGCGCCAGTTGCATGAGGGGCGTCGACGCTATCAGGACATCTTCGAAGGCACCGGGGTCGCCCTGTGCGTACTGGATCTGTCCGGGCTCAAGAGTGCATTCGACAAGGCCCGCATCCTTGACACCGAACAGTTGCAAAGCTGGCTGGCAGTGCCAACGCAACGTGAACAGCTGCTGCGCGAAATGCGCATCACCGAAGTCAATGAGGTAGCCCTTCTGCTACTGGACGTCAATGCTCCGGAGGAGGCCTGGAAGCGCCTGATCGACGGTAATCCACTGACCAGCTCGGCCATCGGCCAGCCCATACTCGAAGCCGTTCTGCAGCGGCACAAACAGCTCGAACTGGAGATCCGCCTGCAGGACGCCAGCGGCCGTGATCAGCACTTGTGGCTGGTGCTGCGCCTGCCCGAGGACCAGAGCGACTATAAGGCAGTGATCCTGAGCATCACCGACGTCACCAGCCGCAAGCTTATCGAGCTGTCGCTGCTGGAACGTGAAGGATTCTGGTCCGATGTGGTACGCACGGTTCCGGATCACCTGTATGTGCAAGACGTCATCAGCCAGCGAATGATCTTCAGCAACCACCATCTGGGCCAGACCCTCGGCTACAACCGTACCGAGCTGCACCAGATGGGCGATTACTTCTGGGAAGTCCTGCTGCACGCCGATGATGCCGACTTGTATCATCGATCGCGCCAGGCCCAGCGCCACGGCGGTTACAGCCAGCTGATGCAATGCCAGTTACGCTTTCGCCACCGGGACGGCAAATGGCGCCGGTTCGAAGTGCGCGAACAAGCCCTGGCGCGGGACAAACATGACCAGGTCACGCGCATCATCGGCGTGGCCAAGGACATCACCGAGCAGATCGAAGCCAGCGAATCCCTGCGCGACAGCGAGCAGCGTTATCGCATGCTCGCCGAAAGCATCAGCGACGTGATTTTTTCCACCGACAGCGCAATGGCACTCAATTACGTCAGCCCCTCGGTGCATGCCGTGCTGGGCTATGACGTCGAATGGATCTTCCAGAACGGCTGGCAATCGACAATTGCCAACCCGCAGCAACTGACCGGTATCTACAGCCTGATGGACCGGATCAGCAAGGCGCTGAACAAACCTGACAGACTGGCGCTGTTGCGCGACCAGGTGCAAACCCAACTGTTCCTTTTCGACTGCCTGCGCGCCGACGGTCGCAAGGTCCCCATCGAGCTGCGCCTGGTGCTGGTCTGGGACGACCAGGGAGCCTTCGAAGGCGTGCTGGGGGTCGGTCGCGACATCAGTCAGCAACGCCGCGCCGAGAAAGATCTACGCATGGCGGCGACGGTGTTCGAGCACTCGACCTCGGCCATCCTGATCACCGACCCAGCCGGTTACATCGTGCAGGCCAACGAAGCCTTCAGCCGGGTCAGCGGTTACGCGGTCGAACAAGTGCTCGACCAGTTGCCGAACATGCTGACCGTCGACGAGCAACAGGACGCGCACCTGCGCTACGTGCTCAAACAGCTTAACGAGCACAGCACCTGGGAAGGCGAAGTGTGGCTCAAGCGGCGTAACGGCGAGCATTACCCGGCCTGGGTCGGCATCACCGCCGTGCTGGATGACGAAGGCGACCTGGCCAGCTATGTGTGCTTCTTCAGCGACATCAGCGAGCGCAAGGCCAGCGAACAGCGAATCCATCGCCTCGCCTACTACGACGCCCTGACTCACCTGCCCAACCGCACGCTGTTCCAGGATCGCCTGCACACCGCTCTGCAATCGGCGGAACGGCAGAAAGGCTGGGTGGTGCTGATGTTCCTCGACCTCGACCGGTTCAAGCCGATCAACGACTCCCTGGGCCATGCGGCCGGCGATCGCATGCTCAAGGAAATGGCCACGCGCCTGCTCGGCTGCGTCGACGATGATGACACTGTGGCCCGCATGGGCGGCGACGAGTTCACCTTGCTCCTGCAACCGCGGGCCAACCGCGAGATGGCGTTGAACCGGGCGATTCATGTGGCCGAACAGATTCTTGGCAGCCTGGTGAAACCCTTCGTGCTTGAAGGCCGGGAGTTTTTCGTCACCGCCAGTATCGGCATCGCCCTGAGCCCGCAAGACGGCAACGAGCTCAGTCAGCTGATGAAAAACGCCGATACCGCGATGTACCACGCCAAGGAGCGCGGCAAGAACAACTTCCAGTTCTATCAGGCCGACATGAACGCCAGTGCCCTGGAGCGCCTGGAGCTCGAGAGCGATTTGCGCCATGCCCTGGAGCAAGACGAATTCGTGTTGTATTACCAGCCGCAGTTCAGCGGCGACGGCAAGCGCCTGACGGGCGCCG
This sequence comes from Pseudomonas sp. HY13-MNA-CIBAN-0226, assembly GCF_040310305.1. Lineage (NCBI taxonomy): Bacteria > Pseudomonadati > Pseudomonadota > Gammaproteobacteria > Pseudomonadales > Pseudomonadaceae > Pseudomonas > Pseudomonas sp. HY13-MNA-CIBAN-0226. The sequence goes on from NZ_JBEOPS010000018.1 coordinate 103,668, forward strand.
AAGCCTTGCTGCGCTGGCGCCACCCTCGACGCGGGCTGGTACCACCGGGGGATTTCATTCCGGTGCTCGAGGAGCTTGGCCTGGTGGTTGATGTCGGCGACTGGGTCATCAGCGAAGCCTGCCGCCAGCTCAAGTCCTGGCACCAGGCCAAGGTTCGCGTGCCAAAAGTGTCGGTGAATATCTCGGCGCGGCAGTTCTCCGACGGCCAACTGGGCACGCGCATCGCCAACATCCTCAAGGAAACCGGCCTGCCCCCGGCGTGCCTGGAGCTGGAACTGACCGAAAGTATTCTGATGCGCGAAGTCAGCGAGGCGATGCAGATCCTCGACGGCTTGAAAAATCTCGGCCTGAGCATTGCGGTCGACGACTTCGGCACTGGCTATTCATCGCTTAACTACCTCAAGCAATTCCCGATCGACGTGCTGAAAATTGACCGCACGTTTGTCGATGGCCTGCCGTCCGGCGAACAGGACGCACAGATTGCCCGGGCAATCATCGCCATGGCCCACAGCCTCAACCTGGCGGTGATCGCCGAAGGCGTGGAAACCCAGGAGCAGCTGGATTTCCTGCGTGAGCATGGGTGCGATGAAGTTCAAGGGTATTTGTTCGGGAGGCCGATGCCGGCCAGCGGGTTTGAGGCGCAGTTCGGGCGCGAGACGTTGTTCGAGTTCGACTGAGATTTTTGCAGGGAGGCCATCGCCAGCAGGCTGGCTCCCACAAGAATTTGTGGTCGGTCAGGAAGTTTGCAGGCTATCGCAATTACTGTGGGAGCCAGCCTGCTGGCGATGGGGGCCGCACGATCACCGCTGATCCCGTCATGAAGCCCACTTGTCTGCGACATGATGTCCTTTCATATGCCATCTAAAACTCGTTAGGTTAGAATGCCCCCCTTTTCTGCCCCGATCCTTGAGGACCGCCATGTTCAGCCGTGATTTGACTATTGCCAAGTACGACGCCGATCTCTTTGCCGCCATGGAGCAAGAAGCTCAGCGCCAGGAAGAGCACATTGAGCTGATCGCTTCGGAAAACTACACCAGCCCTGCGGTGATGGAAGCTCAAGGCTCGGTACTGACCAACAAGTACGCCGAAGGCTACCCGGGCAAGCGCTACTACGGTGGCTGCGAGTTCGTCGACGTGGTCGAGCAGCTTGCTATCGATCGCGCCAAGGAACTGTTCGGCGCTGATTACGCCAACGTTCAGCCACACGCCGGTTCGCAAGCCAACAGCGCCGTTTACCTGGCTCTGCTGCAAGCGGGCGACACCATCCTGGGCATGAGCCTGGCACACGGTGGTCACCTGACCCACGGCGCCAGCGTTTCTTCCTCCGGCAAGCTGTACAACGCCGTTCAGTACGGCATCGACGCCAATGGCCTGATCGACTACGACGAAGTCGAGCGCCTGGCCGTTGAACACAAGCCGAAAATGATCGTGGCCGGTTTCTCCGCCTACTCGCAGATCCTCGACTTCCCGCGTTTCCGCGAGATCGCCGACAAGGTTGGCGCCTACCTGTTCGTTGACATGGCTCACGTGGCCGGTCTGGTCGCCGCTGGCGTCTACCCGAACCCGGTGCCATTCGCCGACGTGGTGACCACCACCACGCACAAGACCCTGCGTGGTCCACGTGGCGGCCTGATCCTGGCTCGCGCCAACGCCGACATCGAGAAGAAGCTCAACTCCGCGGTATTCCCGGGCGCCCAGGGTGGTCCGCTGGAGCACGTGATCGCCGCTAAGGCGATTTGCTTCAAGGAAGCGTTGCAGCCTGAGTTCAAAACCTACCAGCAACAAGTGGTGAAGAACGCCAAGGCCATGGCCGGCGTGTTCATCGAGCGCGGTTTTGACGTGGTATCGGGCGGTACTGAAAACCACCTGTTCCTGCTGTCGCTGATCAAGCAGGAAATCTCCGGTAAAGATGCCGACGCCGCTTTGGGCAAGGCTTTCATCACCGTGAACAAGAACTCCGTGCCTAACGATCCACGCTCCCCGTTCGTCACTTCCGGCCTGCGCTTCGGCACTCCGGCCGTGACCACTCGCGGCTTCAAGGAAGCTGAGTGCAAGGAACTGGCCGGCTGGATCTGCGACATCCTGGCAGACCTGAACAACGAAGCGGTGATCGACGCCGTTCGTGAGAAGGTCAAGGCCATCTGCAAGAAGCTGCCGGTGTACGGCGCTTAATTGCGACGTTAAACCCGCAGGATGAAAAACCGGCCAAGTGATTGGCCGGTTTTTTTTCGCCCCCGATATTCCCCCGTAGCGCGGCTTACGCCGCTGGTCAGACCGGTCATGCCAATTCTAGTCAGCACACTTGAAATTCAGGAAAAACCCAGCGTAGACTGCGCCTGCACTGGACATACCGGTAAGACCACAATAATTAAGTCCTGAATCTGAGCGCCCAAGCGCCGGCAGCCAGGACACCGACCAGGATTCCTCCCATGCTCAGATGGTGCTCGCGTTCAATCTTCCTCCAAGTGGTTCTCGGACTGGTGCTCGGCATCGTCTGCGGGCTGACCCTCCCTGAATACTCTGCACAGCTCAAACCGCTGGGCGATGGTTTCATCAAACTGATCAAGATGCTCATCGGCCTGATCGTGTTCTGCGTGGTGGTCAGTGGCATCAGCGGTGCCGGCGACCTGAAGAAGGTCGGACGCATTGGCCTCAAATCGGTGATCTACTTCGAAATCCTGACCACCATCGCCTTGGTCATCGGCCTGGTATTCGCCTTCAGCACCGGCATTGGCAGCGGCGCCAACATTCACCTGGATCAGCTTTCCGCCGCCGACATGGGTGACATCGCCCAGCGCGGCGAGCATATGCACACCACCACGCAGTTCCTGATGGACCTGATTCCCACGTCGGTGGTAGGTGCCTTTGCCGACAACAACATCCTGCAAGTGCTGCTGTTCTCGGTCCTGTTTGGCAGCGCACTCAACCTGGTGGGTGAAGCGGCGTCGGGCATCTCCCGGCTGATCAACGAGCTGAGCCATGTGATCTTTCGCATCATGGGCATGATCGTGCGCCTGGCGCCGATCGGCGTGTTCGGCGCCATCGCGTTCACCACCAGCAAATACGGCCTGGACTCCCTGCAGCATCTGGGCAGCCTGGTGGGTTTGTTCTACCTGACCTGCGTGGCCTTCGTCTCGCTGATCCTCGGCCTGGTGATGCGCGTGTCCGGCCTGCGGATGTGGCCGCTGCTCAAGTACCTGCGTGAAGAACTGCTGATCGTCATGGGCACCGCCTCCTCCGACGCCGTACTGCCGCAGATCATGCGCAAGCTCGAGCACCTGGGCATCGGCAGCTCGACGGTAGGGCTGGTGATCCCTACGGGTTACTCGTTCAACCTCGACGGTTTCTCGATCTACCTGACCCTCGCCATCGTCTTTATTGCCAATGCGACCGGCACGCCACTGGCAATGACCGATCTGCTGACGATTCTGCTGGTCTCGCTGATCACCTCCAAAGGTGCCCACGGGATACCCGGCTCGGCGCTGGTGATCCTGGCGGCGACACTCACGGCTATCCCGGCGATTCCGGTGGTGGGTCTGGTGCTCGTCCTCGCGGTCGACTGGTTCATGGGGATCGGCCGAGCGCTGACCAACCTGATCGGCAATTGTGTGGCAACAGTGGCCATTGCCCGCTGGGAAAAAGACATCGATATCCAGCGCGCAAACAAGGTGCTTTCCGGCCAGGTGGGTTATACCTTCCAGCCGAGAAAACCAGTCGGTCCCGCGCACCAGCAGGAATTTTGAATCACTGCCGTGCCTGCCCAGGGGCGGGCACGGTCATCAAACGTTTTGAATGCTCATGGAGCGAACAGTGATTACCTCGTCGACCGTTGTGAACTCAGTCGTGGAAAAACTTCGGGCCGCTCTGGCCCGCGGCCAGTGGCGCTCCGGCGAAATGCTCCCGGGGCAACGGGAACTGGCAGAACAATTGGGCATCAGCCGCCCGAGTTTGCGGGAGGCCGTCATCGTCCTGGAAACGCTAGGTCTGGTGCGGTCCATGCCGGGCAAGGGTGTTGTGGTCCTGGAGGCCAATCTCAGCGACAGCCAGTCCCATGACAGTGCGGTGGCGGGGGCGAGCCTGGAAGACGTGCTGCAACTGCGCTACACCCTTGAGCCGTTCATTGTCGGGCTGGTCGCGCAGTCCATCAGCAGCAAGGAAGTCGGGCAGTTGCGTCTCACGCTGATGGACATGCGCGAAGCCCTGGAAGCCAACGACAGCGAAGCCGGGGTGAATGCCTACATCGCGTTCCATGAAGAGCTGTTCACCCTGACGTCGAATCCGATTTTCCAGAGTGTGGTGCAGCAAACCAGCAACGCCCTCAAGCAAAGCGCCGAGGTGCTGCGCAACTCCCCGGAACACCTGGCTGAACGTCTCGAAGAGAACGAAGCCGTGGTGCGGGCGATCCGCAGCAAGAACAGCGCCCAGGCCAGTGCCGAGATGCGTCGTCACATTCTTCGGGAAGGTCAGCGCATGGGCATCGAATTGAATATTCCAGACGACAACCTTCGCAGTTGAACACGCCTGGAACTGGAGACCGGCCATGAACAGCTTCGCTTCACCTCAGAATCTCGGCGCCCTGCCCTGCGCCCTGCCGCTCAATGATCTTTATGCGCGGGTGTTCGATGCCATTCTCGACCAGCGCATCAATGCGGGCAGTCGGTTTACTGAAGACAGCCTGGCGCAAATGTTCAGCGCCCGTCGCAGCGACATTCGTGGTGTGCTGAGCGGCCTTTCGCATCAGCAGATCATTATTCTGCGGCCCAATCATCGGCCTCGGGTCGCTTTGCTCGATCGCGAACAGATCCGCCAGACTTTGCATGCACGGCGGTTGACGGAAAACACGCTGGTGCAACTCGCCTGTCGGAACAGTGGCCGCCAGGATTTCAAACGGTTGCACGCGCTGCTCGAACAGGAGCACAGCTGTACCGAACAGGCACCAGCTATTCGGCTGTCAGGAGAGTTTCATTTGCTGTTGGCAGAGATGGCGGGGAATGCACCATTGGCGCATTTCCTGGGCAGTCTGGTGCCCTTGACCTCGCTGGCGATTGCACAGGCTGATGCACACCCAGCGAATTGTTGCGATTGGCAGGCACATCAGGGAATCCTGGACGCGGTGGAGTGCGGGAATGAAACGATGGCGAAGACACTGCTGAACCGACACCTGGATCAACTGGAGGAGCTTTTGATGAACATGCCCTCCATGACCGGCCGCAATCGCGCTGCCGGCTAGGCCGCCTTCGCGAGCGGGCCCGCTCCTGCAAGGGATGCGTGCATGACCCAAAGCTTGTGGCAGACACAGGTCAGAATGTGGGAGCGGGCTTGCTCGCGAACAGGCCCGCAAACACCCTGAATATCACTGTGTTTACTCTGCTGCCACCCGCGCAAATCCTTCCCGAATTTTCTCTTCCGGCAGATCATCCGCAATAAAGACGATCACGCTTTCGCGCGGCTCGCCAGGCGCCCACTCGGTGTCCCAGTCGAAGCCATACAACTTCAGCACCCCTTGAAACACCATCCGCCGCGGTTCGCCGGCGATGCTCAAAACGCCTTTGTAACGCAGCAATTGCTTGCCATGCGCTTCCAGCAGTTCATTCATGAACTCGCTGAGCTTGTCGATATCCAGCGGCTTGTCGGTCCGCAGGACCAGGCTGGAAATGCGGTCAATGGAGGGGGCCTTGCTCACCGGGCGCAGGCTCAAGCCACTGCCGAGGTCGGCATTGAGATTGAAGCCCCGGACGTCGAGCAGTTCAGCCAGGTCGATCTTGCCGTGGTCGACCAGGCGAATGGGTGCACGACGATTGATGCGGGTCAGGCGCTCGCTCAACGCGGTGAAAGTTGCCTCGTCCACGAGGTCTCGCTTGCTCACCAGCAGACGGTCGGCAAACCCGATTTGCGCCTGGGCGATAGTCTGGGCCAGGTGCGTATCGGCGTGGGCTGCATCCACCAGGGTGATAATGCCGTCGAGAATGTAGCGCTCGCGCAGCTCTTCATCGATGAAGAAAGTTTGCGCCACAGGTGCCGGATCGGCGAGCCCGGTGCATTCGATCACCAGGCGATCGAAGGCGATCTCACCACTGTCCAGGCGTTCAAGCAGCAGGAACAGGGCTTTGGTCAGATCGGTGTGGATAGTGCAGCAGACGCAGCCGTTGGACAGCGTCATCACTTGCACCGGCTCCTCGCCCAGCAGCTGGGTGTCGATGCCGGCATCGCTGAATTCGTTCTCGATCACGGCGATTTTCAGACCGTGCTCGGTTTTGAGCAGGTGGCGCAAAAGTGTGGTCTTCCCGGCGCCGAGGAAGCCGCTGAGGATGGTGACTGGGATAGGGGCTGACAAAATAAGGTCTCCCGGACTCGAAAAAAACTGTAGGAGCAAGGCCTGCCCGCGATGGCGTCCGAAAGATCGCCATCGCGGGCAGGCCTTGCTCCCACAGTGTGTGTGTGTTGCCTAGACCCTGTGCATCAACAGCACTTCGGCCCACCCTTGCCGCCGTAACGCGCTTCCTGACGTTCCCTGAAGAACATCTCGTAGCTCATCACCGGCTTGTCCGGGTGATTGGTTTGCATATGCTCGACGTAGTTGTCGTAGTCGGGCATGCCGACCATCAGGCGCGCGGCCTGACCGAGGTATTTACCGAGGCGACTCAGGTCATTGAACATGTTTGCAATCCTCGATTACGCATCCGGCAGGGCCTGGAATGGCGCTTCTTTATCCGTACGTTCCTTTTTACCCCAGGCGGCAATACCGACCTTGATGGCATAGAACAGGATGCTGAATACCACGAACAGGAACAATGCCGTCAGCGTTGCGTTGGTGTATGCGTTGTAGATCACGTGCTGCATCTGGTTGATGTCCTTGGCTGGTGCGAGGATCTGGCCGTTGGCCAACGCATCGCTGTATTTTTTCGCCAGGGACAGGAAACCGATCGCCGGGTTGGCATCGAACAGCTTGATGAAACCTGCGGTCACGGTGCAGATCAGCAGCCAGACCGCTGGCAGCATGGTCACCCAGATGTAGCGTTGACGTTTCATTTTAATCAACACGACCGTCGCCAGCATCAGCGCGATACCCGCCAGCATCTGGTTGGAGATACCGAACAGCGGCCACAGGGTGTTGATGCCGCCCAGTGGATCGATCACGCCCTGGTACAGCAGATACCCCCACATCGCCACACAGCCGGCGGTGGCAATCAGGTTGGCGGTCCAGGACTCAGTGCGCTTCAGTGCCGGCACGAATGAGCCGAGCAGATCCTGCAGCATGAAGCGTCCGGCACGGGTACCGGCATCCACGGCCGTCAGGATGAACAGCGCCTCGAAGAGGATCGCAAAGTGGTACCAGAACGCCATGGTGTTTTCACCTGGCAGCACACTGTGCAGGATTTGCGCGATACCCACCGCGAGGGTCGGCGCACCACCGGCACGTGCCAGGATGGTGGTTTCACCAATGTCCTTGGCTACCGCCTGCAAGGCTTCCGGCGTGATCGCAAAACCCCAGCTGCTGACGGTTTGCGCGACGGTGACCACATCCGAACCGACGATGGCCGCCGGGCTGTTCATGGCGAAGTACACACCCGGTTCGATCACCGACGCGGCAACCATCGCCATGATTGCCACGAAGGATTCCATCAGCATGCCGCCGTAACCGATGTAGCGGGCATGGCTTTCATTCGCCAACAGCTTCGGCGTGGTGCCGGAAGAGATCAGCGCGTGGAAACCCGAGACCGCGCCACAGGCAATGGTGATGAACAGGAACGGGAACAAACCGCCCTTCCACACCGGGCCGGTGCCATCGATGAACTGGGTCAATGCCGGCATTTTCAGATCCGGCATGGTGACCAGGATGCCGATTGCCAAGGCAATGATGGTGCCGATCTTCAGGAAGGTCGACAGGTAGTCACGGGGTGCCAGGATCAGCCACACCGGCAGCACCGCAGCGACAAAACCGTAACCAATCAGCATCCAGGTAATCTGGATCCCGGTGAAGGTAAACGCCTTGGCCCAGAACGGATCGGCAGCAATCTGCCCGCCGAGCCAGATCGACCCCAGCAGCAACAGCACGCCGATGATGGAAATTTCACCGATGCGACCGGGGCGGATGTAGCGCATGTAGATGCCCATGAACATCGCAATCGGGATGGTCGCCATCACCGTGAAGATCCCCCACGGGCTCTCGGCCAGGGCCTTGACCACGATCAGCGCCAGCACCGCGAGGATGATGATCATGATCAGGAAGCAGCCGAACAGTGCGATGGTTCCCGGTATGCGGCCCATCTCTTCACGGACCATATCCCCCAGGGAGCGGCCGTTACGACGGGTGGACAGGAACAGGATCATGAAGTCCTGCACCGCACCGGCCAGCACCACCCCGGCGATCAGCCACAGGGTACCGGGCAAATAGCCCATCTGCGCCGCCAGGACTGGACCGACCAAAGGCCCCGCGCCGGCGATGGCCGCGAAGTGGTGACCAAACAGGATGTGTTTGTTGGTAGGGACGTAGTCCAGACCGTCATTGTTGAGTACGGCGGGGGTGGCCCGTCGCGGGTCAAGCTGCATCACATTGTTAGCGATGAACAGGCTGTAGTAACGGTACGCGACCAGATAGATGGCCACTGCCGCGACCACAATCCACAAGGCGTTGATCGCCTCACCTCGACGCAATGCCACTACGCCCAGGGCGCACGCTCCTACGATCGCCAGCAGCAGCCAGGGTATGTGGCGTAGCAGGCTATTATTATTTTTCATTTTATGATTCCAGCCAGGGTGGACAAGAAAGACAGCCACCCCGAGTTTAGCTGGCCTGACGGCAAAGGCCATACCCCGACATTGGTCTAGAGCCATGTCCCTGCTGGCGGCCGCGCACCCTGCGGGTCTATAGTCAGCAAACATTTCGAGGAACGCGCCATGAGCCAGCAACCCGCCGAACGCCGCCGCTTCACACGTATTGCGTTCGATGCCAGAACCGAGCTGGGCCAAGGGCAGTCCATCTGGCCAGTAAAGCTGATCGATCTTTCACTCAAGGGGCTGCTGATCGAGCGTCCTGAACCATGGCTGGGTGATGCACAACAGGATTTTTCCGTCGAAATTCACCTGACCGATGAGGTCGAGATCAAGATGGATGTGCAGCTCACCCATCAGGAGCGCGGCCAACTGGGGTTTGTCTGCCGCCACATCAGCCTGGAATCCATCGAGCGCCTGCGGCGGTTGATCGAGTTCAACCTGGGAGACCCGCAGGAGCTGGAGCGGGAGCTGGGCGCACTGATTGAAGTCTGACGCTCCCACAGGGAAGACCCAACTGCCAAAAATCACTCGAACAACGCATCCAACGCCTGCTCCAGCCGCGTCACTGCAATTATCTGCAACCCTGCCGGTGCTTCCTTGGGCGCATTCCCCTTGGGCACGATGGCGCGTTTGAAGCCATGCTTGGCCGCTTCCTTCAAGCGTTCCTGACCGCTGGGCACCGGACGTACTTCACCGGACAACCCAACTTCACCGAACACCAGCAGGTCATGGGGCAAGGGACGATTGCGCAAGCTGGACATCACCGCCGCCATCAGCGCCAGGTCCGACGCGGTTTCCAGCACTTTCACGCCGCCTACCACGTTGAGGAACACATCCTGGTCGTGGGTTGGAATACCACCATGGCGGTGCAGCACGGCGAGCAACATTGCGAGCCTGTTCTGATCCAGGCCCAGGGTCACCCGGCGCGGGTTAGCCAGATGGCTGTCGTCTACCAGCGCCTGGACTTCCACCAGCATCGGCCGGGTGCCTTCCCACGTCGCCATGACCACGCTGCCCGGTACTTCTTCCTGGGCACGCGTGAGAAAAATCGCCGAAGGGTTGGAGACTTCCTTGAGCCCTTTGTCCGTCATGCCGAACACGCCCAGTTCATTGACCGCGCCAAAGCGGTTCTTCACTGCACGCAACAGCCGCAGGCGGCCATCGGATTCGCCCTCGAAATACAGCACGGTGTCGACCATGTGCTCGAGCACCCGCGGCCCCGCCAGCGCGCCTTCCTTGGTGACGTGGCCGACCAGGAAGATCGCCGTGCCGCTCTGCTTGGCATAACGCACCAGCAACGCGGCGCTCTCCCGGACCTGGGACACACCACCCGGGGCCGACTGCAGCTGCTCGGTGAAAATCGTCTGGATCGAGTCGATTACCATGACCTTGGGCTTTTCCACCCGCGCCGTGGCGATGATGGTTTCGATGCAGGTCTCGGTCATCACGCGTAGCTGGTCCTGGGGCAATCCCAGGCGCCGGGCACGCATGGCCACTTGCTGCTGCGATTCCTCACCGGTGACATACAGCGCCGGCATGCTCTTGGCCAGATTGCACAGGGTCTGCAGGAGGATGGTCGACTTGCCGATCCCCGGGTCACCGCCGATCAGCACCACCGAACCGTCGACCAGACCACCGCCCAGGACTCGATCGAGTTCACTGGAGGCAGTGGAGAACCGCGGGATTTCTTCAACGCTGACTTCGGCCAGCGTCTTGATTTGCGCTTGCTGGCCAGTCCAGCCGGTGCGACCGCTGGGAGGTGCCGCCCCACCGCTCTCGACCATGGTTTCAGTCAAGGTGTTCCAAGCGCCGCACTCGCCGCACTGTCCGGCCCACTTGGGGAAAGTTGAGCCGCACTCGGTGCAGCCGTACATGCGTTTGGCCTTGGCCATCTTGACTCCCGGCAAAAACCGGGATGATAGCGCAGCTGGAACGGATACGCGCGCAGCAATACGGAACAGTCGAGAGCCTTAGTTGCCTTTGGACAAGTTACCCAACTGCCATCCAACTGTAATCTATTAACTTGTACCAGACCTCCTGATCAGTATCCGCCGCGTCCTAATTAATACTCGAAACATCAGCACCATCGCCAACAAGGAAAATCACCATCTACTAACCAAACATGCACTTTCAGAAGTAACTCACTGAAACAGTAGTTCGCTAAAACACGCTGAGCGCCCAACAATCATGAGGTTTTTGTAAACTTTTCGCCGGCAGCCGGGTCGACTGCTGGCAAGCTCTAAAGCAGCCGTTTCGAGCAAAAACCGAATTGCTGAATTACACTGCGGCTACCAACCAATCCGTACAAGGAATCAACCAATGGGCGTGATCAGTGAGTTCAAGGCCTTCGCGGTCAAGGGAAATGTGGTCGACATGGCGGTCGGCATCATCATCGGTGCGGCCTTTGGCAAGATCGTTTCGTCGTTCGTCGGCGACGTGATCATGCCGCCGCTCGGCCTGTTGATCGGGGGTGTTGATTTCAGTGACCTGGCCGTCACCCTGAAGGCTGGAGAGGGAACCACCCCGGCCGTGATGCTGGCCTACGGCAAGTTCATTCAGAGCGTGATCGACTTCATCATCGTCGCCTTCGCGATCTTCATGGGTGTGAAAGCCATCAACCGCCTCAAGCGCGAAGAAGCCGTTGCCCCGACCGTGCCGCCTGTTCCGACCAAGGAAGAAGTGTTGCTGGGGGAAATTCGCGACCTCCTGAAGGTGCAGAACGAGCGGCCGCGGAACCTGGAATAACCAGCAAAACGGCGCCTTTTCGGCGCCGTTTTCTCACCAGTAGGTTTCCACCGCCACTTGCCCGGGGCGGCGGCTGAGACTCAGGTGCATGCCCCTGCGCTTCAGCAGTTGACGCGTGTCATCGATCATTTGCGGGTTGCCGCACAGCATCACCCTCGAATGTTCCGGCGTGAGAGTCAGCCCCGCCGCGCCCTCCAGGTCGCCGTTTTCTATCAGTGTGGTGATTCGTCCATTCAGGGCACCCGCGTGAGACTCGCGCGTGACAATGGGGATGAACTGTAGCTTGTGCGCATGCTCGGCCAGGTAGTCGCGCTGCGCCAGCCCGGCGATCAGCTCCTGATACGCCAACTCTGCAGCTTCTCGCACGCTGTAGACCAGGATGATGCGTTCGAACCGCTCCCACACCTCAAAGTCCTGCAGGATCGACAGGAACGGCGCGACGCCGGTACCGGTGGCCAGTAACCAAAGGTCACGGCCGTCCACAAAACGATCGAGTGTGAGGTAACCGAATGCCTGGCGATCTATCAGCAGCGAGTCTCCTTTGACCAGCCGGCTCAGCTCGCTGGTGAATTCGCCATTGGGCACCACGATGGAAAAGAATTCGAGAAACTCGTCATGGGGCGAGGAGACCATCGAATACGCACGCCACACCGTGCTGCCGTCGGCTTTGGTAACGCCCAGGCGCGCAAACTGGCCCGCGCGAAAGCGGAACCCGGGATCCCTTGTAGTGCGCAAGGTGAACAGGTTCGGCGTCAGGGGCTGAACGTCGAGCAAGGTCTGGCGGGTAAATTTTTCTGCACTGGCAGTCATGGGTCGCTCCATTAAACAGAGGCTTGCAGTTTCCCGCAAAAACGCAAAATTAAACACCGACGATGGGTAATGGCTTTAAACGGAGCACCAACAGAATGTTTAACCGGTTCGTTAGTCACGCCTCGTATTAAACGCAGCATCTAAACCTCCTTTGCACAATCCAAATTGTCTTAGAACCAACCGTTTGAAATATGTGTAATTGCGCCGACATAATAGTGAAACTTCTGAGGTAATAATCCTACACCCTACACCCTGCAACGTGCTGGACCTCGGCTACCCCACAAGCTGGGACTAGATGCGATAAGGAAAGAGCAGAAGACCGTGACCCAATAGTGGCATATTGCAATTGCGCAATGTTACCCATGGCAAGAACCGTGGAGCTTTTTTCCCGCAGTCCATGGTCATGGGACACTGATTGCAGGGAGTACTGCGGGGTTTCTCGCGCCTTCGGCTGTTCGTTGAAAAATGCCGCGAGTAATCCTTAAGAAAAAAAAGTACCATTTGCGGTCCTTCCTGAGTGATGACATGCCCTCCCGCATGACGCAGTGCACTCGGCCGGATCAGCCCGCAACAGGCCCTTGGCGGCGGGAACCCCGTTGATTACCAAGAGCCACACTCCATGCCTTTGCTCGAAACACCCTTCGCCCGCCTCGACCTGATCCGCCAGCCCGAACAGTCGAATGAACCGCTGCAGGCATTTGATGCCGCCGACGAGTACTTGCTCAATCACCTGGCGCAGCTGCAACCGACCGCTCAGACGCGGGTTCTGGTGCTTAATGACAGCTTTGGGGCACTGGCTGCGAGCCTGGCCGGTAAAGTTCAGGTCACCAGCAGTGGCGACTCGTTCCTGGCATTCCAGGGCCTGGAAAAAAATCTGGTCCGCAATGGCCATGCCTTCGATGCAGTGCCGACAGTACCCGCCCATCAGTCTTTTGCCGGCCCGTTCGATCAGGTGTTGATCCGGGTCCCGAAAACCCTGGCCCTGCTGGAAGAGCAACTGATCCGCCTGCAAGGGCAACTGGCGCCCGGCGCCCAGGTGGTGGCCGCCGCCATGATCAAGCATCTGCCCCGCGCTGCGGGTGATCTGCTCGAACGTTACATTGGCCCGGTACAGGCCTCGCTGGCGGTCAAGAAGGCCCGGTTGTTGATCGCCACTGCCGAACCCAAGCCTGCGGCGGTGTCGCCCTACCCGACCCGTTATCAGCTGGATGCACCGGCCATCGAGTTGCTCAATCACGCCAACGTGTTCTGCCGCGAAGGCCTCGACATCGGCACCCGGGCTTTTCTTGCGCACTTGCCGAACAATCTCGGCACAGCGCGGGTCGCAGACCTGGGCTGTGGCAATGGCGTGCTGGCGATCGCCAGCGCGCTGCAGAACCCTGAGGCGCACTACACGCTGGTCGACGAGTCGTTCATGGCGGTGCAATCGGCGAGCGAAAACTGGCGCGCAGCGCTAGGTGACCGGGAAGTCCTGGTGCGCGCCGGTGATGGCCTGGCCGAACAGGCCGCGCAGTCGCTGGATGTAGTGCTGTGCAACCCACCGTTCCACCAGCAGCAAGTCGTCGGCGACTTCCTCGCCTGGCGCATGTTCCAACAGGCCCGTGAAGCGCTGGTGGTCGGTGGTGCGCTGTACATCGTGGGCAACCGTCACCTGGGCTATCACAGCAAACTCGCGCGGCTGTTTCGCGGCGTCGAACAGGTGGCGGCGACGCCGAAGTTCGTGATTCTCAAAGCGCGAAAATAATCCAGGCAAAAAAAAACCTCCCTTCCAGGAGGTTTTTTTATGCGCCCATCTCAATGCGTGCTCAGGCCTGCTGCGTTCATGAACATGCGCATCAGGCTGGCGACGATGAACAATGCGCCGACGCTGCCGACCCAGATCATTGCCAGCCAGCCAAGGCGTTGCCATAGCGGCTTCTTCTCTGCGGCTTCGATTTCATGTAGCGAATGTTTACCGGCCATGACTTTCTACCCTCCTATTAAGGTTGATGGCGCCTGTATCGACGCCATCGCGAGCAAGCTTTGCTCCCACAGGCTTTTCACACGCGCGTAGCCCTAGTGATAGCCATCCTCGTGGGTGACCTTGCCGCGGAACACGTAATAGCTCCAGAAGGTGTACCCCAGGATGAAAGGGATAATGAACAGCGTACCCACCAGCATGAAGCCCTGGCTCTGCGGCGGTGCGGCAGCGTCCCAGATCGAGATCGACGGTGGCACGATGTTCGGCCACAGGCTGATTCCAAGACCGCTGTAGCCCAGGAAAATCAGGACCAGCGTCAGCAGGAAGGGCATGTAGTTGGCATTGCGCGCCACGGCACGAATCAGTCCGTACATCGTTACCAGCACCAGGATCGGCACCGGCAGGAACCAGAACAGGTTTGGCAACGTGAACCAGCGCGAGGCAATTTCCGGATGCGCCAGCGGCGTCCAGATACTGACGATACCGATCACCGCCAGCAGCACGAAAGCCAAGGGGCGCGCGAGGTTATGCATCTGCTCCTGCAACTTGCCCTCTGTCTTCATGATCAGCCAGGTGCAACCGAGCAACGCATAGGCCACGACCAGTGCGGCGCCACAGAACAGGGTGAACGGAGTCAGCCAGTCCAGCGAGCCACCGGCGAATTGCCGGTTAACCACCGGTAACCCATCGATGAACGCGCCGAGTGCCACCCCCTGGAAGAAGGTGGCCGCCACCGAACCGCCGATGAACGCCTTGTCCCAGAGGTGGCGCTTGTCATCCTTGGCCTTGAAGCGAAACTCGAACGCCACGCCGCGGAAGATCAGGCCGATCAACATGAATATCAGCGGCAGGTACAGCGCCGACAACACCACTGAGTACGCCAGGGGAAAGGCGCCGAACAAGGCGGCCCCGCCCAGGACCAGCCATGTTTCGTTGCCGTCCCAGACCGGTGCAACGGTGTTCATCATGACATCGCGGTCGGTCTTGCCCGGGATAAAGGGGAAGAGAATGCCGATTCCCAGGTCGAACCCGTCCATGACCACATACATCATGATGCCGAAGATGATGATCACGGCCCAGATCAGCGGAAGATCAATACCCATGACTCAAATCTCCTTGGTCAGGCTGTGGTCGTTGTCGGCACTGTCGTCAGCTGCCGACAGCGGACGCGCCGGGGTGCGCTGCTTGCCAGGACCACCGTCGTTGGTTTCCTTGCCTTCGTCGATCTTCGGCCCTTTGCGCACCAGGCGCATCATGTAGCCAAGGCCGGCACCGAACAGGGCGAAATACACCACGACGAACATGATCAGGGTAATGCTCATCTGCATGAAGCTGTGGTTTGAGGAAGCATCCGCCGTGCGCATCAATCCGTAGACCACCCAAGGCTGGCGGCCGATTTCCGTGGTAAACCAACCCGCAAGGATCGCGACCAGACCCGAAGGCCCCATCCACAGTGCCAGATAGAGGAACGGACGCGAGGTGTACAGCCTGTCGCGCTTGCGCAGCCACAGGCTCCACAAACCGGTGAAGATCATCAGGAAACCCAGGCCGACCATGATCCGGAACGACCAGAACACGATGGTTGAATTGGGCCGATCTTCAGGCGGAAAATCCTTGAGCGCCGGGACCTGTTTGTCCAGCGAATGGGTGAGGATCAGGCTGCCCAGATAGGGGATTTCGACCGCATATTTGGTTTTTTCAGCTTTCATGTCCGGCCAGCCGAACAGGATCAGCGGGGTCGGTTCATCGCCATGGTTTTCCCAGTGACCTTCAATTGCCGCAATTTTCGCCGGCTGGTGCTTGAGCGTATTCAGGCCATGGAAATCGCCGATCACGGCCTGGATGGGCGCAACGATCAACGCCATCCACATGGCCATCGACAGCATGGTGCGAATAGCCGGGTTGTCCTTGCCCCGCAGCAAGTGCCAGGCAGCCGAGGAACCGACGAAAAACGCCGTCGCGACGAACGCTGCCGTTGCCATGTGCGCCAGGCGGTACGGGAATGACGGGTTGAAGATGACCGCAAACCAGTCAGTGGGAATCACCTGGCCGTTGATGATTTCAAAGCCCTGGGGGGTCTGCATCCAGCTGTTGGATGCGAGGATCCAGAACGTTGAGATCAGCGTGCCAATGGCCACCATCACCGTTGAAAAGAAGTGCAGGTTGCGTCCGACCTTGTTCCAGCCGAACAGCATGACCCCGAGGAAGCCGGCTTCCAGAAAGAAGGCGGTGAGCACTTCGTACGTCAGCAACGGGCCCGTCACGGCACCGGCGAAGTCCGAGAAACGACTCCAGTTGGTGCCGAACTGATAAGCCATGACCAGCCCGGAGACCACGCCCATACCGAAGTTGACGGCAAAGATCTTCGACCAGAAGTGGTACAGATCGCGGTAAGTGTCGTTTTTGGTTTTCAGCCACAAGCCTTCAAGCACCGCCAGGTAACTCGCCAGGCCGATGGTGATGGCCGGGAACAGAATGTGGAATGAAATGGTGAACGCGAACTGAATTCGGGCGAGATCAAGCGCCTCCAAACCGAACATAAGTCTTCCTCTGTCAGGTAATTCCGGCTGAAGGCCTGCGGCCTGCACCCACTGCCCCCACGGATATGGAGTGTGGCGAATTCAAATTCGTTCTTTTTTTACCTGCATCACACGTAGGGAGTCTGGCCAATTGGCCGCCGGATCATCTCCACGAAAGGTTTTGATCTGGATCAAGCATGATTGAAAGAGTAGTCCCATTTTTGCAGGTAACCGGTGTGGTCTTTTGCCGCGTGACAGGTTGCCTCACAGGCATGGCAATCAGCCGTAACACATTCGTGGCGGGAGTGAGCCTGCTCGCGATAGCGGTTAGCCAGGTCACTTTGTCTTCTACTGACACGCAGTCATCGCGAGCAGGCTCGCTCCCACATGAATGGGACTGCCTGAGCGATTGGTGTCTAGCTAACTAATTTTCCGGGCCTGCAACTTCTGGTTACAGGTTGGTGGTAGTCTCGACGTTATCCCCGTTCAAGATACGCCGCCAGATGCCCAGCCAACCGCCCTTGCTGTTACGTCACCATCGCCCGTTCATCGCGTTCTGGCTGGCCCGGATCTTCACCGCCAGCGGCTTCCAGATGCTGACCGTGGCCATCGGCTGGAATCTCTACCAGCTCACCGGCAACGTACTTGACCTCGGCCTCGTGGGCCTGGTGGAGTTCGCCCCGCGGGTGCTGTTCATGTTGCACACCGGGCACGTCGCCGATCGCTACGACCGGCGCAAGGTGGCCGCACTCTGTCAGTCGTTGCAGGCATTGATCGCCCTGGCGCTGGCGATCAGCAGTGCGACCGGGCATGTCACCCGGGAAATGATCTTCATCCTGGCGTTCCTGCTGGGCGCCGCCCGCTCCTTCGAAATGCCCACGACCCAGGCGCTGCTGCCAAGCATCGTGCCCAGCGCGCTGTTTCCCCGCGCGGTGGCCGCCGCCCAGTCGGCGCAGCAATCGGCAACCATCGTCGCTCCCGCGCTGGGCGGCTTGCTGTACGCGTTCGGCAGCGTCTGGGTCTATGGCCCCACGGTCATCCTGTACATCATTGCCTGCGCCCTGATGCTCAACCTGCCGGCCCGGCAGACTCCACTGAACAAGGGCAAGGCGACACTCGACTCGTTATTGGCGGGTATTCGTTTCATTCGCAGTCGACCGGACATCCTCGGGGCGATTTCCCTGGATCTGTTTGCCGTGCTGCTTGGAGGTGCGACCGCCCTGCTACCGGTATTTGCCAAGGACATCCTGCTGACCGGGCCCTGGGGCTTGGGCCTGTTGCGCTCTGCGCCGGCGGTGGGCGCGCTGCTGATGTCGCTGTGGCTCGCACGGTTTTCCGTGGATCGCCAGGTTGGCCGGGTGATGTTCACGGCGGTGGGCGTGTTTGGCGTCGCCACCATAGCCTTCGGCCTGTCGACCTCATTCTGGTTTTCCCTGGCTGTACTGGTGGTGCTCGGCGCAGCGGACATGATCAGCATGGTCATCCGCGCTTCCTTCGTACAGCTTGAAACCCCTGACGAAATGCGCGGCCGGGTGAGCGCCGTGAACGGGTTGTTCATCGGCGCTTCGAATCAGTTGGGCGAGTTCGAATCCGGCCTCACAGCTCACTGGTTCGGCACCGTTCCCGCCGTGGTCATGGGCGGAATCGGTACGCTGGTGGTGACCGGGGTCTGGATCAAACTGTTCCCGACCCTGGCCAACCGCGACCGCATGCATGTACCGGCGCAAGAGGCCAGGGTTTAGAGCAGCTTGTCGAGGGTGATGGGGAAGTCGCGCACCCTTTTGCCCGTGGCATGGTAAATCGCGTTGGCCACCGCTGCCGCGACACCCACGATGCCGATTTCCCCCACGCCCTTGGAACCCAGGGCATTGACGATCTCGTCGTGCTCTTCGACGAACAGTACGTCGATGTCACCGATGTCGGCATTCACCGGAATGTGGTATTCGGCGAGGCTGTGGTTCATGTGCCGACCCAATGCATGATCAGTCTGGGCTTCCTCGTGCAGCGCCATGCCGATCCCCCAGACCACGCCGCCGAGGATCTGGCTGCGGGCCATTTTCGGGTTCACCACCCGGCCGGCGGCGATGGCACTGACCACGCGATTGACCTTCACGGTGCCCAGGTCTTCATCGACCAATACTTCGACGAACACCGCCGAATGCGTGGCCGTGGCGTACGCTTCGCGCTTCTTGTCGGGCTCGGCATCCACCTGGACCTCCAGGGTCGCTTCGCCGCTGCTGCGCACCAGCTCGGCCAGGGAGGTGCGCGACTCCCCATAACGCAACTGCCCGGCTTCGAACACGGCCTGTTCAGAAGTGACGGCAGCGAATGCCGGATGGGTCTGCCGGGCAACTGCCAGCAGTTTTTCCTGCAGTGCCGCGCACGCCTGCTGAACCGCTGTGCCGACCGAGGAAACGGTAAAGGAGCCGCCCTGCAGTGGCGCGGTGGGCAGTGAAGAGTCACCGAGCACAAAGGTGACGTCCTGCACCGCAACACCTGAGGCCTGGGCGGCGATCTGAGTCATGACGGTGTAGGTCCCGGTGCCGATGTCAGTGGTTGCGCTGCTGACGGTCAGCTTGCCGTTGTGGTCGATACTGGCCTTGGCGCTGGCTTTCTGTTGCATGGCTTCCCAGACACCCCCGGCCATGCCCCAGCCGACCAACTGCCGATCGTGACGCATGCTGCGCGGTTCGGGGTTGCGCTGGTTCCAGCCGAAGCGTTCGGCACCCTGCTCGTAGCAGGCACGCAGCTCCTTGCTCGAGTACGGCTTATCTTCGTTCTGGTTGCGCTCTGCATAGTTGATCAACCGCAGCTGCACCGGGTCGATCGCCAGGGCGCAGGCCAGCTCGTCCATGGCGCACTCCAGGCCGATCAGGCCGAGTGCCGCGCCTGGGGCGCGCATGTCCAGCGGCGTGAAGACATCCAGTGGCACCAGCTTGTAAGTCAGCTGCACGTTGTCGCAGTGATAAAGCATGCCGCTCCACTCCACCACGTGCTCGGTGAAGTCTTCAAAGCGCGAGGTCTGGCCGATTGCAGTGTGCCCCACGGCCAACAAACGGCCGTTAGCCGCAGCACCCAGTTGCAGGCGCTGCAAGGTGCGAGGCCGGTAGCCAAAGGTGAACATCTGCTGGCGAGTCAGGGTCACGCGTACCGAACGCTTGAGTTTGAGCGCGGCCATCACAGCGAGTGGCAATTGGTATTGCGGACGCAAGCCCGAACCAAAGGCACCACCGACAAAGGCGGCGAAAATCCGCACCTGCTCTTTTTCCAGGCCAAAGACTTTTTGCACATAGGACTGACAGTTCTGCGGCCCCTGGGTCTTGTCGTGAATGTGCAGGGCGCCATCGGCCTGATAGAGCACGGTACTGGCGTGCGGCTCCATCGGGTTGTGATGCTCTATCGGCGTGCTGTAGTGCAGGTCGAGACTCAGAGCCGCACCAGCGAACTCCGCCTGGAAATTCCCGCGGGGCTTGGGCAACTCGGCGGGCGCAGGATGAGCTTCACCCTGCATCGACAGCAGATCGGTTTGATGGCCCGCGCTTTCATATTCGATCCGCACCAGCGAACCGGCATGTCGCGCCAGTTCCAGATTGTCGGCTATCACCAGCGCGAGCGGCTGACCGCTGTAGAGGATTTGATCGTTGTAGAGTGGACGAAACGGTGAGCCTTCGGCGGAGTCCGCGTCCTCATAATCCTTGTCATAGCTGGCTATTTGGGGGCGGTTCGTATGATCGATCACGGCAACGACGCCGGGCAATGCCAGGGCTGCCGAGGCATCAATCGTCAGTACGCGCCCGCAAGCGACAGGGCTCGAGACCACGCTCCCATGCAGCAGGCCCTGCTCGGGAAACTCCCCGGCATACCGTGCCTGGCCGGTGACCTTGAGGTGGCCATCGACCCGGTCCAGCGGCTGGCCCATCGGTTGAGTGAAAGTATTCATCAAGCTTGCCCTCCCAGCGCGGCGTCGCTCAGCGCACGGACAATCGCCCGGCGCGCCAGTTTGACTTTGAAAGCGTTGTGCTCAAGCGGTTCGGCGTTTCGCAGCAGCGTATCGGCGGCAGCGGTGAAGGTTTCGCGGCTGACGGTCTTGCCCACCAGGGCGTTTTCCACCGACTTGTCGCGCCACGGCTTGTGCGCCACGCCGCCCAGCACCAGGCGTGCCTGACGAATGACCGGCCCGTCCAGCTCCAGCGCAGCGGCCACCGAAACCAGGGCAAAAGCATAGGAGGCGCGGTCGCGAATCTTGAGGTAATGGCTGCACTCGGCGAATCCGGTGGCAGGCAGTTCAATGCTCGTGATCAATTCATCGTCGGCCAGTTGATTGTCGCGCTCGGGCGCATCGCCTGGCAGGCGGTGGAAGTCGGCAAATTCGATCGTGCGCGGCCCGCCACGACCCTGCACATGCACCACGGCTTCCAGTGCCGCCAATGCCACGCACATATCCGACGGGTGTGTAGCGACGCACTGGGCGCTGGCACCGAAGATCGCATGGATACGGTTCAACCCGTCCCGCGCCGGACAGCCGCTGCCGGGTTCGCGCTTATTGCACGGCACGCTGGCATCGTAGAAGTAATAACAGCGCGTGCGCTGCAGCAAGTTGCCACCCGTGCTGGCCATGTTGCGCAACTGCGGCGATGCCCCGGCCAGTATCGCCTGGGACAACAGCGGGTAACGTTGTTCGATCAACGGGTGCCAGGCCAGGTCGGCATTGCTGACCAGCGCGCCAATCATCAGCCCGCCTCCAGCCGTTTCGCGTACTTCGCGCAGTGGCAGGCCGGTGATGTCGATCAGGTGCTCGGGACGAGTGACGTTTTCCTTCATCAGGTCCAGCAGGTTGGTGCCGCCGGCAATGAAGCGGGATGCGGGACCGGCGAGATGCACCGCGTCCTGCACCGATTCAGGCTTGCTGTACTGGAAGGGATTCATTGGCCACCCCCTTGCCCGGCGTTGGCGCGGCAGACAGGAAGCGCCTCTTCGATGGCATCGCGAATATTACTGTAGGCGCCGCAGCGGCACAGGTTGCCGCTCATCAACTCCTTGATGTCTGCCTGGCTGTTGGCCCGTCCTTCGTTGGCCAGCCCGACGGCAGAGCAGATCTGCCCTGGCGTGCAATACCCGCACTGGAAGGCATCGTGCTTGATGAACGCCTGTTGCATCGGATGCAACTGTTCACCCTCGGCAAGGCCTTCGATAGTGGTCAACTCGGCACCGTCGCACATCACTGCCAACGTCAGGCAGGCATTCACCCGCTTGCCGTTGAGCAATACGGTGCAGGCACCGCATTGGCCGTGGTCACAGCCTTTTTTCGTGCCGATCAGGTCCAGTTGTTCCCGCAGCAGATCCAGCAAGGTGGTCCAGGGCAGGACCTCAAGATGACGCGCCTGGCCATTGAGCGTCAAACCCAGTGGATGGCGGGCATATGACGCTGGCGTGGCGTCGTCATTGGTTGCGCTCATATACACCTCACGATTGGTCGTCTAGTCGCGGCGTTTTGGCAAACCGCCGTCATAAGGGGTACGACTTCGCGTGGCGAACAGCGTTCAAGGGGATTGATCTGCGGTGTCAAACCAGCAATTCTGCCGCCACCGCCGTGCGTGTCGCCTTGCCACAGAGCTGTTCCACCAGGGCCAAGGCAAATGCCAGCGCCGCGCCCGACCCTTGGGCGGTGATGCAGTTACCGTCGACCACCACCGGCTGATCGACAAAATTGCAGCCCGACAATTGATGGCTGGCTGAGGGCAGGCAGGTCATACGGCGCTGTCGCAACACCCCCGCATTTTGCAGCGCCAGCGCCGGAGACTCGGCAATAGCGGCGAACAGGCGACCGGCGGCCGCCTGATCCTTGATCAGTTGTTGCAGGGGCTGATGGGCTGCCAGATGCTGCGCGCCCACCGCGCCGCCGGGCAGTGCGATGAGGTCGAAGGGCTGCGCGAGCAAATCCACCAGCATGGCATCGGCGGTCAAGCGGGTACCACGGGCACAGGTCAGCATGCGCCGGCCCTCGATACTGGCCACCACCACTTCCACCTTGGCGCGGCGCAGCACATCGACCAACGTCACTGCTTGCAGATCATCGATGCCCTCGGCGAGGGTAATCAGGGTTCTAAAGGTCATGGGCGACATCCACTGAAAGATCTTTAGAGCGTAGTCAGCTTTCGCGCCTGCTGTCTGGGCGGGCGGTTACTTGATGTAAAGCTGCGTCGCCAGGGTATTGCCCGGCGCGTTGATTGAGGTGTTGCTGAAGGTGAACGTTCCCTCCTGCTTGCCCGCCAGATCGAAGACGTAGAGGTAGCCTACGGTTTTCCTGCCGACGGTGCATTCTGTCAGGTTGCCGTTATCAAAGGCGCAGACCGGCGTACGGGTACCGTTGAGATCGAACCCGTCCAGACCGACCCGCACCGCGCGTCCGTAGCCGACTTCCAGCACATACACCTTGATGCTCGGCCCGCTGTGATTACAGCGGGTCTGTTCCTGGCCGGGTGCAATGTCTTCAAAGCCACAGGCCGGCGACTCGACCTTGACCACCTTGACCTGGCTCAGCGCCGGCGCCGAAGCAGCCCACACCGCCTGCCCCCCCGCCAAAGAGGCGATGACCATCGCGAATACCCCCGCCAGACGCCTGTTCATGCAAGTCCCATTGTCCCGAATGCCGGCGCGCAGTATGGCGCACTTGGCCTGAACGCAAAACATCGACGACGATCGCAGCCATAAGCAGCCACAGCCCCACACTGCTGGTATGATGCGCGGCTTTTTCCGACCCACAGAAAATTAACGGGCCCCTTTCACGGTCTGTGCTTTGCTGTTGAGGTCGATACATTCACGGCGCCCGGCGCGCCACGGGGAGCAGACATGCTGGAAAGGCTGTTTCAACTCAAGGCACACAACACCAACGTGCGGACCGAGATTCTTGCGGGTATCACGACCTTCCTGGCCATGGCCTACATCCTGTTCGTCAACCCGAGCATTCTCGGCGAGACAGGCATGGACAAGGGCGCGGTGTTCGTTGCGACCTGCCTGGCAGCAGCCATCGGCTCCACCGTGATGGGCCTGATCGCCAACTATCCGATCGCGCTGGCACCGGGCATGGGCCTGAATGCCTTCTTCACCTATACCGTCGTGCTGCACATGGGCCACACCTGGCAAGTGGCGTTGGGCGCGGTATTCATCTCGGCGGTGCTGTTCTTCCTGCTGTCGATCTTCCGGATCCGCGAATGGATCATCAACAGCATCCCGTTGCCACTGCGTTCAGCCATTGCCGCCGGCATCGGCCTGTTCCTGGCGTTGATTGCCCTGCATAACGCCGGCATCGTGGTCAGTAACCCGGCGACCATGGTCGGCCTTGGCGACCTGAAGCAGCCGGCACCGATTCTCGCGACCCTGGGCTTTGCCCTGATCGTCGCCCTCGAAGCCCTGAAAATCCGTGGCGCGGTGCTGATCGGCATCCTGATGGTCACCATCGCCTCCATCGCCTTGGGGTTCACGCCCTTTGGTGGCGTGATGTCGATGCCGCCATCCCTGGCGCCAACCTTCCTGCAACTGGATATCAAGGGCGCACTGGACATCGGTCTGGTCAGCGTTATTTTCGCCTTCCTGTTCGTCGATCTGTTCGACAACTCCGGCACCCTGATCGGCGTCGCCAAGCGCGCCGGCCTGATGGGCAAAGACGGCCACATGCCGAAGATGGGCCGTGCGCTCATCGCCGACAGCACCGCGGCCATGGCCGGTTCGCTGCTGGGCACCTCGACGACCACCAGCTACATCGAATCCGCAGCCGGTGTGAGTGCTGGTGGCCGTACTGGCCTGACGGCCGTGGTGGTGGCGATCCTGTTCCTGCTGGCGCTGTTCTTCTCGCCACTGGCCGCCAGCGTTCCGGCGTTCGCAACCGCTCCGGCACTGCTGTTCGTCGCAGTGCTGATGACATCCGGCCTGGCCGAAATAGACTGGGACGACATCACCGTAGCGGCACCGGTCGTGGTGACCACCCTGGCCATGCCGTTCACTTATTCCATCGCCAACGGCATCGCCTTCGGTTTCATCTCCTGGACCGCGATCAAGTTGCTGTCCGGCCGCGCCCGTGAGCTCAATCCGGCGCTGGTGATTCTGTCGATTCTGTTCGTGATCAAGTTGGGTTGGTTCAACGCATGACTTTTGATTCCCAGGCCTACGCTGCTCAGCTCGAAGACAAGGTCACACGCCTGCGTGACCTGCTGGCCCCGTTCGATGCACCTGAACCGACCGTGTTCGACTCGCCGCTGCAGAACTTCCGGCTGCGTGCCGAGTTTCGCTTGTGGCGCGAAGCCGGCGAACGTCATTACGCCATGTTTTCCCCGGAAGACAAACGCACGCCGATCCTGATCGAAGCCTTCCCGATCGCCAGCCTGCGCATCAATCAACTGATGCCGCAACTTAAAGCCGCCTGGCAAGCCAGCGCGCCCTTGAGTAACAAGTTGTTCCAGGTGGAGTTTTTGACCACCCTGGCCGGCGACGCGATGATCACTCTGTGTTACCACCGTCCGCTGGACGAGCACTGGCAAGCCGCCGCGTCGAAATTGGCAGCCGACCTGAATGTGAGTGTGATTGGCCGCTCAAAGGGTAAGCGCGAAGTCATCGGTCGCGATTACGTGGTGGAGAAGCTCGAAGTGGGCGGTCGCACCTTCAGCTACCGCCAGCCCGAAGGCGCATTCACCCAGCCCAACGGCACCGTGAACCAGAAGATGCTCAACTGGGCGTATGAATCCCTGGGCGATCGCCCGGACGATTTGCTCGAACTGTATTGCGGCAACGGCAACTTCACCCTGCCCCTCGCGACCCGCGTGCGCAAGGCTCTGGCGACCGAAATCAGCAAGTCTTCAGTCAATGCGGCACTGAGCAATCTCAGCGAAAACGCGGTGGATAACGTCACCCTGGTCCGCCTGTCTGCCGAAGAACTGACCGAAGCCTTGAACGAAGTGCGGCCATTCCGTCGCCTGCAAGGCATCGACCTCAAGAGTTACGAATTTGGCAGTGTCTTCGTCGACCCGCCGCGCGCCGGCATGGACCCGGACACCTGCGAACTGACTCGGCGTTTCGACAACATTCTGTACATTTCCTGCAACCCGGAAACCCTGGCAGCCAACATCGCCCAGTTGCACGACACGCACCGCATCACCCGTTGCGCAATGTTCGACCAGTTCCCATGGACCCATCACATGGAATCCGGCGTCATGCTGACCCGGCGCTGAGTTCAACAGCCAACATCAAACAAGCCGTCGTCCTGACGGCTTTTTTGTGCGCGCCTAAAGCACCGCATCCACTTTGCGCGGGCGCCCGCCTTTCTTGCCATTGGCCCGAGCTGCAGCAGACTTCGCGGCGCTGCTTTGCCGGCCATTGCGCGAAGCTGCGACGGAAGCGGCCATGGCCATCAACGGTTTGCTGGCAGAGATCATCCCGGCAATCGACACCTGCAGGTCCTTGCCCTCATGACACAGGGCGGTCCCCGAAAACCCGACAGTCAAAGCTGCAAAGTCCTCGGCGCAGAAATCATCGAACTCAGCGTAGAGCTTCACGGGCAGCAACACGCCGCTACCGTCTTCGAAACTCACGGTCAGACGCGATGCCTCGTGGGTGACCGCAATTGCCTGAAGGCCGTTTTGTTGCCTCAACTGCCCACGCTCGATCGCCTCGTCCAGTGCTGCCTCGGTCACTGGCTGATCCACCAGTGTTTTTGCTTTTATCGTTTTCAAAGTTCGATCTCCACGCTCCAGATCCCGGCATTCACATGTGCATGCGGAGGGCAGTGTTCATCGCGCAGCATAATCACCAGTGAAAGTCCCTTGTAGCGACATACATTCATACTAACCCATCCGTTAGGTTATTGGATCAATATCCTGATCCTATCCTCGTAAAATTCGACGATCGGCGCGGCGAGCCGAATCGAAATCCTACCCCTCAGGCTAGCGCCTGAGCTCGCCGCAAGCCTGGGGAAAGGCACGCTAATAAGTAAGCAATCCTTTCACCCCCCAGCATGATCGGTACAGAATCAGCTTCACTTGATCCACGGTGTAATTAACCATGCAGCGACTCTTTGACGATCTCCAGTTGGGCAGCATTGAGCTGTTTTGCCTGGCTGCCGAGGCTGGCAGTTTTACCGCGGCGGCGCTGGTGGCGGGGGTGACGCCGGCGGCGGTGAGTCGCTCGGTGTCGCGCATGGAAGAGCGCCTTGGGGTGCGGTTGTTCGCGCGTACCACTCGTAGCGTCAAGCTCACCGACAGCGGCCGGCGCTACTACGAAGAATGTCGCCAGGCGCTGGCACAGCTTGTTGAGGCGCAGCGCGAGGTCATGGGCCAGCAGCAGCAACCTTCAGGCACGTTGCGCATCAGCATTCCCACCACGTATGGCCATCACCGCATCCTGCCGTTACTGCCAGCCTTCAGGGCGCGCTTTCCCGATGTGAAGGTGCAAGTGCACATCAGTAACCGCAATATCGATTTCGTAGGAGAAGGTTATGACATGGCGATTCGCGTGCGGGCCATCCCGGACTCCGGCCTGATCGCCCGACCACTTGAAGATGCCGCCCTGGTGATGATTGCCAGCCCCGACTACCTCAAGCAGGCGGGCGTGCCGCAGACCCTGGACGACCTGTCACGGCACGAATGCATTCAGTACGAATTACCCAGCAGCGGCCGGCGCATTGCCTGGTTGTTCAATGACGGTGGCACGCCTGTCGAGCTTCTGGCCCAAGGCAATCTCAGTTGCTCCGACGACGTGCTGGGCGGCGTGACCCTGGCAAAACACGGCGCGGGGTTGTTTCAGACTTATCGCTTTATCGTTGAAAAGGAGTTGGCCGACGGCTCGCTGGTGGAAGTGCTCAAACCCTACGGTGGACGTTCAAGGCCGTTTACCCTGCTCTATCCCCAGAGCCGCCATGTACCACTGCGGCTGCGGGCGTTCATCGATTTCCTGGTGGAGCAGCTGCCGCGATGAAAAGTCGTCCGATCACCGCACACAAATGCTAACGGGCGCACCTCGTCAATTGACCACATTAACCATCTAGTACATTTTATCTCCACAGGCTGAGACCATCGGCCAACGCCAACAATAATAAGTGGAGATACCCATGGACCCTATCGTCCTGGTGCTTAACGGCCCAAACCTGAATCTGCTCGGCACCCGCGAACCGGCCACCTATGGCCATGAAACCCTGGCGGACATTTCCGCGCTGTGCGGTCGCGCCGCAGAAGAATTCGGACTGCGAGTGGAATTCCGCCAGACCAATCATGAAGGTGAACTGCTGGACTGGATTCACGCCGCCCGCGGGCGCTGCGCAGGCATCGTGATCAATCCGGCAGCCTGGACCCATACCTCGGTCGCGATCCGTGATGCCCTGGTAGCCAGTGAATTGCCAGTGATCGAGGTTCATCTGTCCAACGTTCATGCCCGTGAACCCTTTCGTCACCACTCGTTCGTCTCTGCGGTGGCCATGGCGGTGATGGCCGGTTTCGGCAGCCATGGTTATCGCCTGGCACTGGAGCACTTTCGCCAGCAGTTGAAAGGGTGAGCACCATGGACCCGCATAACGTGGTACTGGCCGGCCTGATCGGCGCTGGCATCCAGGCGTCGCGCACTCCGGCGCTGCACGAACAGGAGGGCGATGCCCAGGGCTTGCGCTACCTCTATCGCCTGATCGATCTCGACCAGTTGCAACTCGACAGCGGCGCCCTGCCCGACCTGCTGCTGGCCGCCGAGCGCATGAACTTCACGGGGCTGAACATTACCTTCCCCTGCAAGCAAACCATCATTCCCCTGCTTGACGAACTGTCGCCGGAAGCCCGGGGAATTGGCGCGGTAAACACCGTAGTGCTGAAGGAAGGTAAACGCATCGGCCATAACACCGACTGCCTGGGATTTGCCGAAGGTTTTCGCCGCGGCTTGCCGGACGTTGGCGTGGCACGCGTGGTGCAGATGGGTGCTGGCGGAGCCGGTG
Source organism: Pseudomonas sp. HY13-MNA-CIBAN-0226 (assembly GCF_040310305.1). NCBI lineage: Bacteria > Pseudomonadati > Pseudomonadota > Gammaproteobacteria > Pseudomonadales > Pseudomonadaceae > Pseudomonas > Pseudomonas sp. HY13-MNA-CIBAN-0226. The sequence continues at coordinate 132,439 of NZ_JBEOPS010000018.1, forward strand.
CGGCGGTGGCCCACGCGCTGCTGAGCGAAGGCGCACAGCTGCTGAGCATTTTTGATGTGGAGATCCGTCGCGCCCAAGCGCTGGCAGATAATCTCAACCAGCATTTCGGTGCTGGCCGCGCGGTTGCCGGGCAAGATTTACCTGGCGCCCTCGCCTTGGCCGACGGCCTGGTGAACACCACGCCCATGGGCATGAAAAAACTGCCGGGCACGCCGGTGCCGGTGGAATTGCTGCGCCGGGAATTGTGGGTGGCGGAGATCGTCTACTTCCCGCTGGAGACTGAACTGCTGCGCCAGGCCCGCGCCCTGGGATGCCGGACCCTGGACGGCGGCAACATGGCGGTGTTTCAGGCGGTGAAGGCGTTTGAGCTGTTCAGTGGCGTGGCGCCCGATGCGCAGCGGATGCTGGCGCATTTCCAGGGGATGGTCGGGTAAACACAGGAAGAACAGATCGCAGCGTTCGGCAGAGGCTGCGATCCTGGGTTCATGCCTTGAGGTAGCGCAGGACCGACTCGCAGATCATTTCCCGATGGCGCTGCTTGATGCCTTCATCCGGCAGGTCGATCTGGAAAATCTCGCCGAAAGTATGGCGGTTCGACACTCGGTAGAAGCAGAACGAACTCATCAGCAGATGCACGTCCAGCGGGTCGAGACCCGCACGGAACACGCCCTCCTCGGCACCACGGCGCAGAATGACGCCCAGTGAATCGAGCACCGTGTTGTTCATGGTCTTGATCGCATCGGAGCGCTTCACGTATTCGGCGTTGTGAATGTTCTCGATGCTCACGATGCGCACGAAATCGACGTTGCGGTCATGGTGGTCGAACGTGAACTCCACCAGGCGCCGGATCGCTTCCACCGGGGGCAGTTCGGTCAGGTGCAGGCGGTTTTCAGTGCTGCGGATGTCGCCGTACAACTTTTCCAGCACCTCGACGTAGAGCTGTTCCTTACTCCCGAAGTAGTAATAGATCATGCGCTTGGAGGTGTGGATGCGCTCGGCGATCGCATCGACCCGCGCGCCGGAAAGCCCCTGCTGCACGAACTCGACAATGGCCTCTTGAAGAATGTTCTCGCGGGTCTTTTCCGGGTTGTTCTTTCGGCTCTTGCGCGGCTCGGCAAGGGATTTGTCAGGCGCTGCGGAGAGTTCTGAAGTTATTGTCATCGCGGGCTCACGGCCATCACTGCACAGGCGGCGATTATGGGCCGCGCCGCACGGCGAAGGAAGCCGCACGGCATGGGTTTGCACTGGGGCTTACCAATTTCCTACAACTTTGCCTGACGCACGGCCCCGCTGCGCGACTTGGCCATGGCAGCCAAACGCACGGCGACGTTGGCCGCGCCGTATCCGGCATAGCCGTTCTTGCGCTGGATGATCTCGAAGAAAAATCGCCCTTCAAACGGCTCGGTGTACACGTGAAACAGCTCGCCACCCTGGGCATCACGGTCGTACAGCACGTTGAAGTACGCCAGTTCGCTGAGGAATTCGTCGTCGAAATCGAAGCGCGCAGCCAGGTCATCGTAATAGTTGAGCGGAATATCCAGCAGCGGCACCCCGGCCTCTTTCGCACGACTGACCTCAGCAAAAATATCATCGCAGTCAAACGCGATGTGATGCACACCGGAACCGCGATAACTCGACAAAGCGTGGGAGATCGCGGTGTTGCGGTTCTCGGAGATATTGAGCGGCAGACGGATCGAGCTGTCGCGGCTGCGCAATGCCCGGCTTTTCACCAGGCCATAAGGATCGGGCAGCACCACTTCGTCGTCCGCTTCAAAATCCAGCAGGCTCTTGTAGAACAGCACCCAGCTGTCGAGGCTGTCAGCCGGCAGCGCCATGGCCATATGGTCGATACGCTTGAGCCCGCCGCTCGCCTGGGCGACCGGTTGCAGGTGGAAGTCGGTGCCATAGACGTCGGCATGCTGGTCGACCAGATAGATCAGGCTGCCATCCGGCGCGCGCACTGCGGCCAGTTCAAGCTCGTTGGGGCCTACCAGCCCACGATAGGGCTGGCCCTTGTAGGCGACCGCGCGAGCCAGGGCACTGCCGCTGTCTTTCACCCGCACGGCGGTGGCGCACAGCGAAGGGCCGTGGGCTTCGAAAAAACTGTGGGCGAAGGAGTAAGGCTCGGAGTTGAGGATCAGGTTGATGTCGCCTTGACGCAACAGGCTCACGCTCTTGGAGCGATGCTGCCCGGCCTTGACGAAGCCCAGCCGCTCCAGCCAATGGGAAAGCTTGGCGCCAAGGCTTTCGTCCACCGCGAATTCGAGAAATTCGATGCCGTTGTACTCGCTGGCCTTGGGCGTTTCGAACAAAATTTCAGGGCTGGCCACCGGCTTGGCCTCCTGCGCGAGGCGCTCGCGGGTTTTCTCTTCAAGATACAGCAGCGAGCGCAGGCCATCGGCGGCGTTGGCCCGAGGTGGCGCGGCGCGGAAGCCGTCGTTGAAAATTTCCAGCGAAAGTGGCCCGGTGTAACCGCTCTTGATGATCGGTGCGAGGAAGCCGGGAAGATCGAATTCACCCTGGCCTGGGAAGCAACGGAAGTGCCGGCTCCATTCCAGCACATCCATGGCCAGGATCGGCGCGTCGGCCATCTGCACAAAGAAGATCTTGTCGCCGGGAATCTGCGCGATCGCCGCAGGATCACCCTTGAGTGACAAGGTGTGGAAGCTGTCAAGCAGCACGCCGAGACTCGGATGATCGGCCTGACGCACAATGTTCCAGACCTGCTGCCAGGTGTTGACGTGCCGTCCCCAGGCGAGCGCTTCGTAGCCGATGCGCAGGCCTCGGGCACCTGCGCGCTCGGCCAGCAGGCGCAAGTCGTCGACCAGAATCTGTTCATCACCCAGGGAGTCGGCCGAGGCGTTGCTGCACACCAGCACCAGGTCGGTACCCAGTTCCTGCATCAGGTCGAACTTGCGCTCGGCACGCTCCAGGTTACGCGGCAGGCGGTCGCGGCGGCATCCTTCGAAGTCGCGAAAAGGCTGGAACAGTGTGATGGCGATGCCGAGATCGGCACACATCTGTTTAATTTCCCGCGGACTGCCGTCGTAGTAGAGAAGGTCGTTCTCGAAAATCTCCACCCCGTCAAAGCCGGCGGCGGCAATGGCTTCGAGTTTTTCCGGCAGGGTACCGCTCAAGGACACGGTGGCAATGGAACGCTGCATCTTTCGACTCCCGGTGGTGGAGATCTTATTGGGGGTATTGCATGCTCCCAGCGTAGGAGCTGTCGAGTGAAACGAGGCTGCGATCTTTTGATCTGGCGATCAAAACAAAGTCAAAAGATCGCAGCCTCGTTTCACTCGGCAGCTCCTACAGGGAGACCGTACATTTCTGTTGAGGGGAATTATTAGGCTGGCAGTCTCGCACAGCAATTCAAAGTGTACTATCCGGTTAGTTTTATGTGCGATTATCGAACAAAATGCCGCTTGGCGAATTGACGATTTTTCGTCCACTGCCCAACATCGACTCCACATTGGGTGCGGTCACAGGTCGGCCCGATGAACATAGATTCAAAACACCACATAAAAATAATCGGTGGCTTAAATGACTCCTTCTCAAAGCTCTTCCGTGGAGCGTTCCTCCATGATTCCTGCCACCGGTGGCATTGGCGACAAGGTTCGAGGCGCCATGGCAGTCGGCAAGACCCGCTGGGGCATGCTGGCACTGGTGTTTTTCGCTACAACGCTGAACTATATCGACCGCGCCGCACTGGGCGTCATGCAGCCGATCCTGGCCAAGGAGATGAGCTGGACGGCGATGGATTACGCCAACATCAACTTCTGGTTCCAGGTCGGCTACGCCATCGGCTTTGTCCTGCAGGGCCGGTTGATTGATCGGGTCGGCGTAAAACGGGTGTTCTTCTGCGCCGTCCTGTTGTGGAGCCTGGCGACCGGCGCGCATGGCCTGGCCACTTCGGCGGTCGGCTTCATGGTCTGCAGGTTCATCCTCGGGCTAACCGAAGCCGCCAACTATCCGGCCTGCGTCAAGACCACCCGGCTGTGGTTTCCCGCCGGCGAACGCGCCGTGGCCACCGGGATCTTCAATGCCGGGACCAACGTCGGCGCGATGTTCACCCCGATGCTGCTGCCGCTGATTCTGCACGTGTGGGGCTGGCAGGCCGCATTCCTGTGCATGTCGGCACTGGGCGGGATCTGGTTGTTGTTCTGGGGTTTGAAGTACTTCAACCCGGAAGATCATCCAAGCGTCAGACAATCGGAACTGGACTACATCCAGCAGGAGGTCGAGCCGGAACAAACCCGCGTGCCCTTCTCGAAAATCCTGCGCATGCGCGGCACATGGGCCTTCGCCCTCGCTTACTCGATGACTGCGCCGGTGTTCTGGTTCTACCTGTACTGGCTGCCACCGTTCCTTAACCAGCAATACAACCTGGGGATCAACGTGACCCAGATGGGCATCCCGCTGATCATCATCTATGTGACGGCTGACTTCGGTAGCGTCGGCGGCGGGATCCTGTCTTCGTTCCTGATTGGCCGCGGGATCAATCCGATCAAGGCGCGACTGATGTCCATGTTCCTGTTTGCCTGCTGCATCGTCGGCGTGGTCATGGCGGCAGGTTCCAGCAGTTTGTGGGTTGCCGTAGCCGCGATCTCGCTGGCCATCGGCGCGCACCAGGCCTGGACGGCGAATATCTGGAGCCTGGTGATGGACTACACGCCCAAGCACATGATGAGTACCGTGTTCGGTTTCGGCGGCATGTGCGCCGCGATTGGCGGGATGTTCATGACCCAGCTGGTTGGCCATATCCTGACCATCACCAACAACAACTACACCGTACTGTTCACCATGATTCCGGCGATGTACTTCATCGCGCTGATCTGGATGTACTTCATGGCGCCGCGCAAGATCCCTTCCGTTATCGACTGAAATCTCCCGCGGCAGGCCTGATTCCAGGCCTGCCCACGCTCTCTAGCGGCGACTCTGTTGCCACACCGCTGCCAACCCGCTGCAACAGATCACCGCAATCCCGATGATCGTGGTCAGGGTCGGTGTGTGGGAGAACAGCAGCCAGCCCAGCAACCCGGCGAAGACGATCTGGCAATAACCGAAAGGCGCCAGCAACGCCGGGGCCGCGTAGCGGAATGCCTGGGTCAGGAACAAGTGCGCGGTCATCCCGCAAGCCCCCAGCGCCACCATGAGCAACCCGTGACCCAGGGTCGGTACCTGCCAGAAAAACGGTACCAGCGCGCTCATCACCAGGGTGTTGCACAAACCGGCGAAGAAGTTGCTGGTGGTCGGGCTGTCGATCTCGCTGAGCTTGCGGGTCAACAACTGGTAAAAACAGAAAAACAGCGCCGAGCACAAGGGCAGCAGCACCGCCGGCGTGAACAGCTCACCACCCGGGTGAACGATGATCAACACGCCGATGAATCCGCAGATCACCGCGATCCACTGGCCGCGGGTCACGTGCTCGCGCAGCAGTGGCACCGACAGTGCCGTGACCAGCACCGGGGCCAGAAAGTTGACTGCCGTAGCTTCCGCCAGGGGGATGTACTGCAGGCCGGTGGTAAAAAACAGACTGGTGCCGAGCAGGCACAAGGCCCTGACCAGCTGCAGCAGCGGGCGTTTGGTACGCAGCACGCGCAAGCCCGACTGCGGCAGGAAGATCCCCGCCATCAACAAGGTGTGCACCATATAACGGGCCCACACCACCATGACGATTGGATAGAAACCCGACAGGTATTTTGACAACGCGTCGTGACTGGAAAACAGGAAGGTCGCGACAACGATCAGCAAGATGCCCTTGAAGGGTTGGTTGACGCCGGAGAGCGGAGTGCTGATACGTGACGTCAAGGCGATGCTCTCTGAAAGGAATAACAAGCCAATGGATCAATATTCTAGAACCTTGTTCCATTTTTTCAAACTAACAGGCCGAGAAAGCGTGCGAACAGCGTACAGTTTTTCCATTACGGCCATTGCGCTCGCCTGGAACAATCAACCGTTGAAAAACTCCGACGCCTGGCTGGCCGCCGACAGCTCTTCGGTGAACTGCAACAGCAGCGGCGCCAGATCGTGCAACCGCGCACCTGGCAACCGAGCGCTGGGGCCGGCAAGACTCAGCACGCCTATCACCCGCGCATCCAGCGGATGGCGCACCACTGCGGCAATGGCCGAGGTCCCCACCCCCGAACTCTCCTCTACCCAGGCATAACCCTGTTCGCGTCCCTGGCGCAGACGCTCCAGCAGTTCAATGTTCGAACGCGGCGCGTTCGGCCCGGGTGCTGGCAATGTGTCGCCGCCCTGGCGCTCGACCAGCGCCAGGGCTTCGGCATCGGACAGGCTCGCCAGCCACGCATGCCCCGAGGCGGTATAGAACAGTGGGGCATCGCGCCCCATGTCGGGGTCATAACGCAAGCCGGAACGAGCGCCCTGGGATTTGGCGATCCAGGTCAGTCGCTCCCCCGAGATCACACCCAGGCGAACCAGTTCGCCCGTTTCCTCGGCCAGTCGATCGAGTACCGGCTGGACGATATCGCCGCCGCTGCGAGACAGGTAGCGAAAGCCCATGGCGACCAGCCTGGTCGATAAGTGATAGCGCAGGTTATCCGGATTCTGCCGCACATAACCCAGGCGGATCAGCTCGGTCAGCAAACGGTGGGTGGCACTCTTGGGAATTCCCAGCTGTTCGGCCAATACCTGCATCGGTACGCCCTTGGGTTCACCGGTAAGGGTTTCCAGCACGCTGAAAACGCGTTCGATCTGACTGCCGGCCATGAGAGGTTCCACGAGAAAGGTTTTATCGATTCTAAAAGACAATGCTGCGAATGCGAAATCTGGAACCGGTTCTGCCCGGAGCTGTCAGACGACCGGACTGGCGCGGCTCCTGCACACCAGCAACACTCATCACCACGCATCTTCATCAGATTAAGGAAAGAGGGCTCACCCATGCTATGGAAAAAAGGCCGGCGCAGCGACAATGTGGTCGACGCCCGTGGAGATGACGTGGGCGGTGGTGGCGGTGGGATGCGCTTCGGTGGCGGCAAAGGGCTGAGCCTGACGGCGATCATCCTGATTGTCGGCATAGGCTGGATCACCGGCCAGGACCCACTGCAGATTCTCGGGCAATTGACCGGGCAGATGAGCGAACAGTCGGCACCCGCCACCAACCAGAGCCGCAAGGCGCCACCGGCCAATGACGAAGGCGCCGAATTTGTACGCTCGATTCTCGGCGATACCGAAGACACCTGGGGCCAGATTTTTCAGCAGGCCGGCCGGCAGTACAAGGATCCGACCCTGGTGATGTTCAGCGGCAGGGTCAACTCTGCCTGCGGGATGGCCACCTCGGCCACCGGGCCGTTCTATTGCCCGGCGGATCAGAAGGTCTACCTGGACACCAGCTTCTTCCAGGAAATGTCGCAGCGTTTTTCCGCAGCCGGTGACTTTGCGCAGGCCTATGTGATCGCTCACGAAGTTGGCCACCATGTGCAGACCCTGCTCGGCGTCTCGGCAAAAATACAGGCTGCTCGCCAGCAAGGGCGGCAAATGGAAGGCGATGGCGGTTTGCTGGTACGCCAGGAACTTCAGGCCGATTGCCTGGCCGGCGTGTGGGCCAATAATGCCCAGCAAAGGCTGAACTGGCTCGAACCCGGCGACATCGAAGAAGCCTTGAATGCGGCCAACGCCATTGGCGACGACCGCCTGCAACAGCGCGGCCAGGGTCGCGTGGTTCCGGACTCGTTCACCCATGGCACTTCGGCGCAACGGGTACGCTGGTTCAAAACCGGGTTCGCCCAGGGCCAGATCAGCCAGTGCGACACCTTCGCCGCGAAAAACCTGTAGATGAACAAGTGGTGGCTGGTCCTGTTGATCACCTGCACCAGTTCCCAGGCTGCCGACCACGGTGTGCGAGACATCAGCCCCGGTCGCCTGTTGTTGAAGGAAGGCGAAATGGCAGTCGGTATCGGCCCGGCACCGGCGACCATCGAGCGCGTGCTGATCATCGTCCATGGCCGGCTACGCAACGCCGAAACTTACCGCAAAACCGCTGAACACGCGGCCGAGCAAGCGGGACAGGCGTCGACCACGTTGGTGATCGCCCCGCAATTTCTCAATGAATCCGACGTCGCGCTACATCCATTGGCCGACACGGTTTTGCGTTGGCAAGGCAATGAATGGATGGCCGGTGGATTGTCCACGGCGCCTTTTGCCCTCAGTTCGTACGGGGCAATGGACCAGATCATTGGCCGGTTCGCTGACCGGCAACAGTTTCCGGCGCTCAAGGAAGTGGTGATCGCCGGACACTCTGGCGGGGCTCAGGTGGTCCAGCGTTATGCGCTGCTGGGTCATGATCAGCCGGAACTCGACGCCGCCGGAGTTCGGGTGCGTTATGTGATTGCCAACCCGTCTTCCTACGCCTATTTCGATGAACGTCGTCCGGTGGCGTTCAGCCACGCCGGCTGTGCGGATTACAATCGCTGGAAATACGGGCTGGCGGATCTGCCCGCGTATGCCGAGGGCCAGACGCCCGCGACGCTAAAGGCCAGTTACGTCAAACGCGATGTCATTTACTTGCTGGGCCAGCAGGATATCGATCCGAATCATCCAGCCCTGGATAAAAGCTGCGAAGCCAAAGCCCAGGGTGCGAATCGTTTGGCGCGCGGGCGCAGTTATTTTGAGTATTTGAAGCGCGACCATCCCCAGGGTTTGAATCAGCAACTGATCGAAGTGCCCGGCGTCGGGCATGATGGGGATGGGATGTTTACCTCGCCTGAGGGGCGCAAAGCGCTCTTTGGTCAGTAGCATTTGCAGTGCGGCGAATGCAGCCATCGCGGGCAAGCGTTGCTCCCACAGATTTCGCGTATCCCCCTTTCAATGGCGGCACCGCTCACTCTGTGGGAGCAAGGCTTGCCCGCGATGGGCACCTCAAGCCGAAAGCATTTCGCGCAACGCCACACAATCCACCGCATGCCAATCGGTCAACTCCGGCCACGGATTATCCGGCAAGTTCACCAGCACCGTGCGCGCTCCGGCCGCTCTCCCACAATCCAGGTCAAACCGGTAATCGCCAACCATCACCATCTCGCTTGTCGGGACCTTCCACGCATCGGCTAATTTGAGCAGGCCTCCTGGATGAGGTTTCGGCGGCGCTTCGTCGCGCCCCAGCACATCCTCGACCGCAAAGCAGTCGGCCAGGCCGATCGCCTCCAGCGTGACGTGCGCCAGCTCGCGGGCATTGCGCGTCAGGATACCCAGGCGATAGCCGCGTCCGGCCAACTCGCGCACCAGTTCCACGGCACCCGGTGCCGGTTTCGAACCCAGGGCCAGGTCGCGCTCGTGCTCCAGCAACCACGCGTGCTTGGCGGCGGCTTCCTGCGCCGGCAGCGCCGCGAGATGAGTCAGGATGTCGTCCTCGGCGGGGATGGCCAATGCCACGCGGATAGCCGCGAAGTCATGCACGGCCACCGTCAGGGTGCCGTCCATGTCGAACACCCAGTGCCGCACCGCCGCCAGGCTCATGCCCAGTCCTTGCGGTGACGGATCAGGCCTTCCTGGGTCACCGAGGCCACCAGTTGCCCGGCGCGATTGAACACGCTGCCCCGGGAGAAACCGCGGGAATTGCCCGCCCAAGGGCTGTCCATCGCGTACAGCAGCCAGTCATCGGCACGCAGATCGGCGTGGAACCACAGCGCGTGATCAAGGCTGGCCACCTGCATGTCCTGATGCCACACCGACTTGCCATGGGGCTGCATCGAGGTGGTCAACAAGCCGAAATCCGAGGCGTAGGCCATCAGATATTTATGCAGCGCCGGGGTGTCGGCCAAGGCGCCGTCGGCGCGAAACCAGACGTACTTGACGGGATCTGAGGGTTGCGGGTTGTAGGGGTCTTCCTCGGTCACCGGACGAAATTCGATGGGCTTGGGGCACAGCAGCTTTTCGCGCATGTGTTCCGGAATCAGGTGAGCACGCTGCTGGGTGAGTTCGAGCTCCGACGGCAGGTTTTCCGGGCCGACCACCACCGGCATCTGTGCCTGGTGCTCGAAGCCCTTTTCGTCGTACTGGAACGAGGCGCTGCAGGTGAAAATCGGGTTGCCCTTCTGGATTGCCGTCACCCGACGGGTGCTGAAACTGCCGCCATCACGCACTCGATCGACCTGATACACCACCGGCAGCGCAGAGTCCCCCGGACGCAGGAAGTAACCGTGCATCGAGTGCACATGGCGCGCCTCTTCCACTGTCTGACTGGCTGCCGAAAGGGACTGCCCGATGACCTGGCCGCCGAACAACTGGCGAAAACCCAAATCCTGGCTGCGGCCGCGAAACAGGTTTTCTTCGATTGATTCCAGGGTCAACAGGTCGACCAGATCATCCAACACTTGGCTCATTCAGACTCTCCTAACACAACACAATGCCGCGCAGTCTTGGCTGCGACGAACAATTCAATTTCTGGCCAGCGCCATCATGGGAGCCATTGTAAACGTCCGCGCCGGCTTAGCCATGCAGGGTTTGCAGCCATTGTTCACGGCTGATGCGATACAACACATGGTGCTCCAGTGGATGTCCGGCGGCGAGCTTGGGATGATCGAAGTCATCGGCTGAATCATGGTGCATTCCGATGGCTTGCATGACTTTCTCCGACGGCAGATTGGCTTGCGCGGTAAACGCCACCACCTCGTTCAGCCCGAGGCGGTCAAAGCCGCAGCGCAGAGCGGTCCAGGCCGCTTCGCTGGCGTAACCCAGCCCCCAATGTTCACGCGCCAGCCGCCAGCCTATCTCGACCGCCGGGGTAAATGGCGCATCGAAACCCACCACGCCCAGGCCGGTAAAGCCGATAAACGCACCGGTGTCCTTGCGCTCCAGCGCCCACAGGCCGAACCCGTGCTCGGCAAAGTGGCCACGAATGCGCCCGATCAGCGACGCACTTTCCAGACGGCTCAACGGCGCCGGAAAATAGCGCATCACCTGCGGATCGGCGCACATGGCCGCAAACTCAGGCAAATCCGCATCGCTCCATTGTCGCAACAACAGTCGCGCGCTCTCGAGTTCCAGTATCGGCTCCATCGTGCTCCCGTTTCCATGTCGCAAGTCTAGATCGCTGGTAGGATCCCTGATTCTTTCCTGCGTTCCTTCCAGATAAAACCGCCATGCCGCTGCCGTTGATCTACCACGAAGACTACAGTCCCGACTTCCCGGCGGACCACCGCTTCCCCATGGACAAGTTCCGCTTGCTGCGTGACCACCTGGTGGACAGCGGCCTGACCCGGGACGCCGACCTGCTGCGCCCGCAACTGTGCCCGTCGCAAATTCTCGCCCTGGCACATGACCCCGGATACATCGCGCGCTACATGGAAGGCGAGTTGTCCCGCGAAGACCAGCGCCGCCTTGGCCTGCCCTGGAGCGAAGCCCTGGCCCGGCGCACCGTGCGGGCAGTCGGCGGCTCGCTGCTGGCAGCGGAGCAGGCGCTGAAACACGGGCTCGCCTGCCACCTGGCCGGTGGCACCCACCATGCGCACTACGATTATCCAGCCGGATTCTGCATTTTTAACGATCTGGCGGTTATCAGCCGCTATTTGCTGGAAAGTGGCCGGGTGAATCGGGTGCTGATCTTCGATTGCGACGTGCACCAGGGCGATGGGACTGCACGCATCCTGCACAACACCCCGGACGCGGTCACTGTTTCCCTGCACTGCGAAAAGAATTTTCCTGCACGCAAAGCCGAAAGTGACTGGGACATTCCATTACCGATGGGCATGGGCGATGCCGCTTACCTGAAGGTCGTGGACGATGCGCTCAATTATCTGCTGCCGCTCTACCAGCCGGACCTGGTGCTGTATGACGCCGGGGTCGACGTGCACAAGGACGACGCCCTTGGCTACCTGAAGCTGACGGACGAAGGCGTCGCCGCCCGCGACGAAAGCGTGATGCGCCATTGCCTGGGCCGGGACATTCCCGTGGTCGGAGTCATTGGTGGGGGCTACAGCAAAGACCGCAAGGCCCTGGCGCGGCGCCATGGGATTCTGCATCACAGCGCCCAGCGGGTCTGGCAGTCATCAGGTTGTCACTGAGGTGTGGCTGGTTACCCACAATGCCTGTGGAACTGCCTGTGGATAACCTGAGTGAAAGGCGCTGCAAGCCATACTGGCTATGGCGTGCAAAGCACTGGTTGTTTTTTGACCACTCTCGAACACACAATTAATCGCCCGTGCAAGCGGGCTTGGCCCGGGCCCACAAGAGCGTGTGTCGGGCTGGTAGAATGCCCGCCCTATTCCGCCACTGCGCAGCGTTGAAGATGACCCAACCCTCGACCACCCTCCCCCCGCAAGTCGCCATCATCGGCGGCGGCCCCGCCGGCTTGATGGCCGCCGAAATGTTGAGCCGGGCCGGTTGCAAGGTCGACCTGTACGACGGCATGCCGTCGGTGGGGCGCAAATTCCTGTTGGCCGGGGTCGGGGGCATGAACATCACCCATTCCGAAGCCTATCCGGCCTTTCTGTCGCGCTATGCCGAACGCGCTCCGCAAATCGCACCACTGCTGCGCGCATTTGGCGCCGACGCGCTGTGCCAATGGATACATGACCTGGGCATTGAGACCTTTGTCGGCAGCTCCGGCCGAGTATTTCCCACAGACATGAAAGCCGCCCCGCTGCTGCGCGCCTGGCTCAAACGTCTGCGCGAAGCCGGCGTAGTTATCCACACCCGCCACCGCTGGCTCGGCTGGGATGCGCAGGGTGGATCGCGCATCGACAGCCCCGAGGGCGAAAAAACCATTACGCCAGACGCTACGCTGCTCGCCATGGGCGGTGGCAGCTGGGCGCGACTCGGCTCGGATGGCGCCTGGATGCTGCCCCTGGAACAGTGCGGGGTGCAGCTGGCACCGTTGCAACCGAGCAATTGCGGCTTCGAGGTGCAGGCCTGGAGCGATTTGATGGTCAGTAAATTCGCTGGCGCGCCGCTGAAAAACATCGCCATTGGCCTGGATGACGACGTGCCGCGCCTGGGCGAATGCGTGATCACGGCGACCGGAATTGAAGGCAGCCTGATCTACGCCCTGTCAGCGCCGATTCGCCAAGCCATCAATCGGGATGGCGCGGCCACTGTGCATATTGATCTGCTGCCGGGACGGCCTGTGGATAAAATCCAGGCAGCACTGGATAAACCCCGCGGCTCGCGCTCCATGTCCAAGCACCTGCACAGTCAGCTGGGGATCGATGGGGTGAAAGCGGCATTGCTGCGAGAGCAGGTTGCCGCTGTGGATTTTGCCGACACTGCGCGGTTGGCCCAGGCCATCAAGGCGCTGCCCCTGACCCTGGTGAAAACCCGTCCGCTGGACGAGGCGATCAGCAGCGCCGGTGGCGTGCGGTTCGAAGCGATGGATGAGCGACTGATGCTCAAGCAACTCCCCGGAGTGTTTTGCGCCGGTGAGATGCTGGACTGGGAGGCGCCGACTGGCGGCTACCTGCTGACCGCGTGCTTCGCCAGTGGTCGGGCGGCGGGGCTGGGAATGCTGGAGTGGTTGCAGCGCAAGGATTGAAGGCCGAGGCGCGTCCATCGCGAGCCTGCTCGCGATGGCGGCCTGACTAACACCGCACCCGTTAAGGTTTCTTCTTGCGCGGCCCGGTATTAAACACCGGCACCTTGCGCACAGGCTTGATCGAAGGCTCTGGCGTCGATGCTTCTCCGCTCTCGACCCACTTGCCCAGATTGCGTTTGCCGCCGCCGGAAGTCTTGGGTTTCTTCGGCTTTTTCGGCTTCTTGACCACCTGGCCGCTGGCATCGGTGTCCGGCACGCGATGCTCCGGTTCGAAATCATGCTCCATCTGTCGTGGCAGCGTCTGACGCGTCAACGTCTCGATGGCCGACAGCAAATTCACTTCATCGGCGCAGACCAGGGAAATGGCCTGCCCGGTCGCACCTGCACGGCCGGTGCGACCGATGCGGTGAATATAGTCTTCAGCAACGATGGGCAGGTCGAAGTTGACCACCAGCGGCAAATCTTCGATGTCCAGGCCACGGGCCGCGACGTCAGTAGCCACCAGGATCTGCACTTCGCTGGCCTTGAACCGGTCCAGCGCACGCTGACGGGTCGCTTGCGGCTTGTCGCCGTGGATACCGTCGGCGTTTACGCCCAGGCCCTGGAGTTTTTCCACCAGCGCGTCAACACCGTTACGGGTCTTGGCGAACACCAGCACCTGTTTCCACTTGCCCTTGCGCAGCAAATGAATGAACAGCTCCGGCTTGCGCTTCTTGTCGACCGTCACCACCCATTGCTTGACCGTGTTGGCCGCCACGTTGCGCGGGCTGACTTCGATGAGCAGCGGGTCGTTGAGCATTTGCCCGGCCAGTGTGCGAATTGCATCCGAGAAAGTCGCGGAGAACAGCAGCGTCTGGCGCTTCTTCGGCAACGCTTTGTAGATGTTGCCCAGCTCCTCGGAAAAGCCGAGGTCGAGCATGCGATCGGCTTCGTCCAGCACCAGGGTTTGCAGCTGGTTGAACTTGAGCGCGTTCTGGCGGAACAGGTCCAGCAAACGGCCCGGTGTTGCGACCAACAGGTCCACGCCTTTGCGCAGCTTCATCATCTGCGGGTTGATACTGACGCCGCCGTACACGGCATACGTACTCAACGGCAGGTTTTCGGCGTACTGACGCACGGCCTCGTGAACCTGCTCCGCCAGTTCGCGAGTCGGCACCAGGATCAGCGCGCGTACCGAGTTGGCCGTGACTTTCGGCCCTTCCATGGCCAGCAGTTGCAGGAGCGGCAGGGCAAAACCGGCCGTTTTGCCAGTACCGGTCTGGGCCGCAGCCATCAGGTCGCGACCGGCCAGCACCGCCGGGATGGCTTGCGCCTGAACCGGCGTAGGAGTCTGGTAGCCGAGCGTCTCTAGAGAGCGCAGCAAGGGTTCGATCAGGCCAAGGGAGGCGAAAGTCATGGGATTACCGTAGGAAAATTCAGCGCGGTTGTGCAAAACGAGTGTGCAATGCCGCGCAGTTTACCCTAATTCACTCGGGATTCTGTCGGCACCACTGAAGCGGGTTTGACTGGCGGGCGGCGCCACTGCGGCAAGCCGATCAATACCACCGCACTGATGATCACAGCCATCGCCAGCGCCTCCTCTATTCCGATGGTCTCGCCCACAAACACGATGCCCAGCAACACCGCGACGGCCGGGTTGACGTAGGCATAACTGGTCGCGGCAGCGGGACGGACATTTTTCAACAGGTACATGTAGGCGTTAAAAGCGATGATCGAGCCGAAGAGCGTCAGGTAGGCCAGCGCGGCCCAGCCTTCGATCGGTGGCAGGCTGTCCAGGTGTTCACCGCTGAGTGCACTGGCGATTAACAACGCCACGCCGCCGACCAGCATTTCCACGGCGCTGGCCATCGCGCCCTGGGGCAGCGGCAGATGCTTGCTCCACACCGAGCCGAAGGCCCAGGCCGCTGCCGCGAAGATCAGCAGTGCGGCGCCCAGCGGGCTCGATTGCAGGTTGGAACCCAGATTCAACATGGCGATGCCGATCAACCCGAGCACGATCCCGGCCCATTCAAGACGCGTGTTACGCGCGCCCCAGAAATAGCCGCAGAGCAAGGTAAACAACGGCACCGTCGCCACCGCCAGGGCCGCCACGCCCGAGGCGACCCCGGTGTGCTCGGCGACACTGACTGCGCCGTTACCGCAGGTCAGCAGCAAAATCCCGATGATTCCCGCCGCCTTCCAGTGTGCCCACGTCGGCGCCGGGGCCCCGCGCCAGCGTAGAAAGGCGTACATCAATGAACCCGCGATGACGAAGCGGATCCCGGCGAGCAGAAGCGGTGGCCAGTATTCCACGCCGATGCGAATCACCAGGTACGTCGAGCCCCAAATCACGTACAACGCAAAAAAAGCGGCGATCAACGGTAAGGGAAAGCGACGTGGGGCAGACATTGGGAAGCTCGCGGGCAGGGCAGGAGAACAGGCATTCTAGGAAAGCGAGCGGGTAAAAATAAGTTACAAAAGCGATTTTTAGCGCCGGTACACTTTCTGTTCCTAGAACCCGCGATGACGCTTGAGATGCTCATTGATCTTCGCCGCCGGCACTTTCTGCAAGCTCACCAGCAAATCATGGGTCAACTCTCGCAACCCATGCTTTTGCCGCAACTCCTGCGCCAGGTGCGCCGTCAGGTTGGCGGCCATTTCGGCGTCGGCCATGGCCCGGTGAGCCTGGCCGGTGTGGGGCAGTTGGGCGAAGGTGGTCAGCGTGCCCAGCTTATGATTCGGCGCAGCGGGCATCAGGCGGCGGGCCAGCAGCAGCGAGCAGGCGAAGTTCTGCAGGCGGGTGCGCTTGATGCGCCCCAGCTCGAAGTCCCAGAACTTCTGGTCGAACGCGGCGTTGTGCGCCAGCAACGGCGTGATGCCAACGAACTCGTTGACCTCGTTCATCACTTTTTCCGCCGAGGGTGCAGTGCGCAACATGGCGTTGCTGATGCCGGTCAGTTGTTCGATGAAGGGCGGCACTCGTACGCCGGCATTCATCAGGCTCTGGTAACGCTCGACGATGCGCCCCTGTTCAAGGATCACCACGGCAATTTCCGTGGCCCGGCAGCTGCTGCTCGGGGAGATCCCGGTGGTTTCAAAGTCGATGACTGCTATGCGTTCCAAACCTGTTTCAACTCCGTAAAAATCAATTCTTGAGCAGCAACGCGCCTTCGATGGGCACGTAGCGGCTGGCGGCGCGGATCAGCGAGTTGGCGGTCAGTCCCGGTACGCCGTAAGCCACCGCTTGTACCCCATGTTTGCTGATGATGCGCTCCAGCAACATGTCGAAATCCCCGTCCCCGGACGCCAGCACCACCTCGTCGACATGATCGGCAGCGTCCATGATGTCCAGCGTGATCCCCACGTCCCAGTCGCCCTTGGCCGAGCCATCGCTGCGCTGGATGTAAGGCTTGAGTTTCACGGTGAAGCCCAGATTGCGCAGAATCTGCTGGAACTGCTGCTGCTTGCTGTCGCCACGATCGATGGCGTAGGCGTAGGCTTCGACGATCTCGCCCTGCTTGCTGATATCAGCCCACAACGCGGCGTAGTTGAAATGGCAACCATAGGCCTGACGCACGGTGTAGTAGAGGTTCTGGACATCGGCGAACACTGCGATTTTTTTCACCGGGCATCCTCTTTCGCGCACAAGGGCGCGGGCTGGATCGGGCCGCAGGCCCGAAAAGTGGCCCAGTATGCCAGCCCGCAGGCGTATTCCGCGAATAATCGGCCATGTGGCGCGGGCGCAGGGTCGCGCTCGGGCTGGCTTGGGGGACGGCTGTGCAGTCCAGCGCGAGCCGGCCCCTCGCCGCAGGGTCAGACGAAGGAGTCGTCGTCGCCGAAGAACGACGAGCTGTCGTCACTGTAGTCGGCGTCGCTGAAGCCGCCCTGGTCATTGTTGTCAGCCACCCGCTGTTCATCGCCCCAGCCATTGCCGCTATCGCCCTGATCGTTGACCTGGGCCGGTTCTTCCTTGATCACTTCAACCACTTCAGGCTGCTGGTTGTGATGAAACAGGCTGCTGATACCCTGCGCCAGCATGACACCGCCCGCCACTCCCGCCGCCGTTTTCAGGGCGCCGCCGAGAAAACTGTTGCCGGCAGGCTGCTGCGCGCCATAGTTCTGCTGGGGCGGGGCTGCACCGAAGTTCTGCTGTGACGGTTGCGCGTTGAACGACGGCCGGGCGGGCTCGCGCCAGCCGCCACCGCTGGAGGCAGGCGCCGATGATGCCGGCAGCGGATCACGGGAACCGCCGCCAAAGATGCTCGACAAAAAGCCACCGCTGGCCGGCGCCGGAGCCTGAGCCTGCGCTTTGGCCGACTGCAGTTCAGCCTGCAATTGCTGCACTTGCCGGGTCAGCTCCTTGTTCTGCTGGTCGAGGCTTTTGATCGCAGCCTCCTGCACCAGAAT
This sequence comes from Pseudomonas sp. HY13-MNA-CIBAN-0226, assembly GCF_040310305.1. Lineage (NCBI taxonomy): Bacteria > Pseudomonadati > Pseudomonadota > Gammaproteobacteria > Pseudomonadales > Pseudomonadaceae > Pseudomonas > Pseudomonas sp. HY13-MNA-CIBAN-0226. The sequence continues at coordinate 150,311 of NZ_JBEOPS010000018.1, forward strand.
CGACTGGGCCATGTAATAACCCGCCGCAGGCTGGCGAACCAGGTGCTCATTGATGCGCGCCTCGGCCTGGGCATCACGCGGGGCAGATTGCGCCTGGGCCTCTTGCAGCCGGGAAAACAGGCCATCGATCAGGGTTTGTTCTTCGTTGTTCATGGCGACCTCGTAGATTGCCGGGAATTTCATCGTCCTCATCCGCCGTGGATGGGGTGCCTGACGGTAATGGAGGCTGATGCAGGATGTTTCAATGACCTTTACCGAACGTTTACGTTTGCGCCGCAAAGCGCATCATCGGTTAAAGTGGGCCACTGCTTTCAACCTGCGATACCGACTGATGAATTCGTTCGATGTACTGCGTGACTCCCTGTACTTCTTCAAACGCAATCTGGGCCAGATCGTGCAGCTGTGCCTGCCCCTGGTGATTTTCGAGGCGCTGCTGCAGCAAGTGGTCGACCACTCCACCGAGCCGGACAGTTTCCCGGGCATCAGCGTGATTGTCGGCCTGTTGATCTACCCGCTCTACACCGCGGCCCTGATCCTGTTTCTGGACGCGCGCAGCCGGGGTGAATCACCCCGCACCCGCGACCTGCTGGCCATGTCGGCCACCTTGTGGCCGCGCTTTGCGTTGCTCACCGCACTAAACACCCTGTTGATCCTGCTCGGCCTGTCGCTGTATTTCCTGCCGGGCATCTGGCTGATGGTGACCCTGGCGTTTGGCGAGTACCTGCTGGTGCTGCGCGGCCTGGCGCCGCTGGCCGCGATGAAGGAAAGCCTGCGCCTGACCCGCGGCAATTTCCTGCGCATCCTGGTATGCATCCTGTGTGTGATGGGCCCGTTGTGGATCCTCAAGGGCGCGACCCTGGCGGTTTATCCCGAGCCGCAGAACACGGTGATCTCACTGCTGATCGACAGTGCCCACAGCTTCCTGCAACTGTTCACCAGCGTGGTGCTGTTCCGCTTGTTCATGCTGATCAGCGATGCCCCCGAAAAAATCGATGGGCCGCTTTGACTGTCGCGGGCCTTGGGGTTACCTGCTGCGCTCGGTTATGCTCGGGCTCAACTTATGTAACGCGATAAAAGCCGAGCCATGACCCGTCTACTGCGCTACACCCTGCTGGGCCTGCTGCTGTTGATCGGCCTGGCCGCCCTGATTGCCAACCTGACCTGGCGCCCCGATGCCAAGGAAGTGTTGCCGGTCAGCTGCAATGCCCAGGCCCCCACGCTGGTGCCCGGTCAGGCGCTGAAGGTGATGACGTGGAACGTGCAGTACCTGGCAGGTAAACGCTACGTGTTCTGGAACGACCTGGCCCAGGGCGAGGACGAAGGCCCGACGCCGGAAGACATGGCCTTCAGCCTGGACGAGGTGGCCCGGGTAATCCGCGACGAGCTCCCGGATGTGGTGCTGCTGCAAGAGCTGGACGATGGCGCCAAAGCCAGCGACTACCAGAACCAGCTCAAACTGTTGCAGGAACGACTTACCGATTTGTACCCCTGCAGCGCCCACGCCTTCGACTGGAAAGCCGAATTTGTTCCCGACCCGCATATTTACGGCAGCGTTGGCCGCCAACTCGCGACCCTCAGCCGTTATCAGATCGAGCACGCCGAACGCTTGCAACTGCCCATCGCGCCAGCCAATTTCATCAGCCGCCAGTTCGAGCCGAAAAACGCCCTGCTGGTGACTTATCTGCCGCTGAGCGACGGTGGTCAGATCGCCCTGTTCAACACGCACCTGGACCGCGCCAGCCAGCCTGACGAAACCCTGCAGAATCAAGTCAGCGCCGTGGGCAAGGTGCTCGACCGCTACGAAAGCCGAGGCACGCCGTGGCTGTTGGGCGGTGATTTCAACCTGCTGCCGCTGGGTCAATTCCAGCGCCTGCCCAACGAGCAACGCACCCCCTACTCAGCCGACAGCGCGCTGCACGTGCTGTGGGACAGGTACCCGATGATCCCGACCAACAATGAAGCCAGTGGAGCCGACCGGGCGCTCTGGCTGACCCACTACCCGAATGATCCGGGCCTGAACGGGCCGGACCGCACGGTTGATTACCTGTTCTACAGCCCGCGAATCAAGCGGGTCGAAGCGATGGTGAGGCAGGACGACACGTTGCGCATCTCCGATCACTTGCCGGTGATTGCGCGGTTTCTGCTGCCCGCATCGCCTTAATCCAACCTGGATACAGAATCTGGTAGTGAGCCTCTGCTCGCGATAGCGTTCGCAGGACCTGCCTGCGGTATCAGAGCACGCCGTACTGCTGGGCAGTCCGTTTTCTCATGAGCGGCTGTCTGGAGCAGGTTCAGATGCTCCATGGGCTTTCCAGTGCTTTGGATGGTGGCCCAGGCCCGTGTCGAGCCAAAATAGTAAAAATGTCTTCGCAGACCATGAAAAAACTGGGCAACCCATCTCCCCGGTGACGCCCTATGTGGTTATTGTTCGGGCACAACAACACCGTCGTCAGAACGGAAGCAGTCGGCGCAAAAATTGCCTGGATGTCGTACCCATCCAATCCGAGGTTTGCCGTGGCTGCGTACAATCTGCGTCAACTGAAATACTTCATCACCACCGTCGAATGCGGCAGCGTCGCCGAGGCTTCACGCAAGCTGTATATCGCCCAGCCCGCGATTTCCACGGCGATCAAAGGCCTGGAAGACAGCTTCGGCGTGCAGTTGCTGATTCGTCATCACGCCCAGGGCGTGTCATTGACGCCCAGCGGTGGCCGCTTCTATCGCAAGGCCCAGGAACTGCTGCGCATGGCCAAGGAGTTCGAACAGAACGCCCTGGCCGATAACGACGTGGTGGCCGGGCAAATCGATATCGGCTGCTTTGAAACAGTTGCACCGCTGTACCTGCCGCAGTTGATCGCCGGCTTCTCTGCGCTATACCCCGGTGTGAAAATCCGCATTCGCGACGGCGAGCAGCAAGAGCTGGTGCAGGGTCTGACCTCAGGCGCTTTCGACCTGGCGATCCTGTACGAACACGACCTGGATGCGACCATCGAAACCGAACCGCTGATGCCGGCGCAGCGGCCTTATGCATTGCTGCCAGAGGATCATCGTTTCGCCCGGCTCAAGCTGGTGTCGCTGCGGGACCTGTGCCTGGAGCCGATGATTCTGCTGGACGTGCAGCCCAGTCGAACTTACTTCGTCAGCCTGTTCGAAGAGCTCGAACTGACACCGCACATCGCTTTCAGCTCGCCGTCGATCGAGATGGTCCGGGGCATGGTCGGGCAAGGATTCGGCTTCTCGATCCTGGTAACCCGGCCGCACTCGGAATGCACTTATGACGGCAAGAAGGTGGTGTGCGTGGACATCGCCGAGGCAGTCACAGGCTCCGGGCTGGTGGCGGCGTGGTTGAAGCGCGGGCAGTTGACCAAGCCGGCGCAGTTGTTTGCCGATTACTGCCGGGAGCAGCTGACGGCCAAGGCGGCCTCTTGAACGTCAAAAGATCGCAGGCTCCCGCATCGGAATGCCCGCCAACACAGGAACTGGCGCAGCCTGCGGACTTTTGATCCTCAGCCTTTGCGCGGTTTTATGCGCGCCGTCGCCTCCGCCACCAACGGATCATCCGGCCAGTAATGCGAGGTATCAACTGACCGCTCTATGGATTGACAGCTTGCAACCCCTTAAAAACAAGGCCATTGCCGAATCAATATGCGACACTGATTGACCGTCAACCCATGCGACACTGATTGACAGAAATCTAATGGGCACGCCGCTTGATTGACACTCGATCCAGCGCGACCTCCGGCATAGCCGGGACAGGATTGACACTTCGTCACGGTAGGTATGCGATAGGACGACTCCGACATCCTCATAAAATGAGAAATGAGCTCTGACTCACAACGTTACCCGCCCACCAAGCCTGCACTTGATCTACGCGGGAATGTGCTCAAAAAGAGACTAAGAGACTTCCCCTACATCGAGCCTTAAGGCTTCTTCATGTGATAGCCACCTGTGGGTTAGGCTTCTCGATCTCACTCGCATCAGGTCGACAATCCAGCAAGCTTGAGCGACTATCTTAACTCCGCGTACGGTTGCTTTTAGAATGGCAGCCGAACTACCAAGTGTTGCCGTGCCCCCTCTAGCCGATTGCCGAGCAAACATCGCAGGAGCAATAAAGCCAGTGAAAGAATTCACCAACCCGGTATCAAATATTGCCGTATTTCACGATGAGGAAAGGCATTTCCTGGAGGCCTTGACACGTTGGAATTATTTTCCAAATCAAAAAGATTCCTCAACCGAATTACCCCCATGCTTCTCAACAAGTAGATTCACTCCAGAAATTGCTGAAGAGCTAGCAGCTATAAATTTAAGCCGAGAGAGAAAAACCTACTGGTTCGACCTTGTGGAATACAAGGCCACACGATTTAACAATGTTCCACGGGTGCTCAGCCTTATACATCCCCTCGCCTACGCGAGGATATATTCAAACCTGAAGAAAAACAGGCTAGAAATACTCGAATCGATGAAAGATGAAAAAAGCGTCATCACTGCCGAACAGCATAATGATGGCCGCATGTTTATCATGAATTATGAAGACCATGAAACAAAAACAAAAAACACTTTGGAAATTAGTTTTGGTGCGAGTTTTCGAGCTCATGCTGACGTAGCCAATTGCTTTGGCTCTATCTACACACATTCTCTAGAATGGGCCATTCAAGGTTATGAAAAGGCCAAAGAGCGGCTACAAGAACGTGGAGGAGAAAAGCACTGGAGCTCGACCCTCGACGTAACGCTGCGCAACGCAAAACGCAACGAGACTTCCGGCCTGCCTGTTGGCCCTAGCTCCTCAAGCATTGCGGTGGAAATAGTTCTGGCTGCGGTTGATAGAGAGCTCGCGGGAAAGTTTCGCTTTGTACGTTACATTGATGATTATACGGCCTATTGCGAAACACATATTCAGGCTCAGGAATTCATTCGTGCCCTGAGCATCGCCCTGTCTCGATACCGTTTAACGCTCAATCTCAGCAAAACAAAAATAACCGAGCTACCGGAACCGCTGGTGGACTCCTGGGTTACCAAATTAGCTAATGCTACCCCGTGGAGAACCGATTCCAACGGAGTCTTGACCCTCTTCACTCATGAGGCCATAAATTTTCTTGACTATGCCGTACACTTAAACCGGGCAGTGCCTGATGGCAGTGTATTGAAGCTAGCTGCAGGACTAATTTGCCATAGAGCTCAGGGTGATACAGCCGCCACAGTATTTCAATACATTCTCAGCCTAAGCTGGCACTACCCAATACTCCTGCCACTTCTTGAAAAGATCGACGCCACTTCGGACTACTACGACAAAGAGGCCGTCACTGGAAAACTCAATGAGATCCTCGAAACCAATGCGTTACATCGCCGTTCGGACGGCATGTGCTGGGCGCTATATTATTTGAAGCAGCTAAGCTCACACCCAACTACTGAAAACATCGAATTGGTTATTCAGACGAGTGATGCAACAGCGATTGCTCTGCTCAGTATTTTCGAATCCGCTACAGATGCTGTAGTTGCGCATGCTCGCCAGGTGATTGAAAACTGCACCCTGTACGAACTTGATCAAAATTGGATTCTGCTTTATCAGCTTTTCCTCCATGCAAAGATAGAGAATCCCTACGTAGATGATCCTACCTTCGAAATCCTTAAAAAGCATGACGTCCAGTTCCTCAACCCACCTAAGAAAGCTTCCAAAGCTGAAGACTACTGCTTCTATTACTCGAACCCATTTAGAGAAGAAAATGAATCACCGGTAGGGTTCCAGGATTACCTAGACGGGAAGTATTGACCGGCGGCTTTTTTCACAACCAAGGCACGCTTGCCGTGCCCCCTCTGCCGTCAGGCTTTGGCCCGAAGAGGCATTAACCCTCAGGGCTCCTGCCAATGTGAGAAGCGCCCTCCCCCTGTCGCTTCTCGCCCGACGTTGCAGAGCTGTTCGAGAATTCATCCAATATGGCTAATATTCAAGCTGTCACTCTTCCTCCTGATGACTCAGAAAATCAAAGGTGGTAAGCGTGTCGCAGTTTAGGTAGTGGTACATACTCGACGCGTCTTGAAAGTGCATGCCGCAGAAGCTTCCGCAGAAAGGGCAGCACTCGTTCCATTCCAGGTTGCCCCAACTCCAGACACCGAGATACTCGGGCACACCATCCCGATCATTGCCGATGACTTCGAAAGAATCGTCGGTCGTACCGACAAAGCCATCGATGCCGGAATGCTCGAGGATCGGCAGATGTCCGCAGGATCCAAATCGAACCATTCGCCAGTACCACGAAGGTGAGAGAAGTTCTGATGGATCTCCTTCTCCAGTCGCACGTCATCATCTGTACGAATCCAACCCAGAAGTAAAAGCCTCCTCGGATTCCCGGTTTGAAGGCCTTTTCTGCGGCGCTCGATGTCCTTGGCCCGACCTATCTTCACCTTCTCATTACTATCTTCAATGAAAAAATAGATCATTTCCGCTCCTTTCTTACGCCTGCGATTCCCTGTCTTTCAGCATCGGCAAAGAGATCGTCTGCCCTGATGATGTATTAGTGCACGCAGCAGGGGCCATCGTCATTATTGGTCGCGTTATTCGCTCAGTTTGATGTCCCCAAATAGGGCCATTAAGCCTAAAAATGATGGTTAATGTGCCGCATTGGGCGCATTAAATTTAAATCTCAGAGCAACGTAGCACTAGGTCTCGACGCTAGGACGGCAGTTGAGTCACTGATTCGCTGGGCGAATGGCGAGCCCAGCGCAGCCTAGCTATCGACATGAATTGTCTAATAGCCAGCGCTCCTCGTTCATTTCTGGCTTTCGACCCTGGCAAGGTCAGCGCTGCCTCTACCTTGGCACGGCTCGCTTCGTACATTGCGAATGCGTTGAACTCAGAATCAAGCAGCACCAAAAGCACTATATCGAAGGGTTGTCGTAGATCAATTGCACCCATACGACCTGTAATTCTTAGCGGGTTCATGATGCAGCGGCCTTTGATCTGGAATTCTCGCGGTGCCATCTTCCAGCATCTCTGTAGCGTCGTAACCGGCCTGCCTGGCAGGATGCAGTTGTAGGCCGAGTTTCGTAGCAGCTTCGTATTCTGCCACCTCGCCGGTCACGCCCAGCGGCTTGCCGGTCAGGCGATAGAATCTATGCGCGAGCACCTTGGCCTCTTTCAAAACCTCTAGGATTTCATCCTGGATCAATTCAGCCTGCTGTGGCTCGTTGCCATAACTTAGTTCAGTCATCTGCAAGCGCCTCGAGCGCAGCGAGCAGCTTGGCCAGCTCAGTAAGGTTGGCAGTGACGATGTCATATTCTCCTCGACTGCTCAGCCGATACACATCGCGCGCTTTTTTAACGCGTTCGAGAAGAGGGACGACAATACCGGATGCCCGCTCTAGGAAGTCGTTGATGTCTGCACGCGTCTGGGGAATTTTGTAGCCCTTCGCCGCACTTGTGATGATGACGTCCGCATCGCGTAGTTTGGCAATGCCACTGGAACGGATTCTCTGGCCGTTGACCTCTCCCAGTCCGCTGTCTTTTAGATGGGCCATGATCTCCGTAGTCAGTACGTAGTCCTTGGTGACAAATTCGCTCTGGAATCTCAAGAACCGCAAGATGCTCAGCTGCAGTCGCTCATCTTCATCGGGGTGGTCACCAACCCGCTCGCTAAAACGGTCGGCCTGGCGGAGAGCCTCCTGGTGTACCTGGTAGTCAGCATATCCAGACTCATTCGTAGGCGGTGGCAGCAGAGACTGGTACTTGGATGGCCACTCAAGCATGCCAAGAGTCAGGCCGCGTAGGATCTTTTTGTACGCAAGAACTGCTTCTTCCGATGCTTTCTCTTCATAGATCTGAGCGACTGAGCCAGCGAAGAAATCTGCAACCTGAACCAAAACGTTGTCCTTACTGGCCATCGTCTTGAAGGCATCTTTATCGCCAAATAGGTCGTCCACGAATCGTTCTGCAACGTAGCTTTTGAGGCTCTCCTGAAATTCCTGGCCACCATGCTCGTCTACGATCATCTGGAGGTCAGGGTATGCGCGGAACAAACGTTCATAGAGCAACCCGTTCACGTATTTTATGAACGAGGTCTTGATACGGAGGCCGCCGTCTTTGTGAATTCGGGACTTATCAACGACGGTGAAATAGAGCTTGAATGGCAGCTCAGCTAGCTCGTTGAGGATTCGGGCACGGCGATCTGAATCCTTCGGCTTCAGATTGCTGGATTTGATCTCGCCTGTTTGAAAATGACGCATGCGGAGTGCTTCAGCTTGGGCATAAGCAGCTTCCAGGTCTTTCTCTGCCACCAGAATGGAGCACACGATGAAGAAGCCCGAGCTTCCTCCCTTTGACGTATCAAGATCGGAATTCCCGGACTCATCCACAAAGGCATACGTTCTGTCCATGAGCTTGCTCCATCAACAACGTACTGAGCGCAGTGGTCGCCCAATGGCAAGGTGGCGAACTCAGTTCGTCGCAGTGGTACTGCCTGGAGCGGGGCCTTCGCTGAACGTGTAGTTGATGACCACGTCATTTCGGATCAAGACGTCGAGAGTTTTCTGAATGCCCGTAGTCGTCACCTTCATGGTGACCACGTAGCTCTGGGCATGGGCTGAGCCATTGGTGTAGGTGTAGATCCACTTCTCGTCGGTCTCGCTGACTGCGCTCTTAGCGTAGGGCTCACCAAATAGCGACTTCAACTCAGCAGTCGTGGTTTTGCCTTTGGTGATGCTCGTTACACTAGCCGACGGAAAGTCTCGGCCTGCGGTGTAGTGAGACGTAGCGCAACCGCCGAGTGCGACACACATCCCCATGACTGCGATGAGCTTTTTCATATCCTTCCTTGATCGTAGAAAGCTCCAAATCTAGCCGGCATCGAGGCTAAAAGCCATCACCAAGGTGATCAGCTACTTTCGCGCACTCGCAGATAAAGTTTCTACATCGATTTGACTGATACAACCTCAACATATTTGTACTTCTTCCTGGCAGCCTTCACAGCCTCCTGCTCAGCAAGCAACGAGCTCAACGTATCAGCCTCGTGAATCAACTCGACCATATTACCTTCAAACTCGTTCCCAACCCGGAGCGTGACCCGCAGCCTGGGCGTATAAGCTTTTGCTGCTTTCTTCTTCACTTGGGGAGCTGCTGCTGGCTTTGTAGACACCACCTCTGGCGCATGCTCCTGAACTTGAGGAGCAGACACCTGCTCTTCGGGCTGATGCGTACCGAATAGAGCGCGACGCATTTCTTCTTCAGTTAATTCAGAGTTCATAGAACATCTCAAAGGGAGGCTTTTCGCCGGGCAAGTTCTACTAGGATTGTTGCTGACCGGTATCATCTGGGCATTTGCCTGGGCGTCAAATTCCTAGTTCGATTTCAATACAACATCCCCGCAAGGCTCGCGAAAGCTGCTGTTTCGGCAGCAGTGTAATGAGCCCATCTACCAAGCTGCTGGCGTGACGAGCATACAAGGTGACTGTGCCTGCCGCCCGAATTCGACCCGGTACGAAGGCACCTACTCGTTCCTGGGCAATTTTCAGTATATTCAAGACTTCTTGGCTAACTTTGTCGTGGGATAGATGCTCAACGACTGGTCTGAACGGGCACGGGGCGCGGCTCCACATTTCTATGACCGCTTGGAGGAGTCCGTCTGAGCCAAGATGCTCGAGGGCCTTCTCCCATAGCTCACCCTCCTGCGCCATATCTAGGCGAGCCCTAGTCATTCCGGAGTTCCAACAACATGAGGCTCTTTCTTGATTGCGAGTTTACCCAGCTCTCGGCAGCAGCAAAGCTGATATCACTTGCACTGGTGGCCGAAGATGGGCGCGAATTCTACGTGGAATTGCTCGACACATGGCGAGAAGAAGACTGCAGTAAATTCGTCGTCGGTATCGTCCTTCCACAGTTATGGGGTGGGAACTATTCGTTGCCCATGGTTGAAGCCAGGATGTCGCTGCTCGAGTTTCTGACGTCGTTCAGCAATGAGGTTGAGATCGTCACGGATGCCCCAGAGTACGACTGGGAGCTTTTTTGCGAGCTTGCCTATGAGGACGGGCGCTGGCCCAGAAACGTTCGCAATTATCCTACCGACGCAACGATGCTTGCCCCGACCAGCGATGGGGAAGAGCTGCCCCACCACGCTCTGCTCGACGCCAAGATCATCGCCGGTATGTTCGCGCCAGTGCGCTCAAGGAAAGGGTTATCCTGATCAGATGCATGGATCAACAATCTGGATTCGCAAATTGGGTGGGGCGACGTATGAAATGGAAGGCGCGCACGACGGAGCAAGTCGCGGAGCTGATTTGCGGGGACAACACAGAAGGCTATTTCCGCTACCTCACCGGCCCAAACCTGACTCGTTTCTTCAGGGATTCCGATACTGAGTTCGTCCATGACGGCTCTACTCGCCGATTCTGGGTTGCGGATGCCCTGCAAAAGATCCTGGATTTCCCAAGTTCAAATACTTTGATGCCACCAGATGCCATGCTCCGTGTAATTCGCCTCCTTATGGATAGCGAGGATGCTTTCAATGAAAAGCCACCCCGCCTAAATGCGCTCAAGGCGCTAAACGGAGCGATCAAACGCGAGGGCTTCGAAGCGTTCTACGGGGACGACGATCAGTGCTATCTGCGTCACTCCGGCACCGGCACCGTGGGGAACGAATCCGCGAGTCCTCACCGTCCCCTCTCCGCCGCAGAAATTGATAAGAAGAACCAGCTTGTTGCATACCTGGATCAGTGCTCAGAGGACAATTTGATCGAGCATGTATTGCTTCCACTGTTCCGACAGCTGGGTTTCGCTCGAATCACATCTGTCGGCCATAAAGACAAGGCCTTGGAGTACGGTAAGGACGTCTGGATGAAGTTCACGCTTCCTACCCAGCACGTCATCTACTTTGGCATCCAGGTGAAGAAGGGGAAGCTCGATTCGTCCGGGGTAACGAAAGCCGGGCAGGCGAACGTCGCCGAGATCCACAACCAAGTGCTGATGATGCTGGGCCACGAGATTTTCGACTCAGAGCTCAATAGGCGTGTACTGGTCGATCACGCTTTTATCGTCGCAGGTGGCGAAATCACCAAGGCTGCTCGAAATTGGATTGGCAGTAAGCTCGATCAATCCAAACGAAGTCAGATCCTCTTCATGGACAGAGAGGACATCACTAACCTTTTCGTGGTGTCTCCTTTGACAGTGCCGCAGGTGCCGAGAAAAGCCTCCATCCAATTCGACGACCCAATCCCGTTCTAGCTGCGTCAGAGCCACGTTGGCTGTGGGAGAACGTATCACTAGCTCTTCACAGGAGATGATCAACAATCATAGCCTTTGCACCGACACGTTGCCCTTACGCACTGGCCTAGTGCCTCGCAGTGCGACAAAAAACTAGCCTTCAACATATGATCTTGTGATCAGGGATGACAACAAATGCCTTCTATGCGCCCCTCCCACTACGCTATGCAGCAGCGCACCGATGGCGGCCCTTTTCTCCGTATTGATCTTGATGACGTCGTGGTGCTAACCGAGGAGGAACGCAAGATCGTTGAGTCAGATGATGAGTATGAAGCGATTAATGACGAGATCTATGGCACGTCTCGTGTCTACTACAGCGATGTCGCTCTGTCAGATGATGCGCCTGGTTGGCATCTGATTTTGGAGGTAGCTCCAGAGTATTTGACGCTTTATCCCATCAACGCCCGGTCAGAACATCCTGAATACGCCCAGCCCAGATACGACACCGTCAGGTCGATCATCATTACCAGGCCGGTGTACCAGCCTTATGCACATCCAACCGACCAGTACGAAGTCGATGAGCTGCTGAGTGGTATACCAGCGGGGCTATCGAAGGATTGGCGCTACGGGCTAGGGTTTCACTACGAATACCGATACCTAGTAAATGCCGTGAGTAATTTAGAGGGAGTGGACACACTCATCCTGCACGGCGGAAACGGTAGCAAGGATGCGAAAGTTAAAGCCAACGAGTTCTACCTGGGAATTGATCGACTTGAGCAGTTGAAAAAGAGCTTAGATCGCTTGACCCAACGGCATCAGCGAGAGACTGCTGCGGACAAAAAACTCGTCTGTTATACGAGTTTGCTACATCAGGCAGCGCCAGAGCTTTATCCAGCCCAGTCGCGAAAGCTATCCCCGGATCTGCTTGCCAGCTTGGTTTCACTCGGTTCGGTGACGCCTAGTCTTTCTCCGAGAGACCAACAGCAGGCAATTAAACTTACGCAACAGAGCGTTCCAACCCTGGCGAAATCCGCACCTCGCACCCTGTACAACCTGAAGGCAGAGATTGAGCTGGTTACCCTAGGCCAGCTCATTGGCGTCTATAAGAAGATGATGGAAAGCAAAGTTGGGGAGCCGAAATGGCAGACCTTCCTCAGCGAAAACCCATTCATTCTCGACATGGCGTTTGGGTATCCCGTCAAAAAAATCGCCGACCAACCCTACGTAGGTGGAAAGAATCTCAGTGGCCGAGGTGGCCAGTATTCCGACTTCCTCATGGCAGCGAAGGCCACCGGCAATCTCGCCCTGATCGAGATCAAACATCCCCAGCAAGACCTGCTTGGGAAGCAGTACCGGAAAACCTATGTCCCCTCCTACGAGCTCAGCGGTTCAGTCGGGCAGATCATCAGTCAGCGTGGCAATGTTCAGCGCGAGATCTTCGGGCTAGCGCATGGCCTCAAAGAACGTGTTCATGCCCATGCGGTTGCGGCCATTGTCATCATTGGCCGCAACCCGGAAGAAGAGGATAAGCAGGAAGCTTTTGAGCAATATCGAAACGGGCTCAAGGATGTGCTTGTGATCACCTTCGATGAGCTACAGGTTCGTCTTGAGAGCATTTATCAAGCGCTGACACCACAACCTCCTGTGGAGCATGAGCCTATCAGGGATGAAGACCTACCGTTCTAAAGACTGCCGCACATAGTGGATTTCCATACGGATCGAGGACAACGAGGCGAAGCTCAATAATCAGGGACAGTCGCCAAACAATCCGTAGCGGTCTCGAAATTCTTCGATCTCGATTTCCGGCAGAACGTCAGGGTGCTGATTCATAGTCTCCAAGGTTTTTTCAGGGGCTGAACCCACGGCGTTAATCTTGCGAAAAATACGGCAAGCGGAGCGCGCAGGCAACGGGCAGGAGGCTTGCGGATTCGCCAAGACCCGCCGTAGCGGGGCTTGGTGCACGACAGCCATACCGCCGAAGGTGGGCAAGCCCAAGAGGTGCCGGGGCTACTGAAGCTGACTGGGCGTTGGGACATACCGCCCGCCAGCGATACGCATAAAGTCTCGCAAGCTCCGACGCCCAACGTCACGCTGGAAGGTCGCAATCACGTACTTGGAGTTGACCGTGTTGATCACCCAAAACCGCCCTTCCTTTACCACCGATTGGATGTCCGATGTCCGAATCAGACGACCGTCCGAAAAGCGCTGATGTGGCCCTGGGCAAATGTGACCGAACACGACGCCAACGGCGCTACAAGCATGGATGTGGACGCTCACTAGGAACGCCGTAATCAGCCCCTCGTAGTCCTGAGACACAGCCTGGGCAATCCGTAGCAGATCAAAGTCTGAATACCGCTTCACGTGCGTATTCCACGGCTATCCGGCCACTGATTCCATGAACATCCGGCCACCTATTCCACGGTGATCCGGCCACCCATT
>NZ_JBEOPS010000019.1:0-137644 GCF_040310305.1 Pseudomonas sp. HY13-MNA-CIBAN-0226
TAGGTCATCGTCAAGATTAAATTCCGAAACCCCTATCTGCGTATGCAGGTAGGGGTTTTGTTTTTGTCCGCAGGAAATCTTCGGCACTTTTTGGTAAGGTGCACCTCGTTTTTCAAGGAACTGCTAGCAACGCCTATGGACCGGCACTTCTTTTCATATCCATAGAGCTCCTGCAGAAATGCCCCAACCGATACCGATCAAAGACCACGAAAAAGAGACGCGCCTGGTCAACAGGAGACTCATGGCCTGCGCCTTGTTCGTTGCGGCGATCTCCTGCGCACTGGTTGTGCGCCTGTATGTGCTGCAAGTACTCGAATTCGACTACCACTCGACGATCTCGGAAAACAACCGCGTCCATGTCCTCCCGATCACCCCGACCCGTGGCTTGATCTACGACCGCAACGGCGTGGTGCTTGCGGACAACCGTCCCAGCTTCAACCTGACCATCACCCGTGAACGCGCCACAGACGTCAAAGACGAGCTGGATCAGGTGGTCAACCTCCTGCACCTTCCGATCGAGGATCGCGCGCTGTTCGACAAGGCTATGAAGCAGGTGCGGCACCCGTTCGTGCCGGTCACGTTGTTCTATGAGCTCACCGAAGAGCAGATCGCGGTGCTTGCAGTTAACGAGTTCCGCTTGCCGGGCATCGATGTGGAACCACAGTTTGTTCGCCATTACCCGATGGGCGCCCATTTCGCACATTCCATCGGCTATGTGGGACGAATCAACGAGAAAGAGTCCAAGGTGCTCGATACGGTTGAATACCGTGGCGCCCAGTCGATCGGTAAAACCGGCATCGAAAAATTCTACGAGTCGCAGCTGCACGGCCACGTAGGCTATGAAGAAGTCGAAACCAATGCCCAGGGCCGGGTGTTGCGGGTGCTCAAGCACACCGATCCGATCCCCGGCAAAAACATCGTGCTCAGCCTTGACGTCAAACTGCAGGAAGCTGCCGAGCAAGCATTGGGAGACCGCCGCGGCTCCGTGGTAGCACTTGATCCGGCAACCGGCGAAGTGCTGGCGATGGTCAGCAAACCCAGCTTCGATCCCAACCTGTTTGTCACCGGCATCAGCTTCAAGGAATATGCCGCGCTGCACGACTCTATCGACCGGCCGCTGTTCAACCGCGTGCTACGCGGTCTCTACGCCCCCGGCTCAACCATCAAGCCTGAAGTGGCCATCGCAGGCCTTGATGCCGGTGTAGTCACCCCCCAGACCCGCGTCTTCGACCCCGGCTACTATCAGCTCCCGGACTTCGATCACAAGTACCGCAACTGGAATCACAGCGGTGACGGCTGGGTCGATATGGACGCAGCGATCATGCGTTCCAACGATACGTATTTCTACGACCTGGCCCACAAGCTGGGCATTGATCGCCTGCACGACTACATGGCCATGTTCGGGCTTGGCGAAAAGGTCTCGCTGGACATGTTCGAAGAGTCTGCCGGCCTGATGCCCTCCCAGGCGTGGAAGCGCGCTACGCGTCGCCAGCCCTGGTTCCCGGGCGAGACAGTGATCCTCGGCATCGGCCAGGGCTATATGCAGGTCACGCCACTGCAACTGGCTCAGGCCACCGCCTTGATCGCCAACAAAGGTGTGTGGAACCGGCCACATCTGGCCAGAACCGTAGACGGTGTCGCCCCGGTAGACGAACACCCGATGCCGAATATCCTGCTCAAGGATCCCCGGGACTGGGAGCAGGTCAACCACGGCATGCAGATGGTCATGCACGACGCTCGAGGGATTGCCCGAGCGGCCGCGCAGGGCGCGCAATACCGCATCGCCGGCAAGAGCGGTACCGCGCAGGTGGTCGCCATCAAGCAAGGCGAGCGCTACAACCGGGCGAAGACGCTGGAACGCAACCGCGACAATGCCTTGTTCGTCGGCTTCGCCCCAGCCGAGCACCCGAAGATTGTCATCTCGGTAATGATTGAAAACGGTGAAGCCGGTGGTCGCGTCGCCGGCCCGGTGGTGCGGCAGATCATGGACGCCTGGTTACTCGATCAGGAGGGCCATCTCAAGCCGCAATACGCCACGCCGAGCAAGGCTCCCGGGGATCCTCACGTCTGACCAGGCACCGGACACCCCATATCGCCCTCCTGGCATTTCAAATAATTCTTGAAAGTCTCCACCCGTGCGCGGGTCAGCTCTGTTATGCAATTACCGTAGATCATTGGGTAAACGCTCCCACCTTCCACCCCCGAAGCTGAAAACTTGCACTCCGCATCCCGGAACCCAATCCACGAGCGCTGCGCGCCGATCAACAGCTTCTTGCGGTCCGGATCGCTCTTCAGCCGCCCGGTAATCTGCTGGTACAGCGCATTCAGTTCCTTGTCCGCTGCCTTGTTCTGCTGGGTGGCGCACTGGTTCATCGTCGCCTGGTCGGTGGCGTTATCGCAATCTGCGGCCAGGGCCAGGTGGGTAAACAGCAGGGGCGTCAGCGCCAGGAGAAAGCGTGAGTACATGAGAGTTCTCGCTATGACATCTTAAAGAGAAGGGCAGTGTAGCGAACCCCGGCGAAGTCGGTTACCGGTCGCGCAAAAGCCGCTGCGCTGCAGTCATTTCCCAGCCGAATGAGCGCCATGGGTTGATTACAGCATGCGCTTGGTACAACTTTAAGGTTGGTCTTGTGGTCTTACAGGCCTACTGTTCATTACAGGAGGTGACTTATGAACCCAGCATCAGATCGTATCCAAAGGAAAATCCTGCTCAGGACCCCGCGTTCGCAGGTCTGGCGCGTAATCGCCCATGCCGAAGCCTTCGGCCAGTGGTTTGGCGTGGCACTGGAGGGCAAGCGGTTTGTCGCCGGTGAGTGGACCCAGGGGCAGATCACTTACCCCGGTTATGAGCACCTGCTGTGGAACGTACTCGTGGAGCGGGTTGAGCCGGAGCGGGTGTTCTCGTTTCGCTGGCATCCCTACGCCGTGGAGCCGCACATCGATTATGCCCAGGAGCCGACCACCCTGGTGTTGTTCGAGCTGGAAGATATGGATGGCGGCACGTTGCTCAAGGTCACCGAGTCCGGTTTCGATCACATTCCCCAGGAGCGCCGTCTCAAGGCATTCCGCATGGACAGCCGGGGCTGGGATGAGCAGATGAACAATATCGAGGAATTCCTCAAAATCAGCCACAAGGCACCGCAACCCCAGCAAGAGTAGATGCCCGCAGGTTCTGGCACGGTTGAAGCGCCGGGCCCAGTTGGGTGATGCAGAACTGTCATCACCCCCGCGTCCCAGGCTTGCAGCTTTCAGCGAGGGGAGCGCCAAGGGTTCCCCGCTAGCAGCTATAGCGAATGTCCTACACGCTATGGTACTGATATCGTCTGTTACATTTTGGATCCGATGCGTATTCTGACCCCATCAACCGAGGCACAGGAAGTGCCTCGGGATCAGGGACGATCGACCATCAGCACGGAACGCTATCGACAGGGAGTCGACATGGTCTTGGGAAAACCCGCTTCGGCGGGTTTTTTTTCGTCTGTACAAAACCGGCCGTTCGACGATGGGTGCCTCCGCGATCCCTGCGGGAGCGAGCTTGTTCCGGGCTGCGTTCCGACGATAACGCGGAAAGCCAGATACCCCGCGGCGTTCATTCATTTTTCGCGAGCAAGCTCGCTCCTACAATAAGAGGTTACAGCCTGGCGGCGGCCCGCTCGGTAATCCGCGTTCGCTGCTCAAGCGATGGCGCTGCACGGCGCCGGGCGTCTTCCAGCACTGCAGCCGGCGCAGTGTGCGGGCTGCCCGAAGCAAAGGGCGGCGCGGGAGCGTATTCCAGTTGCAACTGTACCAACTGCGCAGTGCCCTCATCGAACAGTTCCGCAGCCAGCGTCAGGGCAAAATCGATACCCGCCGTGATCCCGCCGCCGGTCAGCAGGTTGCCGTCGCGCACCACACGGTCCTGAACCGCGATAGCCCCCAAAGGCTTGAGCAATTCGTGATAGGCCCAGTGCGTGGTGGCGCGCTTGCCCTTGAGCAGGCCCGCCGCGCCGAGTACCAGGGAGCCGGTGCACACTGACGTCACATACCGTGCATTGGCGGCCTGGGCCTTGATGAACGCCAGCGTCACCTCATCCTCCATCAATGGCCCGACGCCACTGCCGCCGGGGATGCAGATCACATCCAGAGCCGGGCAGTCCTCGAACGTCGTAGTCGGTTGCAAGACCAGCCCGGTGCTTGCGGTCACTGGCGCCAGGTCCTTCCAGACCAGATGCACCTGTACGTCCGGCAGGGACGCCAGCACGTCATAAGGCCCGGTCAGGTCCAATTGCTGGACCTGTGGGAACAGCAGAAAACCAATTTGCAACGCCATGGTGATTTCTCATGAAGTGGGTGGACGACTTCACTCTAGCCTTCTAGGATGTGGCGCATACGCCAATCAACCCACGAATTACGCCAATATGCCTAAAGTCATTCATGTGCTCGCGTTCCCCAAGGTGCAGTTGCTCGATGTCACCGGGCCGCTGCAAGTGTTTGCCTCGGCCAATGACATCGTGCGCCAGCAAGGCCTGCCAGCGCCCTACGCACCGACGGTGATCGCCAGCGGTGGCGGGGCGGTCACGTCCTCTGCCGGGTTGGCCATGCTAACTGAACCGCTCCCACAGTCGGCCAGCGACACTTTGATCATCGCCGGCGGCTGGGGCGTGTATGAAGCGGCTCAGGACCCTGCACTGGTGAGCTGGGTGCGCAGGCACGGAGCCCTTTGCCGGCGCGTGTCCTCGGTGTGCACCGGGGCTTTTCTGCTCGCCGCCAGTGGCTGGCTCGATGGCCGGCGGGTAGTCACTCACTGGACCCGTTGCGAACAGTTGGCGCAGCAGCATCCGTTGCTGCGGGTGGAGCCCAACCCGATCTTCATCAACGATGGCCCGGTGTGGACCTCGGCCGGCGTCACTGCCGGCATTGATCTGGCGCTGGCGATGGTCGAACAGGACCTCGGTCGCGAGATGGCCATGGAAGTGGCCCGCCAGCTGGTGGTATTTCTCAAGCGTCCCGGTGGCCAGTCGCAATTCAGCGTGACCTTGTCGTTGCAAAAAGAAGGTAACCGCTTTGACGAACTTCATGCCTGGATCAGCGAAAATCTTCCCCTGGACTTGGGGATTCCAACACTCGCCGCCCAGGCCGGCATGAGCGAACGCAGTTTCGTTCGCCACTACCGCGCCGACACCGGCCAGACCCCCGCCCGGGCGATTGAGTCGATTCGAGTGGAAACGGCGCGCAGGTTGCTCAGCGACACCGGTGTGCCGATCAAGCGCGTGGCGATGCAATGCGGGTTCGGTAGCGAAGAGACCCTCAGGCGCAGTTTCCTGAGGGCGATGGGGGTCACTCCGCAAGCCTATCGGGAACGCTTTTGCATCAGCGCTGCAGCAGATCCAGTAATGCCCTGAGCGTGGCTTGGGGGGCTTCTTCGGGGTTTAGGCCTTCATCATGGCTGCCAATAATTCTTTTCGCCACTCAACTTGCGATCGAGAAAGCTCGCCGCACTGATCAACGCCAAATGGGTCAGGGCCTGCGGCGTGTTGCCCAGGTGCCGCCCTCGGGTGTCGAACTCTTCGGCATACAACCCCAGCGGATTGGCGTACCTGAGCAGCTGCTCGAACTCCAGATGCGCCTTCTCCACCTGGCCTGCACGGGCCAGGCATTCGACGTACCAGAACGAGCACGCTGCGAATGCACCTTCAGTGCCTTCCAGACCGTCAATTCCTGCATCCTCGTTACGATAGCGGTAGACCATGCCGTCACGCACCAGGGTTTTCTCGATAGCCTGCAGGGTTGATAGCCAGCGGGGATCCTTGGCGCTGACGAAACGCACCAGCGGCATCAATAACATCGAACCATCCAGGGCTGTGCCGCCGATATACTGGACGAAATGACCCCGCTCTTCATTCCAGAAATTGTCCCAGATGTCCGCATAAATGGCCTGTCGGGTCTCATCCCAGCGCGCAAAAGGCGCTGGCAGCGAGCGCTTGGACGCCAGGCGAATGGCCCGGTCCAGCGCAACCCAGCACATCAATCGCGAGTGCAGGAAATGATGCTGTTCGCCGCGCATCTCCCAAATGCCGACGTCCTTGTGCTGCCAGTTTTCACAGACCTGATCGACCACCTCAACCGCGTGCTTCCAGCCCTCGTGGGAGATCGCATCGCCGTACTTATTCACCAGGTACACCGCGTCCATCAGCTCGCCGAAGATGTCGAGTTGCACCTGGTCGTAAGCCTGATTGCCGATGCGCACCGGCGTTGCACCACCATGGCCGGCAAGGTGGGACAGCTCGGATTCCGGCAGTTCCTGACGGCCATCGACGGCGTAGAGAATGTTCAGCTTCATCGACTTGCCGCGGCAATCGCTGACCCGTCCACGGAGCCAGCCCATGTACGCATTGGCCTCTTCGACGAAACCCAGGCGCATGAACGCATAGACAGTGAACGAGGCGTCGCGGATCCAGGTGTAGCGATAGTCCCAGTTGCGCCCGCCGCCAGGTGTTTCCGGCAGGCCGAAGGTGGCGGCCGCAAGGATGGCGCCATGCTTGCGTGAAGTCAGCAGCTTCAGCGCCAGGGCCGAACGATTGACCATCTCCCGCCAGCGGCCTCGGTAATTGGACTGGCCGCTCCAGTCGCGCCAGAATTTCAGGGTGCGCTCCATGCACATGTCCGCCGCGCCCTGTTTAAAGCGCGGGTCATCCACGCCGCCGAGCATGAATTGCGCGCTCTGGTCCTGTTCCAGGCTGAATTGCGCTACGGCTGCGTCCGCGTCGATGCGCATCACCTGATCCGAGGACAGGCGCAGGGCAGGCTGGTCGGTCGCCTCGAACACCACGTCCTGATCAGCCATCTGCGCGCGAGTGCTGGCGCGGGCGTAATCGTGTCGCACAGCGCAGCGCATATGAAAGGTCGCCCGACCGCTGACAACGCGAACCCGGCGCATCAACACCGGCAGGTCGTCCTCGCTGTCGCCGATCGGCAACAGGTCAGTGACTTCGACCACCGCGTGGTCGCTCAACCAGCGGGTTTGCAGGACGTTAGTGTCCGGCAGGTAAATCTGCTCCCGACGCGCATCCGGCAAGTCCGGCGCCAGCTGGAAAATCCCGGCGTCGGGGGTGTCCAGCAGCGAGCAGAAGATCGACGGGCTGTCGAATTCCGGCCAGCAGAAAAAGTCCACGCTGCCTCGATCATTGACCAGTGCAGCGCTGCGCATGTCGCCGATGATGCCGTGGGCGTCGATAGCGCTTTGTCGTTCGGGATGATGATCAGCCATTGCCGCGAAACTCCGGATAGAGACTCATGCCGCCGTCGATGAACAGGGTGGTGCCGACGATGTAGTCAGAGGCATCGGAGGCGAGGAAGACCACTGCATTGGCAATGTCCTCGACGTCACCGATGCGGCCATAGGGAATAAGTTTGAGCAGTTCCTGTGCAGCGGCGCCCTCAGTAGCTGCCTGGTTGATAGCGGTACGAATCGCGCCTGGGGCGATGCCGTTGATGCGGATGCGCTGGTGGCTGACTTCCTGGGCGAGGCTCTGCATCAGCATGTCGACGCCACCTTTGGAGGCGGCGTAATTGACATGGCCGGCCCAGGGAATGCGCTGGTGCACCGAACTCATGTGAATGATTTTTCCGGCGGCCCGGGACACGCCTTCGCGAATGCCCTGTCGATTGAAAATTCGCAGGGCGGCGCGGGCACACAGGAACTGGCCGGTAAGATTCACGCCGATCACCTGGTTCCAGTCCGCGAGGCTCATGTCGACTGCCGAGGAGTCTTTCTGCAGGCCCGAATTGGCCACCAGGATATCCAGCGAGCCGAAGGCTTCGAGGGTTTGTGCGAACAGTCGTTCGACGTCTTCCTCCTTGGCAACGTCCGCGCCGATGGCGATGGCGCGACCGCCTTGCGCGTTGATCTGCCGGGCGAGTTCTTCAGCCGGGGCGGCCTGGGAGTTATAGTTGAGCACCACGGCAGCACCGGCAGCGGCCAGGGCCTTGGCGGCGCCGGCACCGATGCCGGAGCTGGCGCCGGTGATGAGGGCGACCTGTTGGTTCAGGGATATCAGCATAGGGTTAGCGCCTTGAGTTGAGGGCCTTATCAGCTGACTGGTTTCGGACTTCAAGAGTTCACCAGCAGATCAAAAGATCGGACGATCTTTTGATCCTGGGGCCTTAACATTCAATCAACAATTCAGCGCTTTCCCCGCCCCCCGCCTTATGGCAATTTGCACTCCCTTCCAGAGACAGTCAGACCATGGCAAATCCCTACCGCGAACTGTTCAGGGCCCCAGGCAGCAGAGCCTTCGTGTTGGCCGGGATGATCGCGCGCATGCCGATTTCCATGACCGGCATCGGATTGATCACCATGCTCTCGCAGTTACAGGGGGGCTATGGCCTGGCTGGGGCGGTGGCGGCGACTTTTGCCCTGGCCACTGCCTTTTGCGCACCACAGGTTTCCCGTCTGGTGGACCGTTTCGGCCAGCGCCGCATCCTCCCGGTGTCGGCGCTGATCGGTGGCGGCGCGCTGCTGATGGTGCTGCTCTGCACTCGACTGCAGGCCCCGCACTGGACACTGTTCCTGTTCGCGGCGCTGGCCGGTTGCATGCCCAGCATGTCGGCCATGGTGCGGGCACGCTGGACCGAGGTGTACCGCGGCAAGCCTGAGCTGCAAACCGCCTATGCACTGGAGTCGGTGCTCGATGAAGTCTGCTTTATCGTCGGGCCCCCGTTGTCGGTGGGATTATGCGTGGTGGTCTTCCCTGAAGCCGGGCCGCTGGCGGCGTTGCTGATGTTGGCGATCGGCGTGACTGCATTGGTCCTGCAGAGGGCGACCGAACCTGCGATTCATCCCCACGAAGCGCACCACCAAGGCTCGATCATTCGCTCCGGCGAGCTGCGGTTGCTGGTGTTGCTGATGGTTGCCATGGGCACTATTGTCGGCGTGATCGATGTGGTCAGCGTGGCGTTTGCCCGGTATCAGGGCCAGCCGGCGACGGCGAGCATTGTGCTGTCGGTGTACGCCATCGGCTCGTGCATGGCGGGGCTCGCGTTCGGCGCACTGCGTTCGAAAGTGCCGCTGCCGCGACTGTTCCTCTACGGCGGCGTGGCGACGGCGGTGACGACCTTGCCGTTGTTGCTGGCGACCAACATCCTCGGCCTGTCCCTGGCGGTATTCGTCGCCGGGCTGTTCTTCGCCCCGACCCTGATCGTCGCCATGGCTCTGGTTGAGCAGATCGTGCCCCCGGCGAAGCTGACCGAAGGCCTGACCTGGCTGGTCACCGGCTTGAGCATCGGCGTGGCCATTGGTGCGGCCAGTTCGGGTTGGCTGGTGGACGCATTTGGCGCACCCAGCGGGTTCTGGGTGGCGATTGCGGCTGGCGCCGTGGTGCTGGGCTCGGCCATCCAGAGCTTCCGCAAATTGTAGGCGCGAGCTTGCTCGCGATGGCTAGCCGACTAATTCACCGCCCGCCTCATACGTTCTCCAACCAGACAACTATCGAGGTGAGCCCGGTGACCCAGCTGACATTGCTGTGCCTGCCCTATTCAGGCGCGAGCGCCATGGTTTACAGCCGCTGGCGGCGCAAGCTGCCGGAGTGGATCAAGCTGCAACCGGTGGAACTGCCGGGACGCGGTGCACGGTTTGGCGAGCCGCTGCACACCGACATGCGCCGCCTGGCGCGGCAATTGGCCGAGGAACAACTGGTCACTCTCAAGGCTCCGTATGCCTTGTTCGGCCACAGCCTCGGCGCGCTGCTGGCCTGTGAAATGGCCCATGCCTTGCGTTCGCTGGGTAGCCCGGAACCCGTAGCGCTGTTCGCTTCGGGCACCGCCGCACCGACGATGCGCGCCGACTACGACCGGGGTTTCGCCGAGCCCAAATCCGATGCCGAGCTGATTGAGCAACTGCGCAGCCTCAACGGCACCAGCGAGGAAGTCCTGGCCAACGCAGAGTTGATGAGCCTGACCTTGCCGGTGCTGCGCGCCGACTTCCTGCTGTGCGGCCGCTTCGAACCTGTCGAGCGTGCGCCGCTCAAGTGTGCGGTGCATGTCCTCGGTGGCAAGGCCGATCGCGCCAGCACCGAACAGTTGATTGGCTGGAGCAGGGAAACCTGCGGTAGTTTCTCGGTGGACATGCTTGCCGGTGGCCATTTCTTCATCCATGAACACGAGGCCAAGGTGCTGAAGCTGATCAAGGATCAACTCGACATCCACCACCGCCGACACGCCATCGTCGCCAGCGTCTGATGCAACGCCTTTGTGGGAGCGGACAAGCCCGCTTCCACATTTTGGTTTGCCGCGCAGCCACTTTCCTCATCAAATCTCGTCTCTCTGATAGTTATTCTCATTCGCTAATTTTTCCGGTCTGCATTCGTTTTATAGGGACGACGTGCCTTTGTGCTTCCCGCCACTGATCCGGATACCAAGAAATGAACGCTGAAGACTCCTTGAAACTTGCTCGCCGGTTTATCGGGTTGCCCCTGGAAAAGCGCCAGATGTTCCTCGCGGCCTTGGACAAGGAAGGTGTTGATTTCGCCCGGTTCCCGATTCCTGCCGGCGTCGAAGCCGAAGATCGCCAGGCGCTGTCCTACGCCCAGCAACGCATGTGGTTTCTCTGGCAACTGGATCCCCACAGTGGCGCCTACAACCTGCCGGGGGCGGTGCGTCTGAGCGGGCGATTGGACATGGGCGCACTGGAGCAGGCCTTCGCCAGTCTGGTGGCGCGTCACGCAACCCTGCGCACCCTGTTCCAGCGCCAGGCCGATGACAGCTTGCGGCAAGTACCTGGCTCTGCGTCGCTGGCCATCGATCAGGTCGACTTCAGCCATTTATCCGCCGATGAGCGAGAACTCGCCGTCGCGAACGCCGCCGGGCAGCAGTCGCAATTACCCTTCGATCTATCCAGCGGCCCATTGCTGCGAGTCACCTTGCTCAAGCTCGCAGCACAGGAACACGTCCTGCTGCTGACCCTGCACCACATCGTGTCCGACGGCTGGTCGATGAACGTGCTGATCGACGAATTCATCCGCTGCTACGACGCCTTTGAAGCCGGCGTACAGCCGCAACTGCCGCCATTGCCGATCCAGTACAGCGACTACGCCTTGTGGCAGCGGCGCTGGCTGGAAGCGGGCGAGCAGGCGCGGCAGCTCGCCTACTGGCAGGCGCAACTGGGCAATGAACACCCGGTGCTGGAGCTGCCCACCGACCATCCGCGCCCGGCGCTGCCCAGCCATCGCGGCACCCGTTACGAGTTCGCCATCGACCCGCAACTGGCCGAGCAACTGCGAACCACGGCCCAGCAACACAACATCACCCTGTTCATGCTTCTGCTGGGCGCCTTTAACGCGCTGCTGCATCGCTACACCGGGCAGACCGACATCCGCGTCGGCGTGCCGATTGCCAACCGCAATCGCGCCGAGATCGAAGGCCTGATCGGCTTCTTCGTCAATACCCAGGTACTGCGCACCCAACTGGACGGTCAGACCCGGGTCGACGACTTGCTGCGCGCCATCAAGGAAACCGCCCTCGGCGCCCAGGCCCACCAGGACCTGCCGTTCGAGCGCCTGGTCGAAGCGCTCAAGCTCGAGCGCAGCCTTAGTCACACACCGCTGTTCCAGGTGATGTACAACCACCAGCCGCAGGTCGCAGACATCTCCACCGTTAGCACTGCGTCCGGCCTGGCTCTGGGGGTGATCGAGTGGGAAGGGCGCACCACCCAGTTCGACCTGACCCTCGACACCTATGACCTCAACAGCAATGAAACGCACGGCAAATTGCATGCTGCGCTGACCTACGCCAACGACCTGTTCGACGCCCCGACCATCGCGCGCATGGCGCAGCACTGGACGCGTTTGCTGCAGGGCATGGTCTGCGATTGCCGGCAGCGCATCAGTGAATTGCCAATGCTGGAAACCACTGAATACCAGCGCATCGTGCATGACTGGAATCGCGCTGACGAAGCGTTCGCGCAAGAGCTGTGCGTTCACGAACTGATTAGCCGGCAAGTCGCCGCAGACCCCGGCGCATTGGCAGTGACCTTCGCCACCCGGCAACTGACCTACGCCCAACTCGATGCCCAGGCCAATCGCCTGGCTCACAGGTTGATCGCCCTGGGCGTTGGCCCGGAAGTGCGTGTCGGCGTGGCCATGCAACGTTCCGAGAACTTGCTGGTCGCGCTGCTCGCCGTACTCAAGAGCGGTGCCGCCTATGTGCCGCTGGACCCGGATTACCCGACCGAACGCGTCGCCTACATGCTTGAAGACAGCCGCGCCCTGGTGTTGCTGACGGAGCCATCGGTTGCGGCGACATTGGCCGTATCCACCGACACCCAAGTGCTGCTCATGGACGATTTGCAAGTCGCCGACTACCCGACCAGCGCCCCGGTCACCCGCGTCACGCCGGACAACCTGGCCTACGTGATCTACACCTCCGGCTCCACAGGCAAACCCAAAGGCGTCGCCATCACCCACCGCAACGTGCTGGCGCTGATCGACTGGTCGAAATCGGTCTACAGCCACGCAGATATTCAGGGCGTACTGGCGTCCACCTCGGTGTGCTTCGACCTGTCAGTCTGGGAGCTGTTCGTGACCCTGGCCAACGGCGGCTCGCTGATCATCGCCCGTAACGCCCTGGAACTGCCGCAACTCCCGGCCCGTGATCAGGTGCGCCTGATCAACACTGTACCGTCGGCCATCAATGCCTTGCAGCGCGAGGGGCAGATTCCGTCGAGCGTGCGCATCATCAACCTCGCGGGCGAACCGCTGAAGCAAAGCCTGGTCGAGGCGCTGTACCAGCAACCGGGCGTGGAGCACGTATACGATCTGTACGGCCCGTCTGAAGACACCACCTATTCCACCTGGACTCGCCGTGAGGCGGGTGGCCGCGCGAACATCGGCCGACCGCTCAAACACAGCGCCAGCTATCTGCTGGACGCCGACCTGCAACCCGTGCCGCAAGGGGTGTCCGCCGAGCTGTACGTGTGCGGCGCAGGCATCACCCGCGGTTACCTCGCACGCCCGGGCATGACCGCCGAAAAGTATGTGCCCAACCCGTTCGCCAGCAACGGCGAGCGCCTGTACCGCACCGGCGACCTGACCCGCTATCAGGCCGATGGCGCGCTGCAATACGTCGGGCGCATCGACCATCAGGTCAAGGTGCGGGGCTTTCGTATCGAGCTGGGTGAAATCGAAGCATGGCTGTTGCAACAAGAAGCCGTGCGCGAGTTGGCCGTGCTGGCGCAAGACGGTGTCAACGGGCAGCAACTGGTCGCCTACATCGTGCCCGGTGATCCGGCGCTGGTGGATGACATCGATGCCCAAGCTAACCTGCGTGAATGCCTCAAGACCGCGCTGCGCCAGCATCTGCCGGACTACATGGTCCCGGCGTTCCTGCTGTTCCTCGCACAACTGCCGCTGACGCCCAACGGCAAGCTCGACCGCAAGGCCTTGCCGGCCGTCGATGGCTCGCAACAACAGCGCGAGCACGTAGCGCCGCGCACGGTCATGGAAAAGTCCCTCGCGGCGATCTGGCAGGACGTGTTGGCTCTCGACAGCGTCAGTCTGGAAGATAACTTCTTCAAACTGGGCGGTGACTCCATCGTCTCCATGCAAGTGGTCAGCCGCGCGCGGCAGGCCGGCATCGTGCTGAGCCCCAAGGATCTGTTCCAGCACCAGACGGTTCGCAGCCTGGCCCAGGCCGCCCGCAGCGGCGAGCGGCCGCTGATTGACCAGGGGCCGGCAAGTGGCGCGGTGGCGTTGGCGCCGGTGCAACAGGGGTTTTTCGACCAGGCGATCCCTGAGCGGCAACACTGGAACCAGTCACTGCTGCTGGTGCCGCGCGAGGCGTTGAACGTCGAGGCGCTGCAGCGTGCGCTTGAGCAATTGCTGAGCCATCACGACAGCTTGCGCCTGCGTTATGCACAGACCGCCGAAGGCTGGCAGCAGACCTACTCGGCAGCGACCACTGAATCGGTATTATGGCAACGTCAGGAGCAGTCGGTCGAAGCGCTCAACGCTGTGTGCGATGAAGCCCAACGCAGTCTGGATTTACACCAAGGGCCGCTGATGCGCGCGCTGTTGGTGGCAATGGCCGATGGCACCCAGCGTTTGCTGCTGGTCATCCATCACCTGGCGGTGGACGGCGTTTCATGGCGCGTGCTGCTGGAAGACCTGCAGCAGTTCTACAGCGCCAGCGCCAGGAAGCTGGCGAAAACCAGCACTTATCAGCGCTGGGTTGCGCGCCTGCAAGATCATCTGCCAGCGTTTGAAAGCAGCCTGCCTTACTGGCAAAGCCAGTTGCGTGAGGCTGCGAACGATTTGCCGTGCGAGCGTCCAGCCGGGGCCCTGCAAAACCGCTTCGAACAAAAACTCGAGATCAGGCTCGACACCGAACAGACCCGCAAGCTGCTGCAACACGCACCGGCGGCGTATCGCACTCAGGTCAACGACCTGCTGCTGACGGCGCTGGCACGGGCGGTTTGTCGCTGGAGCGGGCAGGGCAGCACGCTGGTTCAGCTCGAAGGCCATGGTCGCGAAGACCTTTTCGACAATATCGACCTGACGCGCACAGTGGGTTGGTTCACCAGCCTGTTCCCGGTCAACCTGGTGCCGTCGCAAAACCTCGGCGCGTCGATCAAATCCATCAAGGAACAACTGCGTGCCGTGCCGGACAAAGGCCTGGGTTACGGCGCGCTGCGCTACCTCGGCGCCCAAGGGATTCGCGCAGAACTGGCGGCACTGCCGCAACCGCGCATCACCTTCAACTATCTGGGGCAGTTCGACCGCCAGTTCGACGATGCCGCGATGTTTTTGCCCTCCACTGAAGGCAGTGGTGTAGCCCAGGATCCATCGGCGCCCCTGGGCAACTGGCTGACCGTTGAAGGCCAGGTGTACGGCGGTGAGCTGGCGCTGAGCTGGGGCTTCAGTCGCGAAATGTTCGACACGGCGACCGTCCAGCGCTTGGCGGACGAATACACACTTGAGCTCAACGCGCTGATCGAACACTGCTGCGGCGTTGAAGCGCCCCAGGCCACTCCCTCGGATTTCCCGCTGGCGCGCATCAGCCAGGCGCAACTCGACGGCTTGTCGGTCGCGACGCTCGAAGACCTGTATCCGTTATCGCCCATGCAGCAGGGCATGCTGTTCCACACCCTGTATGAACCGCAGGTCGGTGCCTACATCAGCCAGTTACGCCTGGACATTCGGGGCCTCGACCCGCAGCGATTCGCCCAAGCCTGGCAGGCTGCGCTGACCCGGCACGACATCCTGCGCAGCAGCTTCCATTGGCAGGGCCTCGACAGCGCGCATCAGGCGATTGTCCGTCAGGTCGCCTTGCCGCTTGAGGTGCTGGACGCGACCGACACCGATGCCCTGGCCGACGCCGAACGTGCTCAAGGTTTTGAGCTGGGCAGCGCGCCGTTGTTTCGCTTGAAACTCGTGCAGACGGGCGACCAGGACTGGCACCTGATCTACACCAGCCACCATATTTTGATGGACGGCTGGAGCAACGCCCAGCTGCTGGCCGAAGTGATCCAGCACTACGCCGCTGGCCCTTGGAGCCCAGCAGCAGCGGGGCAAAACCGTGAGCAATACCGCGACTATCTGAACTGGCTGCAGCTACGGTCCGCCGTGGCGGGCGAGCACTTCTGGAAGGCCGCGCTGGCACCTTTGCAAGCGCCGACGTTGCTGGCCGACGCCCTGCGCCCGCCGGTGGGAGCCGAAGGTAGCGAGGACCACCGCGTTGCCCTCGACGGCCCTGCGACCCAACGTCTGGCCGAGTTCGCCCGCCAGCAGAAGGTCACCCTCAACACCTTGCTGCAAGCCGCCTGGAGCCTGTTGCTGCAGCGTTATACCGGCCAGGATTGCGTGGTATTCGGGGCCACGGTCGCCGGTCGTTCCGCGCCGTTGCCGGGGATCGAAGAACAGCTCGGGCTGTTTATCAACACGCTGCCGCTGGTCTGCGCGATGAAGCCTGATTGCACCGTCAGCCAATGGCTGAGTGAACTGCAAGAGATGAACCTGGCCATGCGCGAGTACGAGCATGTGCCGCTCTACGACATTCAAGGGTGGGCGGGGCAGCAGGGGGCCGCGCTGTTCGACAGCCTGCTGGTGTTCGAGAACTTCCCGGTAGCGGCAGCGCTCAAGCAAGGTGCTCCGGCCGGGTTGTCGTTCAGCAACCTGCACAACCACGAACGCACCCACTATCCATTGACCCTGGGCATCGAGCTGGGCGACGGCCTGAGCCTGGATTTCAGCTACGACTCGGCGCGCTTCAGTGCGGCGCACATTGTTCAGCTGGCCGCCAATCTGCAGCATCTGCTGGTGCAGTTTGCAGCGTTGCCGGATGCTCCGCTGGGCGCGCTGCAGCTGCTAGACGAGGTCGAAACCCGTGCGGCGATCGGGGCCAATCGATCATCTGCCGTCGAGTTATCCACAACACTTTTCGCCCACCAGCAGATCGCTGCCCAGGCTGCGGCCAATCACGACGCGCTGGCGTTGCAGATTGACGGTCAGTCCTTGAGCTACGGCGAGTTGAATGCCCAGGCCAACGACCTGGCCCAGCGCCTGCTCGCCAACGGTGCCGGCCCAGGTACCCGTGTCGGCCTGGCGCTGCACCGTGGCCCGCAACTGATCGTCAGCCTGCTCGCCGTGCTGAAAACCGGCGCGGCCTACGTGCCACTGGACCCCCAATACCCCGTCGAACGCCTGACGTACATGATCGAAGACAGCCGCCTCGACCAACTGCTCTGCGAACCCGGCCTGCTGCAAAACATAAAAAACATCCCGCGCCTGACCCTGAACAAAACCACCACCACTGCGGCTGCAGGAGCAGAGCCGGTAGGACCAAACCCTGTAGGAGCAAAGCTTGCTCGCGAAAGCGCCCTCCCAGACGCCGCAAACCTGGCCTACATCATCTACACCTCCGGCTCCACCGGCCAACCCAAAGGCGTAGCCATCACCCACGCCGCCCTCCGCGAGTTCTGCCAGACCGCCGCCGACTATTCGGGCCTGTCAGCATCAGACCGCGTGCTGCAGTTCGCCACCTTCAGCTTCGATGGCTTCGTCGAGCAGTGTTTCCCGGCGCTGTGCGTGGGCGCCGCGTTGATCATGCGCGGTGATGAGCTGTGGGACGCCGGGCGCCTGGCCGCCGAAATCGTCCGGCAGGGCGTGACCGTGGCCGACTTGCCGGCTGCGTACTGGTACCTGTTGGCCCGAGAATGCGCCAGCGGCGTCATCCGCAATCTCGGTGCTCTGCGCCAGGTGCACGTGGGCGGCGAAGCCATGTCGGTGGAAGGCCTGCGCCTGTGGCATCAAGCCGGCCTGGCTCAGGTGCGACTGCTCAACACCTACGGCCCTACCGAAGCGACCGTGGTATCGAGCATCCATGACTGCCGCCTGGAAGATGCCAGCGACGTGTCTGGCATCCCCATCGGTCGCGCCATCGCCGGCCGGGCGCTGTATGTGCTCGACAGTGCCGGGCACCTGCTGCCCGATGGCGGCGTGGGTGAACTGTTTATCGGCGCCCAGGCCAGCCTGGCGCAAAGCTATTTCGACCGCCCGGCGCTGACCGCCGAGCGTTTCCTGCCGGACCCGTTCGCCCGCGAACCCGGCGCCCGCCTGTACCGCAGCGGCGACCTGGCGCGCTGCAACGCTGCCGGCAACCTGGAATACGTCGGGCGCATCGACCATCAAGTAAAGATTCGCGGCATGCGCATCGAGATGGGCGAAATCGAAGCCTGCCTGCAAGCCCGGTATGAGGTGCGCGAAGCGGCCGTCATCGCCCAGGACGGCACGCGACTGGTGGCGTACATCGTGGCCAGCGCCGAGGTCGATTCTGCGGTTGATTACCTGAAGACACTCAAAGCGGCCTTGCGCCAGTCGTTGCCGGACTACATGGTGCCCACTGAGCTGATTCTGCTGCCGGGACTGCCGCTGAACACCAACGGCAAACTTGACCGCAAAGCGCTGCCACGGGTCGATGCCGGCGATGCGCAACGCCCATTCATAGCGCCTGGCGAAGGGTTGCAAGCGCAGTTGGCGCTGATCTGGCAGGACGTGCTGCAGGTCGAGCGCGTAGCTCGCGACGACAACTTCTTCGAACTGGGCGGGCACTCGTTGCTGGTGCTGCAGGTCATCTCCCGTGTGCGTCAGCAGTGGCGGCTCGAACTGTCGGTGAGCAGCCTGTTCAGTGCCGCGAACCTGGCACAGTTCGCCCAACGAGTGGCGCGGGCGCAGGCCAGCGTCCAACCCGTCCTGCAGCAGGCACCGCTCGATCAGCCGCCGGTGCTGTCATACGCCCAGCAGCGTCAATGGATCCTGTGGCAGCTGGCCCCCCAGAGCCCGGCCTACAACATTCCCGCCGCGCTGCGCCTGAGGGGCGCACTGAACCGCGACGTCCTGCGCGAAGCCTTCGCCCAGTTACAAGCCCGTCACCAGACCCTGCGCACCACCTTCACACAGGACGGCCAGTTGGCGCGTCCGGTGCTGCACGATGACCTCGCGTTGTGCCTGGAGCATCGCACAATCGATTCGTTGTCGGTCGACCAGGCGGTGGCTGAGGAAATTTCCCGGCCCTTCGATCTGCGCAACGGCCCGCTGTGGCGCGTACTGCTGCTGCAAGTGAGCACCGACGAACACGTGCTGGTGCTGACCGTGCACCACATTGCCGCTGATGGCTGGTCGATGCAGGTCATGGTCGATGAG
Source organism: Pseudomonas sp. HY13-MNA-CIBAN-0226 (assembly GCF_040310305.1). NCBI lineage: Bacteria > Pseudomonadati > Pseudomonadota > Gammaproteobacteria > Pseudomonadales > Pseudomonadaceae > Pseudomonas > Pseudomonas sp. HY13-MNA-CIBAN-0226. The sequence goes on from NZ_JBEOPS010000019.1 coordinate 18,669, forward strand.
TTCAGCGCACTGTATCAGGCGGCCGCCTGCGATAGCGAAGCCGGTCTGGCTGAGCTGGCGGTGCACTACAGCGACTATGCCCGTTGGCAGCGCGACTGGCTGGAGGCGGGCGAGGGCGCACGACAACTGACCTGGTGGCGCGAGCAACTGGCTGGCAGCCAGGCGCCGCTGGAGTTGCCAAGCGAGCTGAGCCGGCCGGCACGCCGCAGCGAGTGCGGTGCCAGTTTGATGCTGAACGTGGATCGCGACTTGCTGGCCGGTTTGCGCCAATGCGCCCAGGACCAACAGGTGACGCTGTTCATGTTGCTGCTGGCGAGCTTCCAGACGTTGCTGCATCGCCAGAGCGGGCAGTCGAGCATCAGCGTGGGAGTGCCGAGCGCCGGCCGTTCGCGTCTTGAGACCGAAGGCCTGATCGGCTTCTTCATCAACACTCAAGTGCTGCGCGCCGAGATCGACGGGCAGCAGCCATTTAGTGGCTTGTTGCAACAGGTCAAGCAGACGGCATTGGCTGCCCAGGCCCATCAGGACCTGCCGTTCGAGCAACTGGTCGATGCCTTGCAGCCGGATCGCAGCCTCAATCACAGCCCGCTGTTCCAGGTGCTGTACAACCATCAGCAGCAACTGGGCGCGAGCGTCGAACGCACGGTGGCCGGTCTGCAGGTCGAGCGTCTGCACTGGTCGCAACTCACCACGCAATTCGACCTGGTGCTCGATACCCAGGAGCATGGCGAGGAACTCGATGCCAGCCTGACTTACGCCACCGATCTGTACGACCAGGCTTCGATGCAGCGACTCGCCGCGCAATGGCTGAACCTGTTGCGTGCCGTGGTCGCGGACCCGCAGCAACGCGTCGCCGAACTGCCGCTTATTGGCCAGTCACAGCGCGACGAACTGGTGCAGCACTGGAATCCGGCGTTCCAGGCACAGCCGCTGTCGCCCACCTTGCATCAGCTGTTCGAAGTACAGGCCCAGCTGCGCCCGAACGCCGTGGCGCTGGTCTGTGAAAGCGAACAATTGACCTACGCCGCGCTCAACGCCCAGGCCAACCGCCTGGCGCACCACCTGCGCAAGCAAGGCGTGGGCCCCGAGGTGCGGGTCGGTATTGCGACCGAGCGGGCGATGCCACTGGTGATCGGCTTACTGGCGATTCTCAAGGCCGGTGGCGCCTATGTGCCGCTCGATCCGCAGTACCCGGCCGAGCGTCTGAGCTACATGATCGAAGACAGCGGCATCCGGTTGCTGCTCACGCAACAACACCTCGTCAAAGGCTTGCCAGCCCGGGATGGCGTGCGAGTCCTAAGCCTCGAATCACTGCAACTGGAGGGTTTCAGCAACGCTAACCTGCCGCCACTGGCGGCACCCGATAACCTCGCCTACGTGATCTACACCTCCGGTTCCACGGGGCGGCCAAAGGGCGCTTTGCTCAGCCATGGCAACGTCGGCCGACTGCTCACGGCCACCGCTGGCGAGTTCAACTTCGGCCCGCACGATGTGTGGACCCTGTTCCATTCCTACGCGTTCGACTTCTCGGTATGGGAACTGTTTGGTTCACTGTGCATGGGTGGGCGCCTGGTGATAGTGCCGTATGACATCAGCCGCGATCCGCAGCAATTGCACCGCTTGCTGTGCGACGAAGGCGTGACTGTGTTGAACCAGACCCCCACGGCGTTCCGCCAGTTGCTGCCGATCGCCTGCGCCAGCCCGCGCACCCTGGCGCTACGTCAGGTGATTTTCGGCGGTGAAGCGCTGGAAGTCGCGAGCCTGCGCCCCTGGCTCGAACGGTTCGGCGACCAGCGGCCGAGCCTGGTGAATATGTACGGCATCACCGAAACCACGGTACACGTGACCTGCCGCGCCATCCGCCTGGCCGACCTCGAAGGCAAGGCGCAAAGTCCGATCGGCCTGCCGCTTCGCGATCTGCGCTGGTACCTGCTCGACAGCCAGTTGCACCCGGTACCGGTGGGCGTGGCGGGCGAGCTGTGTATCGCCGGTGCTGGCCTGGCGCGGGGTTATCACGGCCGCTTCGGCCTGACCGCAGAGCGCTTCGTGCCAAGCCCGTTCGACGCGTCACAGCGTCTGTATCGCAGTGGCGACCTGGCCCGCCAGCGCGCCGACGGCAGCATTGATTACCTGGGGCGGATCGACCAGCAAGTGAAGATCCGCGGGTTCCGCATCGAACTGGGCGAGATCGAGGCTGCATTGCTGGCCCTGCCGGGCGTGCGCCACGCGGTGTTGAGTGTGCACGCCGGTGAGGGCGGCCCGCAGCTGTGTGCCTACGTGGTGCCTGCGCAAACCCCACTCGACCCGATCGCCTGGCGCGATCAACTGCGCGCCGCGCTCAAGGTCGGCCTGCCGGACTACATGGTACCCAGTCACTGGCTGCTGCTGGACGCCTTGCCGCTGACCGGCAACGGCAAGCTCGATCGCCAGGCCCTGCCGCTGCCGGATGCCGGGGATTGGCAACGACCGTTCGAAGCCCCTGAAGGTGAGCTCGAACAGCAACTGGCGGCGATCTGGGCCGAGGTGCTGGGCGTGGCGCAGATCGGTCGGCGCGACAACTTCTTCGAATCGGGTGGGCATTCGCTGCTCGCCGCCCAGGCCAGCGCCCGGGTGGAACTGGACCTGGGCATCGAGCTGCCGCTGCGTGCGCTGTTCGAGTCCACCGACCTTCAGGCTTATGCCGCCATGGCCGGGCAACACGCCCCGGCTGACAACGATGCACGCCTGGATGCGCTTGAGTCGCTTCTGGACGAGATGGAGATCAACTGATGGAACACACCACTGCCCAGCGTATCGCCAGCCGCTTCGCCGGCCTGCCAGCCGCCAAGCGCCGCGAGTTCCTGAGCCGCATGCAGGAGCAGGGCGTGAGCTTTGGCCAGCTGCCGATTCCGCCTGCCCTTGAGGCGCAAACAAGCTTCGAACTGTCCTACGCGCAGCAGCGCCAATGGTTTCTCTGGCAGCTGGATCCGCACAGTTCGGCGTACAACATTCCAGCGGCGCTGCGCTTGTACGGACCGCTGAATGTCGCGGCGTTGCAGCACAGTTTTGACGTGCTGCTGCAGCGGCATCAAAGTTTGCGCAGCCGTTTCGTCGAGGACGACGGGAAGGTGCTGCAGACGCTGGCGCCGTGCACCTCACTGCCGATCGAGCGTATCGACCTGCGCGGCGAGCCCGAGTCCCTGCGCCTCGATCTTGCAATGCACAGCGTCGAGCAGGAAGTCGCCCGGCCATTCGATCTGCAACAGGGGCCGCTGTTGCGGGTCAGCCTGTTGCAGCTCGACGCCGAAGACCACGTACTGCTGCTGACCCTGCACCACATCGTCACCGATGGCTGGTCGATGGGCGTGCTGGTTGAAGAGTTTTCACGGCTCTACGCCGCGCATTGCCAGGGCCAGAACGCTGCGCTTGAAGCATTGCCGATCCAGTATTCAGACTATGCGCTGTGGCAACGTCGCTGGATGGAAGCGGGTGAGCTGGAGCGCCAACTCAACTGGTGGCGTGACACATTAGGCAGCGAGCAGCCGCTACTCGAATTGCCGACGGATCGTCCACGTCCTGCGCAACCGAGCCAACGCGGTGCACGGTTGGACTTCGCCCTCGATGCCACCTTGGCCAGCGGCCTGATGACCCTGGCCAGACAGCACGGCGTGACTCCCTTCATGCTATTGCTGGCGAGTTTCCAGGCGCTGCTTTATCGCTATAGCGGCCAGTCGGACCTGCGGGTCGGGGTGCCGATTGCCCACCGCAATCGCGCAGAAACCCGTGGCCTGATCGGCTTCTTCGTCAACACCCAGGTGATGCGCGCCGAGCTCGATGGACGTCAGCCGTTCATCCAGTTGCTCGACCAGACTCGCGCCGCAGCGCTGGATGCCCAAGACTATCAGGACCTGCCATTCGAGCGACTGGTGCAAGCGCTGCAGGGCGAACGCAGCCTCAGCCACAGCCCGTTGTTCCAGGTCATGTTCAATCACCAGCAAGCCAAGCCGGCTGGCGCCAGCGGTGTACTTGCTGGCCTGCGCGTCGAGCCACTGCATGCCACCGCGCACACCACCCAGTTCGACCTGCAACTGGACACCCAGGAACAGGGCGACCTGCTGTTTGCCAGCCTGACCTATGCCACCGATCTGTTCGACGCCGAACGCATCGAGCACTTTGCGCGTCACTGGCGCAACCTGTTGGCCGGTGTGGTGGCCAACCCACAATGCCCGCTTGCCGAGTTGCCATTGCTGGACGCCGACGAGCGTCTGCGCATTCTCGACGACCTCAACCACACCGCTCAGGCCTATCCGGGCGAAGTCTGCGTGCAGCGGCATTTCGAGCAACGCGTGGTTGAAAACGGCGAGGCCACGGCGTTGGTGTTCCAGGGCCAGTCCCTGAGTTACGCCGAGCTGAACCAGCGCGCCAACCGCCTGGCCCATCACCTGCGCGCCCAGGGCGTCGGTCCGGAAGTGCTGGTGGGAATCGCCTGCGACCGTTCGTTCGAGATGGTCATCGGCCTGCTGGCGATTCTCAAGGCTGGCGGCGCCTATGTGCCGCTGGACCCTGAATACCCGCTTGATCGCCTCAGCTACATGATCGAAGACAGTGGCATCGCCTTGCTGCTGACTGAGGAACATTTGCTGGAACAACTGCCGACCCCGGACAGCGTGCGCACCCTGTGCCTGCAGGCCGCAGGCGATTGGCTCGGGGAGTTGCCCGGTACCGATCTGCCGAACCTTGCGGTCGCGGAAAACCTCGCCTACGTGATTTACACTTCAGGCTCAACCGGCAAACCCAAGGGCGCGGGCAACCGTCATGTGGCGCTGCACAACCGTCTGCAATGGATGCAGCAAGCCTACGACTTGCAACCGGCGGACCGCGTGTTGCAAAAGACGCCGTTCAGTTTCGACGTGTCGGTGTGGGAGTTTTTCTGGCCGCTGATGAAGGGCGCCACCCTGGTCATCGCCGCCCCCGGCGAACATCGCGATCCGCAAGGCCTGGCCAGGTTGATCGTCGAGCAGGCGATCACCACGCTGCACTTCGTGCCATCGATGCTCGCGGCGTTTATCGGTGCCGACGAAGCGCGGGCCTGCACCTCGTTGCAGCGGATCATCTGCAGCGGCGAAGCGCTGCCGATGGAGCTGCAACGCCAGACCTTGCGCAGCCTGCCGCAAGCCAATCTGTATAACCTGTATGGCCCCACCGAAGCGGCCATCGACGTGACCCACTGGACGTGCGTGGAAGAAGGCCGCGACAGCGTGCCGATCGGCCGGCCGATTGCCAACCTGCGTACCTGTGTCCTGGACAGCGAACTGCAGCCCTTGCCCCTGGGCGCCGTGGGCGAGTTGTACCTGGGCGGGGTCGGCCTGGCGCGGGGTTATCACCGTCGAGGTGCGCTGACCGCCGAACGTTTTGTGGTCGACCCGTTCGGCAGCGGCGAGCGCCTGTACCGCACTGGCGACCTGGCACGCTATCGCGCCGATGGCGCCATCGAGTATTGCGGGCGCATCGACCATCAAGTGAAAATTCGCGGCCTGCGCATCGAGCTGGGCGAAATCGAGGCGCGCCTGCAAGAGCATGCCCAGGTGCAGGAAGCCGTGGTGCTGGCCGTCGATGGCCCGGGCGGCAAGCAACTGGTCGCCTACATCGTGCCCCGGGAACGCGACCTGATCAGCGCCGATGCCGGGCAGCAAGGTGCCTGGCGCGAAGCGCTCAAGGCCCATCTGCTCACCAGCCTGCCGGACTACATGGTGCCCGCGCAGACCGTAATGATCGAGCAAATGCCCTTGAGCCCCAACGGCAAACTCGAGCGCAAACGCCTGCCGGCGCCAACCGCGCAGGTCACCCAGCGCGCCTTCGAAGCGCCGCGCAGCGAGCACGAACAGGTGCTGGCGCAGATCTGGCAGGAGGTGCTGGGCGTTGAGCAGGTCGGCCGCCAGGACAATTTCTTCGAGCTGGGTGGCGACTCGATCATTTCGATCCAGGTGGTCAGCCGTGCCCGTCGCGCCGGCTTGAGCCTGCAACCGCGGGATTTGTTCCAGCAGCAAACCCTCCAGGCGCTGGCCGCCGTGGTCAAGGAACAGGCCGCTCCGCTGGCCCAGCAAGGACCGGTGTACGGCCTGCAAAAACTCACTCCCATCCAGCGCTGGTTCTTCGACGAGCCAATCGCGCAACGCGCGCACTGGAACCAGGCCCTCTTGCTGACCCCCCGCGAGCCCCTCGAACTGCCGCGCCTGCAGGCCGCGCTGCAGCGCTTGCTCAAGCAACACGACGCCCTGCGCTTGCGCTTCAGCCAGCAGGTCCCGCGTGTGAGCGACGCCACAAATCCCTGTGGGAGCGAGCCTGCTCGCGATGGCGGTGGGGCAGGCGACCTCCATGTTGCCGGTGCTGAGCTCATCGCGAGCAGGCTCGCTGCCACAGAGTGGTCTGCGCGCTATGTTGGCGCGGACAGCGCCGATGTCGTCGACATGCTCTGGACCGCGCGCGTGGCCAGCGATGCATCCCTGGAGTCGGTGTGCGATGAAGCCCAGCGCAGCCTCAGCCTGCAAGACGGCCCGCTGCTGCGAGTCGCATTGATCGCACAGGCGGATGGCACCCAGCGCCTGCTGCTGGTCATTCACCATCTGGCGGTGGACGGCGTGTCGTGGCGGGTGTTGCTGGAGGACTTGCAAGCGGCTTATCAAGGCCAGGAGCTACCGGCGAAGACCAGCTCCTTCCAGGCCTGGGCTGAGCAGCTCGACACCTACGCACGTTCCAAAGCGGCTGCCAGCGAGCTGGACTGGTGGCAGGCGCAACTCAGCCTCGGCAACGATTTGCTGCCAGCCGCCAACCCGCAGGCCAGCCAGGCCGGGCATCTGCGCCAGGGCGTCAGCATCGGCCTGGACCGCGAACACACTCGCCAGCTGCTGCAGCTGGCACCGGCGACTTACCGCACCCAGGTCAACGACCTGCTGCTGACCGCACTGGCCCGCACCCTCAGTCGCTGGACCGGTCACCCCTCGGCGCTGATCCAGCTCGAAGGCCATGGCCGCGAAGAGCTGTTCGACGACATCGACCTGACCCGCACCGTGGGCTGGTTCTCCAGCCTGTTCCCGGTGTGCCTGACCCCAACCGCAGACCTGCCGGGTTCGATCAAGGCCATCAAGCAGCAGTTGCGCGAGATCCCCGGCAAGGGCATGGGCTACGGCCTGCTGCGCTACATGGGCGACAACTCGGCGCAAGCCGCGCTGGCCGCGTTGCCGCAAGCGCGCGTCACCTTCAACTACCTTGGCCAGTTTGACCAGAGCTTTGCCGAAGACGCACTGTTCACACCGGCTCGCGAATCCAGCGGCGCTGCGCAGGCCGCGGATGCGCCGCTGCCCAATTGGCTGTCGGTGGATGGCCAGGTGTATGGCGGCGAACTGAAACTGGACTGGACCTTCAGTCGCGAATGCTTCGACCTGCACGAAATCGAAACCCTCGCGGCGAATTTCCGTGAAGAGCTGTTAGACCTGATTGACCATTGCCTGAGCGATGGCGCAGGCGGCGTGACCCCGGCGGACTTCCCCCTGGCGCGCTTGAACCAGGCGCAACTCGACGGCCTGCCGGTGCCACCGGCGCAGATCGAGGACCTGTATCCGCTGTCGCCCATGCAGGCCGGCTTGCTGTTCCATAGCCTCTACGAATCCGACAGCGGCGCCTACGTCAACCAGCTCAGCGTCGAAGCCCATGGCCTCGACGCCGAGCGGCTGGCCCGCGCCTGGCAAGCGGTGCTCGACAACCATGGGATCCTGCGCAGCAGCTTCCATTTCCCCGAGGGGTTCGATGCGCCGGTGCAATTGGTCCATCGTCATCTGCAGTTGCCGATGACCTGTCTCGACTGGCGCGGCCGCAATGATCAGGCCGCAGCGCTGGCGCAGCTGCTCGACAGTGAACGCCTGCAGCTCGACGCAACCCGCGCACCTTTGATGCGCCTGACCCTGGTGCGTCTCGACGATGAGCGCCAGCAGCTGATCTACACCCACCATCACCTGTTACTCGATGGCTGGAGTCATTCCCTGCTGTTGAGCGAAGTCCTGCAGCGTTACGCCGGCCAGGACGTGCAGGCGCCGACCGGGCGTTTTGCGGACTACATCGGCTGGCTGCAACGCCAGGATGCCCAGGCCGATGAGTTGTTCTGGCGCGAACAACTGGCCAGCCTCGACAACCCGACCCTGCTGGCGCAAAGCCTGGCCCATGGCAATGGCGGGCAGGGGACCCCGGGCGTGTTCGCAGACCATCACCAGCGCTTCGATGTCACCACCAGCCAGCGCTTCAGCGCGTTCGCCCGACAACAGAAAGTCACCCTTAACACCTTGCTGCAAGGCGCCTGGGCCATCCTGCTGCAACGCTACAGTGGTCAGCGCAGCGTCGCATTCGGCGCCACCGTGGCCGGTCGGCCGGTGGACCTGCCGGGAGCCGAAAGCCAGCTTGGCCTGTTCATCAACACCTTGCCGGTGATCAGCAGCCCCGACTCCGTTGAAAGTGTCGGGCAGTGGCTGGGCCGTTTGCAGGCGCAAAACCTGGAACTGCGCGAGCACGAATTCACCGCCCTGGGCGACATTCAGCGCTGGGCCGGACGCAGCGGTGAACCGCTGTTCGACAGCCTGCTGGTGTTCGAAAACTTCCCGGTGGCCGCCGCGCTGCAACAGGGTGCGCCGGCGGGATTGAGTTTCCTGATTCCCCAGAACCACGAGCGCACCAACTTCCCGCTGACCCTTGCTGCCACCGCCGAGCATCAGCTGAGCATCCATTGGAGCTACCAGTGCAGCCACTTCAGCAGCGCCGCAATTGCCCGCATGAGCGAGCACCTGGCGGGGCTGCTGGCCGCCATGGTCGCTGCGCCGCAAGTCGCCTTGAGTGAGCTGCAGCTGCTGACCGCAGCGGAACGCGCGCAACAGTTAGTCGAGTGGAACCCGGCGTTTACCGTGGTCCAAAACCCGCTGTGCGTACACCAGCTGATCGAGGCCCAGGCCGACATTCGACCGCACGCCACGGCGCTGATCTTCAACGATCTGGAACTGAGCTTCGACCAGCTCAACCGCCGCGCCAACCAGTTGGCCCATCGCCTGCGCGAGCTGGGCATCGGCCCGGAAGTCCGGGTGGGCCTGGCCATGCAGCGCTCGCCCGAGATGATCATCGGCTTGCTGGCGATCCTCAAGGCTGGCGGCGCCTACGTGCCGCTGGACCCGGCCTACCCGGCAGAGCGCTTGCGTTACCTGATGCAAGACAGCGGCATCGCGCTGCTGATCAGCCAGTCGTGGCTTCGCGAGAAGTTGCCGTCGCCCGAAGGTTTAGCGGTGCTGGACATCGATCACGAACCGCTGGCCCTCATGCCTGAAAGCAACCCGCGTAACCTGACGGGCGGCGAGAACCTCGCCTACCTGATCTACACCTCTGGTTCCACCGGTCGCCCCAAAGGCGTGAGCGTGGCCCATGGCCCGCTGGCCATGCATTGTCTGGCAATCGGCGAGTTGTACGGCATGACCCCGCAGGATCGCGAACTGCAATTTGCCTCCATCAGCTTCGACGGTGCCCACGAGCGCTGGCTGACACCCCTGGTGTTCGGCTCGGCCGTGATGCCCCGGGACGACGAGTTGTGGAGCGTGGAACGCACCTGCGCCGAGATCGAAAAACACCGCATCACCATCGCCTGCTTCACGCCCAGCTACCTGGCGCAGATCGCCGACTTCATGGGCGAAGCGGGCCGTGACTTGCCCATCCGCTCCTACACGCCATGCGGTGAAGGCATGGCCAAGCATGCGTTCGATGAGGTCCAGCAGGTGCTGCAACCCAAGCGCCTGATCAACGGCTACGGGCCAACCGAAACCGTGATCACGCCGCTGATCTGGCTGGCCTATCCGGATACTGAATTCGACTCGGCATTCATGCCGATCGGGCGACCGGTCGGTAACCGCAGTGCCTATATTCTCGACGGCGGCCTGCAGCCATTGCCGGTCGGCGTGGCGGGCGAGTTGTACCTGGGCGGCGAGGGCGTTGCCCGGGGTTACCATCAGCGGCCGGACCTCACCGCCGAGCGTTTCGTGCCGGACCCGTTCGTGCCGGGCGGGCGCTTGTATCGCAGTGGCGACCTGGCGCGGTTCCGGGCCGACGGCGTGGTTGAATACCTCGGCCGTATCGACCAGCAGGTGAAGATTCGCGGGTTCCGCATCGAGCTTGGCGAAATCGAAGCCTGCCTGATGGAACACCCGGCTGTGCGCGAAGCCCTTGTGATCGATCGCGAAGGCCCGGTGAGTCGCCAACTGGTCGGCTACGTGGTGCCCCGGGATCCGTTGGCCGACGAGCAGGATCTGCAGGCAGCGCTGAGCGCGCATCTGCGCAGCCGTCTGCCGGCGCACATGCTGCCGGCGCACCTGATGTGCCTGGCCGCGCTGCCGCTGACACCCAACGGCAAGCTCGACCGCCAGGGCCTGCCGGCGCCACAGGCTTCCCGTCAACACCAGGCGCAGGTGGCCGCATCGACAGCTGCCGAAACCTTGCTGGTGGAGATCTGGCAGGCATTGCTCGGCCTGGACACAGTGGGCGTCACCGAGAACTTCTTTGAGCTGGGCGGCGATTCGATCATCTCGCTGCAGGCGGTCAGCCGTGCCGGGCAGCGTGGGCTGGTGTTCAGTCCCAGGCAGCTGTTCGAACGTCAGACCATTCGCGCCCTCGCGGCGGTGGCTACCCGTCCTCAAGCAGCGTTGGTCGACGCGCCGACAGTCGAGGCGTTTGCCCTGGTGCCGCACATTGATCTTGCGGCCCGGGTCGGTCTGCAAGACTTGTATCCGCTGTCGCCAATGCAACAAGGCATGCTGTTCCACTGCCTCGACTCGCCGGAACTCAACCCCTACGTCAACCAGTTGAGCGTGGCGGTGGAGGGTTTGCAGGTGCCACGCTTCCGTGCCGCCTGGCAGGCGCTGGTCGAGCGCCATGAAGTGCTGCGGGCGGCGTTCCGCTGGCGCGACGGCCTGGCCGATCCGCTGCAGGCGGTATGCGCTGAGGTCGAACTGCCGATCGAAGAGCTCGACTGGCGTGAACGCAGCGATACCGAAAAGGCCCTGGGCGAACTGGCGGCTGCGGAACAGGCCAAGGGCTTCGACCTGAGCTGCCCGCCGTTGATGCGATTCATCCTGGTGCGCCTGGGCGAGGATCGCTACCAGATGATCTGGATCTATCATCACCTGTTGCTCGATGGCTGGAGCGCCTCACGGTTGCTGGGTGACATGCTGCGCCTGTATCACAACGACAGCCTGGCGCCCCTGACCGGGCGCTACGCTGACTACATCGCCTGGCTGCAACGTCAGGACGGGGCGCAGGCCGAAGACTTCTGGCGCGAGCGCCTGGCGTTGCTTGAGGAGCCGACCATTCTGGCCAAGGCTTCGGGTGCCGCAGGCTCCGGGCACGGCGTGATGTACAGCAACCTTGACGCCGAAGCGACGCGCAAACTGCACACCTTTGCCAAGCGTCAGCGCGTGACGCTCAATACCTTGGTGCAGGGCGCGTGGCTGCTGTTGCTGCAACGCCACAGCGGTCAGCGCAGCGTCGCGTTCGGCGCCACGGTGGCGGGCCGCCCGACCGGGCTGGCCGGTGCCCAGGACATGCTTGGCCTGTTCATCAACACCTTGCCGGTGATCCAGACCCTCGATCCGCAACAGCCGTTGGGCGAGTGGCTGCGGGACTTGCAGGATTACAACCTGATGGTGCGCGACTACGAGCACACGCCGTTGTCCGACATTCAGCGCTGGGCCGGGCAGGGTGGCCAGGGCTTGTTCGACAGCATCATCGTGTTCGAAAACCACCCGGTGGACCGCGCCTTGAAAGGCGGCGAGGAGGGCGAGCTACGCTTTGCCGAAGTCGGCAGCGGCGGGGTCACCAACTTCCCGATGGACCTGATGGTCAGCGCCAACGAGGAAGGGCTGGAAGTCGAATACCTGTTCCTGCGCGATCGTTTCAGTGACGTTGAAGTTGAGCGGATTCGTGCGCAGCTGGAAGGATTGCTGCGTGCGTTGCCGGAGGACGCTTCGTGCCTGCTCGGCAATATCGGCTTGCCGCAAGCACGCATGAGCCTGCCGCAGGTGTCCGACGACACCGCTGATTTGCTGCAGTCGTTCAATCAACACGCCACAGCGCAGCCGCAGAAAATCGCCTTGATCTGTGAGGATCGACAAGTCAGTTACGCCGAACTTGAGGCGCAGGCCAATGGGCTGGCGCAGCAACTGATCGTTCGCGGTATTGGCCCGGAGACCTTGGTGGCGGTAGCGTTGCCGCGTTCTGAACGCACCATCGTCGCGTTCCTCGCGGTGCTCAAGGCGGGGGCTGCTTACCTGCCTTTGGACCTGGCGTACCCGACCGAACGACTGGCGTACCTGTTGAGCGATTCGGCAGCCAGCCTGTTGCTGTGTGACAGTCATCTGGGTGATCAATTGACCCTGGCCGACAGCCCGCCGCGTTTGCTGCTGGATCAATTGAGCGTTGCCGACGACGTGGTGTGCCCGATTTCCCATCCGTTGCCGGGGCACCTGGCGTACCTGATTTACACCTCCGGTTCCACGGGCCAACCCAAAGGCGTGGCCGTGGCGCGGGGACCGATTGCCCGGCATTGCCGTGGCATCGTCGAGCTCTATGAACTGGCACCGCGCAGCCGGGAGTTGCACTTCATGTCGTTCGCTTTCGACGGTGCGCAGGAGCGCTGGCTGAGTGTGCTGCTGGCCGGTGGCAGCCTGGTGATCCGTGATGACAATCTGTGGACCCCGGAACAAACCCTGGAAGTGCTGCAGCGTCATGGCGTCACCGTCGCCTGCTTCCCGCCGGCATACCTGCAACAGATGGCCGAAGTCGCCGAACGCCTGGGCAATCCGCCAGCGGTCGAGGTGTACTGCTTCGGCGGCGATGCCGTGCCCGAAGCCAGTTTCGAGCAGGTCAAGCGCGCCTTGCGCCCGCAGCGGCTGGTCAATGGCTATGGCCCGACCGAAACCGTGGTCACGCCTTTGTTGTGGCGTGCCGAGGTCAGCGAAACCTGCGACGCGGCCTATGCGCCGATCGGGCGCGGTGTGGCCGGGCGAGGCCTGTATGTGCTCGACGCCGACCTCAACCCTCTGCCGGTGGGCGTCAGCGGCGAGCTGTACCTGGGCGGTGAATGCCTGGCGCGGGGCTACCACCAGCGCCCGGGCATGAGCGCCGAACGCTTCATTCCCGATCCATTTGCAGCGGGCGGGCGCATGTACCGCACCGGCGACCTGGTGCGCCAGCGCGACTGCGGCTTGATCGACTACCTGGGGCGGCTGGACCAGCAAGTGAAGATCCGCGGTTTCCGCATCGAGCTGGGCGAGATTGAAGCGCGCCTGCGTGAGTGCGCAGGGGTGCAGGATGCAGCCGTGGTGGTGCACGACACGCCAACGGGCAAACAGCTGGTGGGCTACCTGGTGGCGCTCGGCACGGTCGGACTTGATCGGCGCCTGAAATCGCAACTGCAGGCGCAACTGCCGGACTACATGGTGCCCGCGCGGATACTGGTCCTGGAACGCTTCCCGCTGTCGGCCAACGGCAAGCTCGATCGTCGTGCATTGCCGGTGCCGGAATGGGCCCTGGGCGGGTATCGCGCACCGCGCAATGCTTTGGAGCGCGCGTTGACCGGGATCTGGCAGGAAGTGCTCGGCATGCCGCAAGTGGGTATCGACGACAACTTCTTTGAGTTGGGTGGCGATTCGTTGCAAGTGCTCAAAGTCATCTCGCGGGTGCGCAGCCAACCCGAACTGGGCTTCGAACTGAAACTGCGCGACCTGATGCAAAAACCCAGCATTGCCGAACTCTGCGGCTACCAGGCCGCCGAGCCCGCCGCCGCTGCGCCAGACCCATTGCTGGCACTGAACTCGCGGCTGGCGCACGGGCCGGCGCTGTTCTGCCTGCACGCCGGTTTTGGCACGGTATTCGACTACGAACCGCTCGCGCGACGCCTGGAAGGGCGGCGCACGGTCTACGGCCTGCAATGCCGCATGCTGCTCGATCCGCTCTGGCAGGATCAGTCGCTGCTGGCCATGGCCCAGGCCTACACCCAGCGCATTCGTGCCCAACAGGCCAAGGGGCCGTATTACCTGCTGGGCTGGTCGCTGGGTGGTGCGTTGACGCAACTGGTCGCCCATGAGCTGGAACAGCAAGGCGAGACCGTCGCGTTCGCCGGCCTGGTCGACAGCTACGTGGCCGGCACCGCCGAAGCGGGGGACTGGCGCGAGGACCTGGGGGATTTCCTGAAGTTTGTCCTCGGTCATTCGTCTGAAGAAGCACAGGCGTTAATGGCGTTGCACGCCGCAGATCTGCCTGAGCATCAGGCCGCCGCCGTCATCGAAGCCGCGCTGCATGGCTCCAATGAACAAGCCGCACTGGGCGCTGGAGAGCTCACGCAAATCTTCAACAGCGGTTCACGCCTCAAGGCATTGGCCCTGGCCCAGCTCCAACTGCCCGCGATCAAAGTCACGGCGCACCGCTGGTGGGTAGCCGGGCGTGACGATGAGCGTCGAGTGTTCGAGGCCCAGGTCGGCCATCACGGTGTGGACCGTCTGCTGGTCGGCGGGCACTACGAGCTGCTACGCGGTGACGAATTGCTCGACGACCTCGAACTGCTATTGGAGTGCACCCTGGCCATCGCCTGACGACACGTGGAGCGCACCCTGGCCTTCGTCTGACAACACGGCCTCCTGTAGGAGCTGCCGCAGGCTGCGATCTTTTGATCTTATCGGTGCATCGAACACCGCCAAAAGATCGCAGCCTGCGGCAGCTCCTACGGGAATACCGGTGTTTCCAACATTGCGCGTTCCCCACCGATTATTGTGTAAAAGGATCCCCCCATGCCCGTCCTGCCCGAACTCGAAGCCTTCCTTGAACTCGCCGAATTCGGCCGTCTCACCGGCAAAAGCCGCCCCATGCACGACCTCACCCCAGAACAGGCCCGCAGCGATTTCGAAGCCTCCTCAAGCTTCCTCGACACCCCACTGACCCACATCAACTGCGAACACTTCACCCTCCCCGCAAGAGACGGCCACAACCTTCCGGCCCGCCTGTACCGCGACGCCAACCCGGTCGAAGGCTTGCAACCCGTCATCCTGTACTTCCACGGCGGCGGCTACGTCGTCGGCAGCCTCGACTCCCACGACGCCCTGTGCCGGCGCCTCGTCGCCCAAGGCGGCTTCGACCTCCTGACGGTCGATTACCGCCTGGCCCCTGAATGGCAATTCCCAACCCCGATCCAGGACGCCTGCGATGCCGCCAACTGGCTGGCCCGAGAAGGCGCCGCCCAGGGCCTGGATGCCATCCGCGCAGCCTTGGCCGGCGACAGCGTCGGTGCAACCCTGGCCACCGTCCTCTCGATTATCGCGATACAAACCCCCGCAGAATTGCAACTCAAACCCAAGGCCCAGGTACTGGTCTACCCCGTCACCGACGCCACCACCAAACGCCCCTCCCACCGGGATTTCGCCGAAGGCTACCTGCTCGAAACCCCGACACTGGACTGGTTCTACAGCCACTACAGCCGCACCCCCGCCGACCTCGCGGACTGGCGCTGCTCGCCATTACTGGCACAAGACCTGGCAGGACTCGCACCGGCACTGGTCTACCTGGCCGGGCACGATCCGTTGCACGACGAAGGGCTGGCATACGCCGAACGACTGCGCGAGGCGGGGAATGAAATGACGCTGCTGGAACAACCGGGGATGACCCATGACTTCATGCGCATGGGTGGGTTGTTGAGCGAAGTGGAAGGGATTCACGCGCAAGTGGCGGGGTGGGTGCGGGCAAGATTGTGATCTGCAGCGACAACACTCGCGATCCCTCAAACGGGGATTACGATTTTCCGGGCAAGTTTGTGTGGTGCGATGGTGGCGGCAAAATTTCGCATGTCTTGAGGACACAACCCAATAGAGTTTTGTTCTTTAAACAGCGATTGATGCTGTGTGTTTAATCGTGCCCATGATTACTTCCTGCAGGCTACAACGCCTTGCGCCATTGCCTACAGGTACGTCAGAATCCGCCGACTTGTGCGCCTTGGGTGCGGGCGCTATCGTTGCGTGGTCGCTGGAAAACAGCGATCGGGTTTGGTAGCCCTCGTACATATGACGCATAACGTCACCTGATCAAGGTGCTTCTGGCATTTGAAATATGGTGGCCGTGCGCAGGGCGCTTTCGAGCGCGCCGGTTTTGCCATATGTACCGGTCTACCAACCTCCGTATGGCCGCCACCTTCGTTTGGTAGCGAGGGTGAGGGCTCCTTTAGTCACATATGGAGTTTCATCTATGTTCAAGGTAACGCCCAACCCGCCGGACACTGATCCGACAACAGCCCCTGATAATTCCGATTCACCTGGCCCCCACCAAACTGCCGCACCCCGGCCCTCGATCGCCGACATCAAAGCCACCCCGCGCAAACTCTGCACGCTGTTCACCGTCAACCCCGAGCTCGACACCGAAACCTTGCTGGCCTATGCCTGCGAGTCGCTGGCGTCGGCCAATGTCATGGCCACCGACCTGGTGGATCAAATGGAGGGCAGTTCGCGCAATGCCTTGTTGGGGATTGCGCAGGTGATCATGATGGGGGAATTGGCGGTGAAACGGGCATTGGATCAGCTTGGATGTTCTGAGTAACTAGAGTCAAAAGATCGCAGCCTTCGGCAGCTCCTACAGGATGGTGGGTACACCCGTAGGAGCTGCCGAAGGCTGCGATCTTTTGATCTTGCCGTTCAACTTGATCTTGCCGTTCAACCTTCTTCCAAAAAAAATGCCCGCGTCGAAAGAAGCGGGCATTTTCATTTCAGCCTATCGCTCAGAAATCATACTTCGCGGTCAGCTGCAGGTTGCGCGGTTCGCCGTAGAACGTGGTGCCGAAGTTGCCAAGGCCCGACAGGTATTTCTTGTCGAAGACGTTGTTGGCATTGACGGTGAAGCTCAGGTGATCGTCGTAGTTGTAGCGGGTCATCAGGTCGACGAGGGTGTAGCCGCCTTGCTTGAGTGAGGTCTCGCCGCCTTCGCCGCCGCCCACGTCCGGGCTGTAGCTCAGGCCGTAGAACGCGCTCTGCCAGCTGATGCCACCGCCGACGGTGACCTGGTTAAGCGCGCCGGGCAGGCGGTAGGTGGTGAACGTGCGGATCACATGTTCCGGCTTGCTGGTGGCCAGCGGGAAACCGTAGATGCGCTGATGGTCCTTGTCGCGGGTGCGGGCGTAGGTGTAGCCGGCCGAAACGTTCCAGTCCGGTGCCAGTTCGCCGGCCATTTCCAGTTCCACGCCATTGGTGGTGGCGCCGTCTGTGGCTTCGAAGATGCCATCGCCGGTGTTCAGATCGGTACCGACCGATTGCGCGACGTTATCCTGCTCGATGCGGAAGAAGGCCAGGCTGGCGTTCAGTTGACCGTCGAGGTAGGCGGCTTTCAGACCGGTTTCGTAGCTGTCGCCTTCAACCGGTGCCAGGGTCGAGCCGTTGATGTCCTTGTTGATCTGCGGCTGGTAGATCTTGGTGTAGCTGCCGTAGACCGAGTAGGTCTCGTTCAGGTCGTAGACCACACCGGCGTAGGGCGTGACTACCCCGTGTTCCTTGTAGCTGGCATGGGTGTCGGTCAGGCTGCCACCCGGGTAGTAGGAGTAGTCTTCGTTGTACTTGAACGTGCTCAGGCGGCTGCCAAGGATGAACGACAGGTCGTCGGTCGGACGCAGGCGGGTGGCCAGGTACAGGCCGTTCTGGCTTTGGGTGCGTTCGTACTTGCCGTTTTTCGGAAACTCCTGCTTGGGCAGGGTGCCGTTCCAGTCGTAGATGCTGCCCGGGACCAGTTCAAAGGCGCTGGTGTCGTAGGTTGCCCCGGTCTGGCGCGAGTGGGCTGCCATGAAGCCGGCGACCAATTCATGCTCGCGGCCACCCAGGGTAAAAGGACCGGAAACGCTCACGTCAGCGGTGTTTTGTACGCGATGGCCTTCCCAGCGTCCCCAGTACAGAAAGTTACCTTCGCCCGTGGCACGGTCGGCGTAGCCACCGCTGGCAGAGGCCAGCTGGGTGTCGTGATCGGTGGTTTTCTGGTCGAAGCTGGCTTTGAATTTCCAGTCATTGGCCAGCGCCTGTTCCAGCGAGGCAAAGTAGGTGACGCTGTCGAAATCACGACGGCTCCAGTCTGCGCCCGGGTTGAAACTGCGGGAGAAATCGGTGCGGCCGCCATCGGTGAAGTAGGGCGCATTACCGGTCCAGGAACTGCCGCGCGGCGTCGCGCTGGACTTGTCGACGCCCAGGGTCAGCAAGGTATCGTCGGTCAGGTCGGCTTCGAGGACGCCGTAGAACAGGTCTTTCTTCTGGCTGTAGTGGTCGATGTACGAATCTTTGTCCTGAAGAGCGCCGACGAAGCGCCCACGCACAGTGCCGGAGTCGTTCAACGAGCCGGAAATGTCGCCTTCGGTGCGGTAGTTATCCCAGGAGCCTGCGGTGGCGCTGACCGATGCCTTGAAATCCTTGGTCGGCTTCTTGCGCACCAGGTTGACGGTGGCGGACGGGTCGCCCGCGCCGGTCATCAGGCCGGTAGCACCCTTGATGACTTCGACGCGATCGAGGCTGGCCGAGTCGTCGCTGTTGTTGGGGTTTTCGCCGTAGACACCGTCGTACGGCTGGTTGACGCCATCGTACTGGAAGTTGGTGATCGCAAAGCCACGGGCGGAGAACTCGGTACGGTCACTGTCGTACTTTTGCGTGGTCACCCCGGGGGTGTTGCGCAGCACGTCGCCGACGCTCTGCGCGCCGCGATCATCCATCTGCTGGCGAGTCACCACGGTCACCGATTGTGGGGTCTCGCGCAGGGTCAATGGCAGCTTGGTCGCCGTGGTCGTTGCACCGGTGGTGTAGGAGCCCGTGTCTTCGGTGGTCAGGCCCAGCGCCTGGCCGGAGATGGTGGTGGCGCCCAATTGCAGGCTCGAGCTGCCACCGGACACCAGCGTCACGGTGTTGCCGTTGATCTGGAAAGAGATGCCGCTGCCCTTGAGCAGTTCCGCCAGGGCCTGGGACGGCTCCAGCGAACCGGAGACTGCGCGGGACTTGATCCCGGCGACCTGGTCAGGGCTGTAGAGGATCTGCAGGTTGGTCTGCATGCCCAACTCGGTCAGCGCGCTGGACAGCGGCTGCACCGGGATACTCACTTTTACAGGTGCCGCATTGACCATCGAGCTCCCCAGCAAGGTGGCGGTCAGCAGTACGCTGGTAAACAGGCTGCGATGCAGCGTCGGGCGCTGTACGGCCAGTGCGAGAGGTGTGCGGCGGGTGAGAGGTCGCATTACTTACCTGAGCTCCTGAAAAGTGTTGTGCAGTTTTTTGTGAATAAGAATGATTATTAAGACGGGGCGCGCAGGTAAAACCGGAAAGAAACGTGCAAATAAAATTCGCCGGACCCGATAAAGCACTACCTGTGGACGCGGGCTTGGTCGCCAAAGCAGTGGGTCAGATAACACTCATGCAGAATGTGCTGGCCCTTTCGCGAGCAAGCCCGCTCCCACAGGTGTGTGCAGCCGGTTTTCAGGCACTGACGGGTTCGGTAACCACCCGGCCGCTTTCCATGCGCACCAACTGGTCGGCGACGTCGAAGTAACGGTCGTCGTGGGAGATCACGATGATGGTCTTGCCCAGGCGTTTCAGGTCCGGCAGCAGTTCGGTGTAGAAGATGCGGCGGAAGGTCGGGTCCTGATCGGCAGCCCATTCATCGAACACCAGCACCGGGCGCTCTTCGAGCCAGGCATTGACCAGTGCCAGGCGTTTGCGCTGGCCGGTGGACAGGTCGGTGGTGGTGAAGTTGCCATCCTTGACGCTGACCTTGTGGGCGATCTCCAGGCGCTGCAGGTATTGGTTGGCGTCTTCGGGGATGTGCTGGTCGCCCTGGATCACGTCGTCGAACAGGTAGTAGTCGGCAAAAATGGTGGTGAACAGCTGGCGATAGTCGTCGCGATTGTGCGAGTCAATCGCCTCGCCGTTGACGCGGATTTCGCCCTGTTGCGGGGTGTACAGGCCCAGCAGCAACTTGATCAGCGTGGTCTTGCCACAACCGTTTTCGCCGACGATAAAGGTGATGTCGCCTTGCTTGATCGTCAGGTTCACCGGGCCCAGCTGGAACGGCGCGGCACCTTCGGCGGCCGGGAAAGTGAACCGCACATCAGACAGTTTCAGCTCATGCACCGCCTGTTTGACCTGGCCCTGATCGCTGAGGAGCAAGTGCGGCTCAGGGGTGGAAAATTGCTCGGACAGCTCGGCGATCCGGCGGAACGCGATTTGCGCACGACTGACGATCGGCAGGGTGCTGATCAGGTGCTCCAGAGGGCCTTTCATGTACAGCAGCACCAGCACAAAGCCGCTCATCACGGTCTTGTCGGCGCTGGGCCAGTAGGTTTGCAGCGCCAGGGCCAGGCCGATGACCACGAAGAACAGCATGGAGCCGAAGGTCTTGGCGATGACGAAGGTGTTGATCGAGCGCACCTGGGTGTTGCAGATGAATTCGGCGGTGGCCTTGATGCCCGAGGCGTACATGCGCTGGCGGCGAGGGCGATGGATGCGCAGCTCCTTGGCGCCTTCGGCGATCGCGTTGTAGTGCTTTTGCAGCTCGTCCTCGGCATCGCGGGCGGCCATGAACCCTTGCACGCCCTTGCTTTGGGCATAGGCCTGGATCGCCGTGCCGATCAGGATCGCGGCAACCATGATCAGGAACATCGGCCACGACAGGATGGCGAGGTAGCCCATGCAGCCCAGGGTGACCGTGAGCGAAATCGCCAGTGGTGCGAAGGCGAAGGCGAAGTCGCTGATGGTGTCGACGTCATGGGTCAGCACCGGGATCAGGCGATGGCTGCGGTAGCGCTCGATCTGTTCGATGGGGGCCGAGAGGACCTTCTCGCCCAGCTGTTTGCGCAGCTTGGCGATGATGTGCTGGCCGACGTAGTTGGTGCCGATGTCCGAGCAGATCGAACTGGCCAGCGCCAGCAGGCACAGGCCGGCGAACAGCGCGACCACACCCTGGGTCAAACCGGTTTCGGAGTGCAGCGCGTTGTTGATGGTCGCCAGCAACACCGTGACGCTCAGGCCGCCAACCATGCCCAGGAAGATGGAGGCGGCGACGATCAGCCGAAAGGGTTTCAACAGGGCGAACAATTCGCCGATGGCGCCACGGGGAGGCTGGGTCATGGAAGACGGTTCCTTGGGTGTAAAGGCAGATACCCAGTAGAACGTCTGGTGCGGGGGTTAATTTAGCAGGACAGCTCCTACAGATCGCGCACTACGCGAAACCCGATCCAGTCCCCACGCTCTTGCGGGTATTGGCTGTTGCGATTGCCCGAGCGTGAAAACACCGGTGCTTCGCCCCAGTCGTTGCCGCGAATCCGTACGGCCTCGCAATTGGCTTCGAGCCAGGCGCTGCCATCGGCAGGCGCGCCGACGTAGTTGGGGTGTTCGCAGTCCTGCACCCACTCATAGACATTGCCGTGCATGTCGTACATGCCGAAGGCATTGGCCGGGTAGCTGCCCACCGGCGAGCTGTAGCTGTAGCCGTCGGCCGGGCCATAGGTGTTGGCGTGTTTGGCGATGCTGTACGCCTTGCCCTCGTCGAACGGAAAAGGGAAGGGGCCCTGGCTGCCACCGCGGGCGGCGTATTCGCGTTGGGCCTCGCTGACCATGTGGTAGGTCTGGCCGGTCTTTTTCGACAGCCAGGCGACGTAGTTCTTCACGTCATCGAAGTTCATGCACACCGCCGGCTGACGCGCGCCCTGGGGATAGCGTGGCTTGCTGGCAATGCATTCGCGTCCGGGGCGGGTGTCGCCATTGGCGATGGTCACGCCACTTTCGCGCACGTAGCTGTCCCACTCGCCGGCGGTGACCTGGAAGCGGCTCATGGCGAATGGCTTGGCGAAGGTCACCTCGTGCATCGGGCCCTCGTCGGGTTCGCGGCCGACTTCGTCTTCCGGCGTGCCCATGGTGAAAGTGCCGGCGGGCAGCACGACCATTTCCGGGCAGTCGCGGCAGTCCTTGAATACGTTGCCCGGTTGCGGCGCGGCGGCCGCCTGGGCGGTGGTTGGGGCCAGTGCGGCGATGAGTGCGGTGAGGGCGAGCGCCTTGAGCGGCAGGACTATCAGATTGCTTTTCATGGGTGTCTCGTCGAAAGAAAAACTGAGGGCGTGGACATTCCCTTTTGGGAGCGAGCAAGCGCGCTCCCACAAGGGGTACGTGTCATACCGGGGGGCAGGCATCAGACGGTGTTGCCCAGCAAGGCCATGAAGCGGTCGATCTCGTGTTCGCTGTTGAGCAGGCCTGGCGCAATGCGAATGACCGGGCCGACATCGCGGTCCACCGAGTCGCACACCACCCGGTTCTTCATCAGCTGTGCGGCGACCGTTTCGCAGTCGCGCCCCTTGACCCGGAAGAAGCTGAAGCCGGCCGACAGGTCCGGGCTCAAGGGGGTGACCAGTTCCATCTGCGGGTGCTCCAGCAGGCGATTCTTGGCATAGGTGTTCAGCCCATGGATGCGTGCCTGCACCTGGGCCTTGCCCAGTTCCAGGTGCAGCTTGAACGCCTCATCCAGCGCCCAGCGATGTTCAAAGCTGTGGTAGCCACCGGGGGTCATGATGGTCGAGAAAGCGGTAGCTTCGGAAAAGGTCGGAATGGTCGGCGTCACGTCCTTGAGCTCGGCCGAGCGGGCGCAGATGATCCCGGTGCCGCGCGGGCCGAACATCCATTTATGGGTGCCGGCAATAAAGAAGTCGCAGTGCATGTCGGGAAAATCCAGATCGTCGACGCCAAAACCGTGCACGCCGTCGACCACATACAGGATGCGATCCTGGTCCGTACGGTTGCGGTTATGTTCTTCCACCAGCTTGCCGATTTCAGCAATGGGCAGTTTCACGCCGGACCCCGATTGCACCCAGGTCATGCCCAGTACCCGGGTGTTGGGGCGTATGCCCTTGGCAATCGAGCCCAGCACTTCATCCACCGACACCTCGCGGCTGTTCTCGAACAACTTGAGCTTGCGCACTTTCACGCCGTCTTTCTGCTGGCGGTAGTCCAGCGCGTAGTGGGTTGCGTAGTGCTCGTGCTCGGTGGTAAGGATTTCCTGATCCGCACGCACATGGATGCCGCCGTAGATCAGCGACAAGCCTTCGGTGGTGCTGCCGGTGAGGGCGATCTGTTCGGGCCTGGCGTTGAGGTAGCGTGCGGCCCATTCGCGCACTTGCTGTTCGCGCTTCTCGGTTTCCCCCAGGTCCCAGTCCATGGCCCGGCCGGGGTTGCGATCAAGGTGGGCGCGATGCCTCTCGATGGCCTCACGCACGGGCCTTGGGTGCGAAGTCACCAGGAAGTTGGCGAAGTGCAGGTAGTCGGGGTCCTGGTTGAATAGCTGGCGCAACTGCGCCCATTTGTCTTTCGGCAATGGCGCCGGATTAGCCGCCAGGGCCGGCAGGCCTGCAGCGGCACCCAGGGGCAGGCCCGCCGCGAGGATGCCGGCCTGCTTGAGGAATGATCGACGGTTGGTCATGGGTCAGGTTCGCTTTTGCAAAGTGGGCATCAGTTGTTCGCCAGCGGTTTCGACGACTGCTGTACCTGGGCCCACACCCGCAGGAAATTGCCGCCCCAGAGTTTGGCGATGTCGGCTTCGCTGTAACCGCGACTGATCAGCTCCGCCGTCACGTTGCGGGCTTCGCTGACATCTTTCCAGCCGTCCAGACCGCCGCCGTCGTTGAAGTCGGAGCTGATGCCGACATGGTCGATGCCGATTTTTTTCACGGCGTAGTCGATGGCGTCGCCGTAGTCCTTGAGGGTGGCTTTGGGCTCTTCGTCGACTATTGCGTACAGCTGGCTGGCGTACTCGCCGAAGCGTTGCTCCGGCCAGACGGTGATGATCGGGTCGCCGGGCATCAAGGCCATCTCCAGCCCCTGCAGCGGTTGCAGGTCGAAGCGTGCACGCAGGGCGTTGAGCTTGTCCTGGGTCGCCTGGCTGAGCGGGCGGATGTAGGTCGGGAAGCCAACGATCTGGACCACGCCGCCGCTCTGCTTGATCAGCTGCATCTCCGCGTCGCTGAGGTTGCGCGGGATGTCCACCAGTGCCCGTGGCGCCGAGTGCGAGGCCACCATCGGTGTGCGGCTTAGTTGCGCGACTTGCTCCAGGGCTTTGGTCGACATTTGCGACACGTCGATGATCACCCCGAGGTCGTTGAGCCGGTGCACGGCCTGCTTGCCGGTCTCCGACAGGCCGCCTAGGGCGTCGCGCGAGTCGTTGAAAAACGGTAGCGGCCGCGAGGAGTCAGCCCAGGCGTTGTTGCCCACGTAGCTGAAGCCAAACATGCGCATGCCGCGCGCGGCCCACTTGTCCAGGGCGTTGAGGTCGTTGCCCAGCGGGTAGGCATTGAGCATGCTCATGAAGATGGCGAACTTGCCTTCGCCATGCAGGCGCCGGAAGTCGTCCGGGGTGTAGGCGATGGCGACCTGGTTGGGAAAGTCGCGCACCAGGGTGCTGATGATCTTGTAGCGGGTTTCCTGCTCGAATCGCGCCTCGTCGACAAACCCCGCAGTGGGGCGGTGCGGAGCGTTTTCGCCATTCCAGATTTCCGGCCAGCCGAAAATGGTCAGGGCTGCGCCGGACAGGCGTCCGCGTGCGGTCTTGACCAGGTCGAACTGGCCGCTGCCATCCTTGTCGGCCTCGTTGTCGGCGGTGCCGAAGTCGAGCGGTAGGGTGACGTGGCTGTCGAAGGAGAGGATTCGCTCTTGCAGTTCATCGGCTTGCTTCATCACCTTGACCGGGTAGCCGGGGTTGTCCTTGAACCAGTAGCCCCAGGCCGCAAAGCCGGCTCCGGCGCTGATGGCCAGCACCAGCGGCAGGCCGATGTAGAGCGCCTTTTTCGAACGTGGTTTTGTCATTGCCATCTCAGTCAGGTTCGCCGGCCGCAGGGGCCTTGGTTATCTGGGAAGAACGGTTATCTGGGAAGAACGATTGACCGGTGGGAAAATTTAGATGAGCGTGCGGGCCCATATGGAGATCCCTGTGGGAGCAAGGCTTGCCCGAGATGCGCTTAAATTCTTGAAGGCAACAAACGTTCTAGCTTGGATAAAGCCTGCTTCATGGCTGACACAGGTAGGGCAATGACGATTTCTCGACGATGGTTCATGGCAGGCCTGGCGCTGACCGGTGCCGCCGTGCCTGCGGCTTATTATGGGCATCGTGAATGGACCCGCCCGGACCCGACGATCACCCCCGGCGAAGCGACGTTCGACGTGGCGGATGTTGCTGGCCAGCACCTGGCGAATACCCTGCGCGGCGTCTGGCAGATCCGCTTCGAGGGGCATGATGCCGGTATCGAAGGCTTGCCCCGGGATGGCCTGGAACTGTTTCTCGACATCGGCCACAAGGGCCGCGGCCTCACCGGTTACCTCGACACCGCCGAGCGCTTGCGCGCCACTGCAGCCCCGCGCTACCGGGTGCTGGGTGACCTGGCGGATGCCAAACCCGCCGAGCTCAGCTGGCGCTTGATCAGCGCCGATGCACTGCACGACACCCCGGATTACGAATTCAGCATGTCCCTGGATGAAGTCTGGGCGGGTTTCGGCAACGCCGGCAGCGCGACGCTCAGCGGCCGGGTATTGAACCTGGATCGGCCCTTGATGATGACTGCCCAGGACAATCGTTTTATCGCGCTCAAGCGGGTGTTTCCCGAAGCGCGTGAGCGCACGGGCCTCAACCCGACGCTGCTGGCCTGGCTGATTTCGCCGGAGCATCGGCTGTTCCACCAGCTGTGGCACGCCTCCCGGGACAAGTGGCATACCTTGCCCGAAGACAAGCGCAACGCCCTGCGCGGCATCGGCTGGCAGCCCGGGCCGCGGGACAAGGAGCGCGATGCCCGGGGCGCGCGCAAGGATCGCAATGGCTCCGGTGTGGATTTTTTCTTTATGCACCGGCACATGCTCGGTACGGCGCGCTCCATGCAGGATCTGCCGTCGTGGCCGCATTTTCCCCTGCCGCAGCCGGAACTGGCGCGGGATCGAGTCGGCTTCGCCCGCTACTTCGACAATCACGATGGCACGTCTTTGCCGCCCACCTGGCTGGCCGACGACGATGCCGAGTACTCGCAGTGGGTGGCCGACATCAAGACGGCCGAGACCTACCACAGCAATTTCCAGGTGTGGGAGTCGCGTTATCGTGATCCACGTTATCTGTCGAAGCTGACGCTGGGGCAGTTCGGTTCCGAGGTCGAGTTGGGCCTGCACGACTGGCTGCACATGCGCTGGGCCTCGGTGCCGCGCGATCCGTCCAATGGCCAGCCGGTGCCGTTTGCCCGTGACCCCTCGGATTTTTCCGCGCGCTGGTTTGCCGCAGAGAACGATTTTCTCGGCGATCCCTTTTCCTCCCATGTGAGCCCGGTGTTCTGGCATTTTCACGGCTGGATCGATGATCGACTGGAAGACTGGTTCCGCGCCCACGAGCGTTTTCATCCGGGGCAGGTCAGTCGCCTGGAGGTCAATGGCGTGGCGTGGTTTGCGCCGGGGCGCTGGGTTGAGGTGGATGACCCGTGGCTGGGGCCGGGGACTCATGGTTGCAGCACCACACCGGGTTTGCAGGCGGGCAAGTCAATGGAGATGGACCCGGAAACCATGAAGCTGGCGCTGCGCATTACTTTTGGTGAGGAGGAGCAGAAACTGGCCGGGCTGTTGCGCAAGGTACCGCAGCGGCCCTGGTATGCGCGGCATTTGAAGGCCAGGCAAAGCGAGGCTTGAAGGCCGCGTTATCGTTCATCGCGGGCAAGTCGAATCGTCGCACCGCCGCTCCCACAGGTATTGGTGGTGGACGCAGCATTTGTGTTCGGCGCAGATCACTGTGGGAGCCGGGCTTGCCCGCGAAGGGGTCCTCATGGACACGCCCATCACAGCGCCCGCCACCCTCCACCCAACGCTTTGTACAGCGCCACACTGGCCTGCAACCGCGCCAGCCGCAGCTGTACATTCAGGTCTTGCGCCGCATACAAGGTGCGCTGGGTCTCCAGCACCGTCAGCAAGTCCTCGGCCCCGGCCTGATAGCGATTCTGCGCGATGTTGAACGCCGTCTGGGCCTGGTTCAGCTCCTCCCCTTGCCACTGCCGCTGCTGATCCAGCCCGCGAATGCTGTTCAGGGCTTTTTCCACGTCGGCGAAACCATTGATGATCGCCCCGCGATAGTTCTCCAGGAGCTCTTCCTGGCGAGCCGTGGCCTTGTCACGTTCGGCGCCCAGGCGCCCATTGTTGAACACCGGTGCGAGCAATCCTGCGGTGAGGTTGTAGAACGGGCTGCGCAGGATATCCGCCGCGCGATCGGCGCCTGAACCCAGGTCGGCACTCAGGGTTACCGTGGGCAGCATGGCCGCCCGGGCGACGGTCACGTCGGCCTGTGCGGCCGCCAGCTGCGCTTCTGCCCTGGCGATGTCCGGGCGACGGCTGAGCAGCTCGCTGGGCACGCCGGCGGCGATGGTGGGCCATACCAGTTGATCGAAACGCTCCTGGCCCAACGACAGCTGTTGCACTGGCTGGCCAAGGAGGGCAGCGAGGTTGACCTGCGCCTCCTGGGCCTGCTGCTGCACCAGCGGCAATTGCCGTTGCTGCGCCGCCACCAGGCTCTTCTGCTGCGCCAGTTCCAGGGCCGTGGCCGAGCCCGAGTCGTAACGGGTCTGCACCAGGTTAAGCACGCTCCGGGCGTTGGCCAGGTTCAACTCGGCGATGCGCTGCTGTTCGCGCAGAGACAAGGTTTGTGCATAACCAT
Organism: Pseudomonas sp. HY13-MNA-CIBAN-0226; assembly: GCF_040310305.1. Taxonomy (NCBI): domain Bacteria; kingdom Pseudomonadati; phylum Pseudomonadota; class Gammaproteobacteria; order Pseudomonadales; family Pseudomonadaceae; genus Pseudomonas; species Pseudomonas sp. HY13-MNA-CIBAN-0226. The sequence goes on from NZ_JBEOPS010000019.1 coordinate 46,428, forward strand.
TGGCGACGCTGCTCTGCAGGGTCAACTCGACCGTGGCCTGATCGAATTCGCTGGCCTGCAGCGCGAATAGCGCACTGTCGCGAGACGCACGCTGGCCGCCCCAAAAATCGATTTCGTAGCTGGCACTGAGATTGGCGTCGAAGTAGTCCACCGCCTTGTTACTGCTGTCGGCGTCCAGCTGGCTGTAACCATTACCGCGCAGCAGCTTCTGGCGATTGGCATTCAGGCCGGCCTTGAGCTCAGGTAACTGCGAGCCGCCGGCCACCACCGTCTCGGCCTGGGCCTGACGGACCCGGGCCATCGCCGCCGCCAGGTCGAAACTGCCCACGCGGGCCTGTTCGACCAGCAGGCCAAGCTGCGGGCTGCCGAACTGCGACCACCACTGGGTATTGCTGCGGGCGGCGCCAGTGTTGTGCGGCGATTGCCAGGCGGCAGGGGTCTGCAGGCCACTGTCCGGACGCTGGGCGGGAGTGCCGCAGGCGCTGAGCAACAGGCAGAGGGTCAACAGGCTGAGTGGCGGCTTCATAAATCGATCATTCACTGGTAAGGGCCGTGACCGGGTCGAGTCGGGCAGCTTTGCGGGCCGGCATGAAGCCGAAGACAACACCGGTGACCAGGGCGCAGCCAAAGGCGCCGAGCACCGCTATCAAGGAGAACGCGACCGCCACTTCACTCAGAATCAGCACGCCGCCGACGATCAGCGCCAGGGCGATGCCGGCGAGCCCGCCGACCACCGAGAGCATCACGGCCTCGGTCAGGAACTGGCGCAGAATGTCGCGCTGACGGGCACCGGTGGCCATGCGGATACCGATCTCGCGGGTGCGCTCGCGGACAGTCATGAGCATGATGTTCATCACGCCAATCCCGCCCACCAGCAAGGAGATCGCGGCAATCGAACCGAGCATCAGCGACAGGGTATTTTGCGTGCGCGCTTCGGCCTGGATCATCGCCGCGTTGTTGGTCAGTTCGAAGTCTTTCTTGCCGTTATGCAGGCGCAACATCAACTGCTCGATGGCCTGTTCGGTTTCCTTGACCTTGCGCGCATCAGCCGCGGCGATGGCGATGTACTCCGGGTTCTGGGTGCCGAACAGGCGCACACTCGCCGCTGAATACGGAATGGCAATGCGGTCGTCGCTGTCGGAATCGCCGGAGCTGGCGCCTTTTTCCGCGAGCACGCCGACCACCTGGAACGGCACGTTTTCGATGAGGATGTACTGGCCGATCGGGTTGGCGACATTCTTCAGCAGCTTGTGCCGCACCTTGTGGCCAATCACCGCGACCGCCGCAGCGTTCTGTTCGTCCGCCTCGGTAAAGTAGCTGCCTTCGACCACGGGCCAGTTGAAGATCGCCGGGAAGTTGGTGTCGTTGCCACCGACGTAGCTGAGGTGGTCCAGGTTGCCAAAACGCACCCCGGCTTCCTGGCCGTTGACCGGCATGATGCGGGTCACCTGCGGCAGGCTGCCGACCGCCTTGACCTCGTCCAGGGTGACGATGCCCAAGGGGGTTCGCGGGTTCGGCGATGAACCGCTGAGGTAAATGATATTGGAACCGAATGCACCCATCTGCGCCATGACCTGGCGTTTGCTGCCTTCCCCAACAGCCAGCATCACCACCACCGACGCAACGCCGATGATGATCCCAAGCAGGGTCAGCGCGGTGCGAAAGCGGTTGATCCACATCACTCGCCAGGCGGCTTGCACCGCGTCCACCAGTTCACCTTTCCAGGCGCCAGTGGCTTCGGCGCCCTCGGCCAGGCGCTTGCGCAGGTCCACCGCCTGCAGCGCGCCAGGATTGGCCGAGGTCTGCACCTGGGGGTTGTCCAGGGCGCTGTCGCTGATGATCAGCCCGTCGCGAATCTCAATGATGCGCTTGGCCCGCGCCGCCACTTCGCGATCGTGGGTGATCAGGATGACCACGTGGCCCTGGCTTGCCAGTTCGTCGAGCAAGGTCATGACCTCGGCGCCACTGTGGCTGTCGAGGGCGCCAGTGGGTTCGTCGGCGAGGATGATATGGCCGCCGTTCATCAAGGCGCGGGCAATCGACACCCGTTGTTGCTGGCCGCCGGAAAGCTGGTGCGGACGATTGCCGGTGCGTGAGGCCAGGCCCAGGCGGTCGAGCAGGGCGGCGGCGCGTGCGTGCCTTTCAGCCGCTGGCGTGCCGGCATAAATGGCCGGCATCTCGACGTTTTCCTGGGCAGAGCCAGACGGAATCAGGTGGTACCCCTGGAAGACAAACCCGAAGGCTTCACGGCGCAGCCAGGCCAGCTCGTCGCTGTCGAGGCCGGCGACATTTTCTCCGGCGAAGCGGTACTCACCCGAGGTCGGGCGGTCGAGGCAGCCGAGGATATTCATCAGGGTCGACTTGCCGGAGCCGGAGGCGCCAACGATCGCCACGAACTCCCCGGCGTGGATCGACAGGTCGATACCGCGCAACACGTGGACTTCAGGGGCGTCGCCACCGCCATAGGATTTGCGAATGTCCTGCAGGTCGATCAGGGGCGTCAGCATTCAGCCGCCACTCCCGCTGGCCGTGCCGATGAGCAGGTGATCACCTTCCTCCAGGCCGTCGAGGATCTGCACCCGCAGGCGGTCGCTGATGCCAGTGCGCACAATGCGTTGCTGCAGGCTGCCATTTTCAGCGACAACCTGGGCGGTCTGCTGGTCGGCCTGGGTGCCGGCTTGCAGGGCGGCGATGGGGGCGGTGAGGACATTCCTGGCCTGGTCGGAGACGAAAAATACCTGGGCGGTCATCTCCGCCATCAGGGCGTTGTCGGCGTTGTCGACGTCGAGCAACACGGTGTACAAGACCACTCGCGCGCTGCCGCTCTTGCTCGAACTGGCCGGGCTGCCGCCGCCCTGGCTGGTTTGGTCCAGAGGTTTGGGCGGCACCGGAAGTATCTGCCGTACGGTGCTGCTCCAGCGGCGGTTGCCGCCGCTCAAGGTGGTGAACCAGGCCTGCATGCCGGGTTTGACGTGGCCGATATCGGCCTCCGAAACTTCGGCCCAGACCGTCATCGGCGACAACTTGGCGATGCGCAGAATCAGCGGAGTTTGCTGTTGGGCGTTGAGGGTCTGGCCCTCCCGGGCGTCCAGGGCGACGACGGTGCCGGCCATCGGCGCATAGATGCGCGTGTAGCCAAGTTCCGCCTGATCGCTGCGCAGGCTGGCCTGTGCCTGGCGAATCTGTGCCTGGAACATGTCGATGCGCGCCTGGGTGGCGCGCAGTTCGGCCTGGGCCGTTTGCACGTCTTCTTCGCGGGTCGCCCCGCCAGCCTTAAGCTGCTGCTGGCGCTGGAATTTTTGCCGCGCCAGCGCGTGCTGGGCCCGCTGTTCTTCAAGCTGCGCCTTGAGATTTTCAATCGAGAAGCGCCCGGCATCGAGTCTGGCCTGTTGGGTGGACGGATCAATTTCCACCAGCAACTGACCTTCCTTGACCACATCACCGACCTCCGCGTGGATCTTCTGTATCTGCCCGGAAGCCTGGGCACCGACGTCGACATAGCGCCGGGGTTGCAGGGTGCCCAGCGCGGTGACACTGCTTTCGATGTCACCCCGGGTGACCTGTACGGTGGCGAACTTGTCCCGACCGGGCGGGATCATCTGCCAGGCGGCGACGGCGATAACGGGAATCAGACACAGGGCTGCAAGCAGGGCGCGTCGGGTGTGTCGGGGACGTTTCATGCAGGGTTCCGGCCAATGGAAATCGACCCGTCGTGCGCTCTGCCGGGGAATATCCGGCAATAGTCGAACGCTGCCGGCAGGCCGGCAGAGACGGGGAGCTGTCCTTAATACGAGAAATGCCGCGGCGAATTTAGGCGCGGACTCATGTGGGCACACATATAGACCGTGACAATTTGTCGGGCAAGACCAAGCAATACTTTAAATCTATATGAGAATTACTATAAATTACGCGCCTCGCTCTGCCACTATCTTGCCACTGCCTATTTCGGCGTTCGGCGGGGTGGCTCAAGGATTGAATCCGCACCCATGCGGCTGGGAGTCATGTTGGAGAACTACTATCGGGAGCTGGTGTGTTTCCTGAACGCCAAGCTAGGTAACCGTCAGGTGGCTGAAGACGTGGTGCATGACGCCTATCTGCGGGTACTTGAACGCTCCAGCACCACACCTATCGAGCAACCGCGGGCCTTTCTCTATCGCACTGCGCTCAACCTGGTGATCGACGATCACCGACGCAATGCCCTGCGCCAGGTCGAGTCGCTGGAAGTGCTCGATAACGAGGAGCGCTACTTCACCCCGTCGCCACATAACAGCCTCGACCACGGCCAGCGCCTGGAAATGCTCCAGCGCGCCTTGTCGGAACTGCCCCGGCTGTCCCGGGAGAGCTTTATGCTGCGCAAGATCGATGGCCTGTCCCATCCCGAAATTGCCGAGCACCTGGGCATTTCCCGAGCCCTGGTGGAAAAACACATCGTCAACGCGATGAAACATTGCCGGGTGCGGATGCGGCAATGGGATGGCCATTGACCCTGACGCTCTCGTCAAGGGTAAGTATTAAATTTTGTTTCACTGTCCTCGTTTCCTATCAACAGACGACCTGGCACTCGCCGCCTTGGTCACTCAGCTTTTTCTCCCCGCTGTTGAGGGGCTCATCCAGAGGACACTGGAAATGACACAGGCAATTGCATCGCCCATCGTTCACGACCTGATCGGCGTCGGTTTCGGCCCTTCGAACCTGGCACTGGCCATCGCCCTGCAAGAGCGCGGGCCGACCCAGGGTGAACTGGATGTACTGTTCCTCGACAAACAGGCCGACTACCGCTGGCACGGCAATACCCTGGTCACCCAGAGCGAGCTGCAGATCTCCTTCCTCAAGGACCTGGTGACCCTGCGCAACCCCACCAGCCCTTACTCGTTTGTCAATTACCTCAAGCACCACGGGCGCCTGGTGGACTTCATCAACCTCGGCACTTTTTACCCGTGCCGCATGGAGTACAACGACTACCTGCGCTGGGTCGCCGCGCAGTTCGACGCGCAGAGCCGCTACGGTGAAGAAGTGCTGACCATCGAGCCGGTGCTGCACAACCAGCAGGTCGAGGCGCTGCGAGTGATCTCCCGTGACGCACAGGGCCAGCAGCACGTGCGCACCACCCGTTCGGTGGTGGTCAGCGCCGGCGGGACCCCGCGCATCCCCGAGGCGTTCAAGTCACTCAAGGGCGATAGCCGGGTGTTCCATCATTCGCAATACCTGGCGCAGATGGCCCGTCAGCCCTGCGTGAACAACCAGCCAATGAGCATCGCGATCATTGGCGGCGGCCAGAGCGCGGCAGAAGCTTTTATCGATCTGAACGACAGCTTCCCGTCGGTGCAGGTGGACATGATCCTGCGCGGCTCGGCGTTGAAACCGGCGGATGACAGCCCCTTCGTCAACGAAGTGTTCTCGCCGGAATTCACCGACCTGGTGTTCCAGCAGGCCAGCACTGAACGTGAGCGGCTGGTGAACGAGTACCACAACACCAACTATTCGGTGGTGGACATTGACCTGATCGAGCGCATCTACGGCATTTTCTATCGCCAGAAAGTCTCAGGCATCGCCCGCCACGCTTTCCGCACCCTGACCACCATCGAAAAAGCCACCGCCACCGAGCGCGGCATCGAGCTGGCGGTGCGCAACAACGCCACCGGTGAAGTCACGGTTCGCCTCTACGACGCCGTGGTGCTGGCCACCGGTTACGAACGCCAGATGCACCGCAAACTGCTGGCGCCGCTGGAACAATACCTGGGCGAGTTCGAGGTGGATCGCCACTACAAACTCATCACCGACGAGCGCTGCACAGCGGGCATTTACATGCAGGGATTTTGTCAGGCCAGCCACGGACTGAGCGACACCTTGCTGTCAATCCTGCCGATTCGCGCAGACGAAATTGCCGGGTCGTTGTATGAGCATGGCAAGAGTCGTGGGCATAGCCGCTCGGTGGTGGATTTGTTGTTGGCGACGGCTAGCTGAGATTCCCGAGGTTAGTTCGAAACACCTCTGTGGGAGCAAAGCTGGTTCGCGATTTCTGTCAGGCATTCAACATTTGAGCTGACGGGTACACCGCCATCGCGAGCCAGCTTTGCTCCTACATCAATGATCGACCACCATCGCTACAGGCCGGGCTCCTGCAAGGTTAGCGTGCGCCTGCAACCTGTACCCCATCAAAAAAACGCCATCAGGCAGCCATCGCCGCGCCCTCTCGCTACAATGCCCGTCATGTCTTGCAGAGGTGCCTATGGTCAAAGCGATGGTGGTAGACGATCACCCGTTCATTCGGGCATCAGTCTCAATGCTCCTGCAGCAGGAAAATATCGAAGTGATCGCCCAGGCCGGCAACGGCGCGGACGCCGTGCAACGTGCCCGCGAACTCGCCCCGGACCTGATCATCCTCGACATCGCCATGCCCAGGCTTGATGGCCTGCAAGTCATCAGCCGGATCATGACCGACCAACCGCATTGCAAAATCGTAGTACTGACCTCGCAATCGCCGATCTTCTACGCCATGCGTTGCATGAAGGCCGGTGCCGCCGGCTATATCTCCAAAAATGACGACCTCGACGAACTGGTCAGGGCCATCAAGGCCGTCCTGACCGGCTACACCTTCTTTCCAAACCTGGCGAGCAGCTCAGTGCGGCGCAGTGATGCCCAGGCCACTGACCTGGAACTGATCCAGAGCCTGTCCGATCGAGAACTGACGATTTTGCAGCAATTGTCCAACGGCATGAGCAATAAGGAGATCGGCGAAGCCATGCTGCTGAGCAGCAAGACCATCAGCACCTACAAGACCCGCCTGATCGAAAAACTCAACGTGAAGTCCGTGGTGTACCTCGCCGATTTCGCCAAGCGCAATCAGTTGGTGTGAATGAGTCGGGCATGGGGTAAATGGCTGGCCGTGGTGCTGTTGTCGCGCACCGTTCATTGCGTATGGGCCGCAGCAGCGCCGGTGGAAAACCTGCGGTTGCTGGGGCGTTCCCAGATCGAAGGCTACCAGGTGGCGCTCGATGAGCCCGACCGGCAATGGCTGCGTGACAAGGGCATATTGGTGTTGGGCGCTTCGGCACCGGACTACCCGCCCTTTGGCATCACTGGCACCGGGCGTGACTATGAAGGGCTGACGGCCGACTACGCGGCATTGCTCGCCGAGCTACTGCAGGTGCGCATCGAAGTGCGGCGTTATCCGTCCCGGGCGGATGTGGTGCACGCGGTCCAGCAGGGCGAAGTCGACCTGCTCGGTACGTCCAACGACTTCGAGGCGGCGAACCCGCAGCTGGTGATGTCCAGCCCCTACGCCGAAGACCAGCCGACCCTCGTCACCCGCATCGGCGATAGCCAGAACGCCACGCCGGACCTGGCTGGAAAACAGGTGGCGATGCTTTACCACTACCTGCCGCCGGAAGCCGTCAAGGCGCACTTTCCCAACGCCCGTTTGCAACTCTATCCCTCGACCTTGAGCGCGATCGGTGCGGTAGCCTTCGGCACGGCTGACGTCTACCTGGGCGACTCCATCAGCGCCAACTACCTGATCAACAAAAATTACCTGAACAACGTGCAATTGGCGGCTTTTCTCGACACCAACGTCAACGACTTCGCCTTTGCCGTGACCAGGGACAACCCGCGCCTGCTGCGCATCGTCAATGCGGCGCTGGCGGTGATTCCGGCGAGCGAGCGGGTGAGCATCCAGCGACGCTGGAGCGCGGGCGGGGCGAACATGAGCGGGTTGCAAGTGTTGCAATTCAGCGCCGCGGAACGGCGCTGGATGGCGCAGCATCCCCACGTCAAGGTGGCCATAGACGAGAGTTTCCTGCCGGTGTCGTTTTACGGTCAGGACGGCAAGTTTCGCGGCCTGGGTGCCGATGTGCTGGCCAAGGTCGCGCTGCGCACCGGGTTGAAGTTCGACATTCAGCGCCTGCACACCGTCCCCAAACTGATCCGACAGGTCGAATCCGGCCGGGCGGACCTGCTGATCAGCCTGACCCCCAGCGCCGAGCGCGAGAAGTCCTTGAAGTTTACCCGTCCCTACCTCAGCACGCCTTACGTGCTGGTCAGCCGTACCTCCGGCGGCAGTCCCGCGACCCTGGACGAGATGGGTGGCAAACGCCTGGCGGTGATTCGCGGCACGCCGATGCGCGACCAGTTGATCGAGCAGTACCCGGGCATTGAATTGATCGATGCCGACAACGCCGAGCACGCCATGACCCTGGTGGCCAACGGTCAGGCCGATGCTGCAGTCAGCGCGCTGATCACTGCGCACTACATGATTTCCCGGCAGTATCGCGACCGGCTGCGGATCACCAGCACGGTCGGCACCGACTCCGCGCGCCTGGGCTTTGCGACCGCCCGCGATGCCGGCGAACTGTATTCGATCCTCGACAAAACCCTGCTGAGTATTCCCCCGGAGGAGCTGGACGAAGTGTCCAACCGCTGGCGCAGCGAAGTGGTGGTGGACGACAGCTATTGGGTACGGCATCGCGCGGCGATCATTCAAGGCTTCGCCCTGGCGGCTGTGTTGCTGTTGCTGGCACTGGGCTGGATCGCCTACCTGCGCCAACTGATTGCCAAACGCAAGCAGGCGGAAGTGGCCCTCAGCGATCAGCTGGAGTTCATGCGCGTGCTGATCGACGGCACGCCGCACCCGATCTACGTGCGCGACCGCCAGGCACGGCTGCTGATCTGCAATTCGGGTTACCTCGACGTATTTGGCATCGAGCGCGACGAGGTGGTCGGCAAGACCGTGATCGAGGGCATGTTCAAGAACGTGCAGGAAGCGGCGGCCTGCCATGAAGATTACCTGCAGGTGATGAAGGACGGCCGGCCCCAGGTCCAGGATCGCCAGCTGACCCTGGGCGCAAACGTACTGACCATCTACCACTGGATGCTGCCGTACCGTGCCAGTAACGGTGAAGTGAGTGGTCTGATCGGGGGCTGGATCGATATCAGCGAGCGCCAGCGCCTGGTGCAGGCGCTGCGCGAAGCCAAGGACGACGCCGACACTGCGAACCGGGCGAAGACCACCTTCCTGGCCACGATGAGCCATGAGATCCGCACGCCAATGAACGCTGTGATCGGCATGCTGGAACTGGCGATGAAGAAGGCCGAGCAGGGGCTGACCGACCGTTTTGCCATCGAAGTGGCCTCAGGTGCAGCGCGCAGCCTGCTTGATCTGATCGGCGATATCCTGGATGTCTCGCGCATTGAATCCGGGCATTTGAGCCTGGCCCCGGAGCGCGCCAACCTGGGTCAGCTGGTGATCGCCGTCACGCGTATTTTCGAGGGGCTGGCGCGACAGAAACAGCTGCGCCTGAGCCTTGAGCTGGATGTCGCCGCCCATCGCGAGGTGCTGGTCGACCCCCTGCGCTTCAAGCAGATCATCTCCAATTTGTTGAGCAACGCCATCAAGTTCACGGAGGCTGGCGAGGTCCATCTGCAAGTGAGGGTTTACCCCGGTCCAGACGAGCGCCTGACGCTGCGTCTGCAGGTTGCCGACACTGGCATCGGCATTAGCGATGAGGATCAGCAACGGTTGTTCAGCCCATTCACCCAGGCCAGCAATAATCGCCAGTCGGCGCGCAGCGGCTCGGGCCTCGGGCTGGTCATCAGCCGCACGTTGTGCGAAATGATGGGCGGCCAGCTGACGTTGAACAGCCATGTGGGGAAGGGCACCCGGGTTGACGTTGTCCTCGATCTGCCTACGCTGCAACCTCGGCATGAGCCAGCGACTGTGCCGGTCGCACCGGCACCGGCGCATCGTGCGTTGAGTATCCTGATCGTCGACGATTACCCGGCGAACCGCTTGCTGCTGTCCCAGCAACTGAGTTACCTCGGCCATCGGGTGCGGGATGCCGAAGACGGCGCGCAGGGTTTGCGCGCATGGCGTAGCCAGCCTTTTGATGTGGTCATCAGCGACTGCAACATGCCGGTCATGACAGGCTATGAACTGGCCCGGGTGATCCGCCAGGAAGAGCGCGACAAGGGCCTGGTGCCCAGCCTCATCCTGGGATTTACCGCCAATGCACAAGCCGAGGAAAAGCAGCGCTGCCTGGATGCGGGAATGGATGACTGCCTGTTCAAGCCGATCAGCCTCGAGGACCTCGGCGCCCGGCTGTCGAGCCTCGCCCCGAGTGCCGAGCAGGCAGCCACCCCGCTCACGGACGAGATTGACTTGGCCGGGCTGCACCAGTTGACCCGGGGCGACGAGGCCTCCATCAAGCGCCTGCTGGATGACCTGGCGTCCAGCAACGATGACGATATGGCGCGGTTGATGCGGTTGTTCACGCAAAACGACGTGCCGGGGCTGGCGAACCTGGCTCACCGCATCAAGGGCGGTGCGCGAATCATCAAGGCTCAGGGGCTGATCGGCGCATGCGAGCGTCTGGAAACGGCTTGCGAGGTGGTGAACCCGGCGCAATTAACCGAGGCCATTGACGAGTTGCATCAGGCGATGGAGCGGCTGGCGCAGCGGTTGGCGTGACCGCACTCAGACATCATCAGACAATACTTGGGAAATTTCCTACAAGGTTTGGGGCGTTTCCTAAATATGATCCGCTGGATAATCGTCTTCCCTTCCAAGACGAGTCGAGATGACATGACCTGCCCGGCACCGCGCGTTCTGATACTCGAAGACCACGCCTTTCAACGTTCAGTGGCCGTGAGCATGTTCCGGCAGGCAGGCTGTCGCGAGGTGTTCGAAGCTTGCGACGGAGCGCAGGCGCTGGCCATCCTGCAGGAGGTGGGGCCGGTCGACATCGCCCTGTGCGATTTGCAGATGGAAGGCATGGACGGCCTGGAGTTCTTTCGCCGCCTGGGTGCCAGCGGGCAGGTCAGGTCGATCATCATCAGCAGTTCGCTGTCGGCGGACCTGCGGCGGGCGGTGCACCAGATCGTCTCCCTGCTGGGGCTTGAGTTGCTGGGTGATGTCGGCAAACCACTGCACCCCCAGGCGCTGCGCGAGTTGCTCGACAAACACCTGAGCCGTCTGCCGGTGACATCCGCGCCGGCAACGCCGTTGTTGCTGGCCAGCGAGAAGGAGGTGGGCGCGGCGCTCGCTCAAGGACAGATCCAGTCCTGGTACCAGCCCAAATTCCATCTGCACACTGGCCAGGTCTGTGGCGTCGAGGTGCTCAGCCGCTGGTTGCACCCGCAAAGGGGCGTACTGTCGCCGGCGGTGTACCTGCCGATACTGGAGCGGACCGGGCAGATGGACCGGCTGCTGTTCGCCCAGCTGGAACAGGCGCTGATGCTGCAGCGGGCCGCAGCAAGCCGCGGTTTTACCCTGAACATGGCGTTCAACCTGCAAAGCACGCAACTGGCCGACAGCGAACTGACGGCCAGCATCCGGCGTCTCTTGCTCCGCCATGGCCTGCCGGGCTCCGGATTGACCTTCGAACTCACCGAAAGCGGTTTGCTGCAGGCCCCTGCCACCAGCCTGGAGAACCTGGTGCGCCTGCGAATGATGGGTTGCCGGCTGTCCATCGACGACTTCGGTGCCGGGTTCTCTTCATTGCAGCGCCTGTGCCAGATGCCTTTCAACGAGATCAAGCTCGACGCCGAATTCGTCCGCGGCCTAGCGCACGAGCCGCGCTGTCGGGCGGCCATCATCAGCACCCTGGCGCTGGGGGACAGTCTGGGCATGTCGGTGGTCATCGAAGGCATCGAGACCGATGCGCAGCGCCTGCACCTGATGTCGCTCGGCTGCGTTCAGGGGCAGGGCTACTGGTTTGCCCGTCCCATGAGTGGCGAGGATTTGCTGGCCTGGTTGCAGCTGCGCGGCCAACTCCCGGGCGGTCGCTGATGGCGATGCGCTGACAAATGGAGTGGGAGTTTCGGAAAAGTCCTACATAAAGCTCCGTCTCGCATGCGTAGCCTTGCGTCATCTCGAATTTGACACCCTGCTGGGGGCCTACTTTGTCGAACAAAGCCTTGCGTATCCTGATTGCCGACGAGCAGCATTTTCAGCGCATGAGAATCGAACGGCTGTTCAATCAGCTCAACTATTACCGGGTCGCACCGGTTCACAGCCTTGAGGAACTGCTGACGCTGGTCGAGTACGGTTGCGAGCCGTTCGACCTGGTGGTGATCAACGCTTCGATGGCAGGTGATGCCTTGGACCTGCTGGATTTCTTTCGTGACAATGCCCAGGTTCGCCACGCCTTCATCTATGAAGGCCAGCGTGCAGAGCTTCCGCCGACTTCCGACGGTGATCAGCAGAACATCCAGGTCAGCCACACATCCCTGCCGGATCTGGCTTCGATCAGCCGCCTGATGTCGCTGATCGATCGTCGCCTACCGTCCGTCGGGACAGGCATTTCTGTCAGGTAGTTTCAATCGTCGTGTTTTGTACATGGAGTTGTGATGAAGTCAGCACTGATTGTGGACGATCATCCGGTGGTTCGCGCCGCAGTCAAAATCGTGCTCCAACAGGAAGGTTTTCAGCGGATTTACGAGGCCAATTGCGGTAGCGAGGTCATGGCGATGGTCCGCGAGCACCAACCGGACGTGGTGGTGCTGGATATTTCCCTGCCCAAGCTCGACGGGCTGGAAGTACTGGCAAGGCTTCACGACAGTGGCGAGCGATGCCCGGTGGTGGTCTTTTCCGCCCACGAGGCGATGCTCTTCCAGGACCGATGCATTCGCGCCGGTGCTGCGGCCTACGTCGCCAAGTCGAATGACTTGCAGCATTTGCACAAGGCCATACACGCGGTTACGGTCGGCTACACCTATTTTGCCCAGCTCTCGACCTCGGTTTCGCTCAGTGCATCGCAATGCAGTGAAAAGCAGCGGATAGATGGCCTGTCCAGTCGTGAACTGACCATCTGTCGCTACCTGGCCATGGGCATATCAAACAAGCAGATCGCCGAAAACCTGCACCTGAGCCACAAGACCGTGAGCACCTACAAGACGCGGCTGATTAAAAAACTCGACGTCAAATCGGCGGTCCACCTGCGGGATTTCGCCCTGCGCAACCGCCTGATCTGAGTGAACGTCTTCCTGCATGGGCGTCGCCTGGCAACAGGCATACAGCGCCTGGACATCAGCCTCGCTCAGGTTTGAAGGCCTTTCCCCTAAGCAATATCCGCATGACTGAACTCCTCCCCAAGAAAATCAATCAACGCCCGCACCGACGGCAGCAAACCGCGACGTGACGGAAAAATCGCGTGGACGATTCCGCACTTCGGCGCCCATCCTGGCACCAGCTCCATCAGGTGCCCGGCAGCAATGTCGTCGCGCACCACCACGCTGGGCAAATGCGCCACGCCGACGCCTGCCAGCACCGCATGGCGCAAGGCCAACAAGTCGTCAGTGACCATGCGCGGCGCATGCCGGATCAACGCGCTGGCGCCCTCTGCGCCAAACAGCTCCCACTGGTAATCACGCTGCGCCGCGCCCCAGTGCACGCTCGGCAAGCCGCTGAGGTCCGCCGGGGTGGCAGGGGATGACAGGCGTTCGGCGAAGGCCGGGCTGCCCACCAGGCACTGAGTGCTGTTGCCCAGCACCTTCATCACCATGTCGGTGTTTTCCAGTGGCGGGAAGCGCACGCGCAGGGCGATGTCGAAGCCCTCGTGAATCAGGTCGACCCGGCGGTTGGTGCTTTCGATGAACAGCTCGACCAGCGGGTACTTGAGCATGTAGCGGGTCAGCATCGGCCCGACCCAGGAGTTGAGCAGGGCGGTAGGGCAGCTGATGCGCACCAGGCCCTGGGGTTCGGAGCGGTTGCGCTCGATCAGTTCGGCAGCACTCTCCGCTTCCACCCGCATGGCCAGGCAACGCTGGTAATAGGCCTGGCCGATTTCGGTCAGCGAACAATGCCGGCTGGTGCGATGCAGCAGGCGCACACCCAGGCGCTCTTCAAGCTCGGCGATGCGCCGGCTGAGCTTGGACTTGGGCATGTCCAGTGCACGTCCGGCCGTAGCGAACCCACCATGCTCCACCACCTGGGTGAAGTAATAAAGGGTGTTGAGATCTTCCATCATCGTTCTCCAAATAGAACGCTATGACTGATTTTTGCAGTCTAGCGCACCAAAGGCTTCGCTTTTAAGCTTTATCCATCGCAGCAAACCGCAGATTCGGAGGCCACATGAAAAACATCATCGGTATTTACACCAGCCCGCGCGGTCATTGGGTCGGTGACGGTTTTCCGGTCCGCACGCTGTTTTCCTATGACAACCTGGGCAAGCACATCAGCCCGTTTCTGCTGCTGGATCACGCCGGTCCTGCTGAATTCAGCCCGACCACGGCGCGCCGTGGCGTTGGTCAGCATCCGCACCGCGGCTTCGAGACCGTGACGATCGTCTACAAGGGCGAAGTGGAACACCGTGATTCCACTGGCAGTGGCGGCAAAATCGGTCCGGGTGACGTGCAATGGATGACTGCGGCTTCGGGGATTCTCCATGAAGAGTTTCACTCCCAAGCCTTTGCCAAAAGCGGCGGCACCCTGGAAATGGTGCAGCTGTGGGTCAACCTGCCGGCCAGGGACAAAATGGCCGACGCCGGTTATCAGACGATTCTTGACGGCGACATCCCGGCCATTGCGCTGAAGAACGATGCCGGCAGCCTGCGCCTGATCGCCGGGGAATTCGACGGCCACACCGGCCCGGCGCGCACCTTCACCCCGATCGACGTGTGGGACCTGCGCCTCAAGGCGAGCAAGCCGCTGACCCTGGACCTGCATGAAGGCCGCAATACGGCGCTGGTGGTGTTGCGCGGCACGGTTCAGGTCAACGGCCAGGAACGGGTCCGAGAAGGCCAGCTTGTTCTGTTTGGCCGCGATGGTCACCAGCTCAGCCTGGAAGCCAATAGCGACGCGGTGGTGTTGCTGCTCAGCGGCGAGCCCATCGACGAACCCGTCGTCGGCCAGGGTCCGTTCGTGATGAACAGCGAGCAGGAAATCCACCAGGCCTTTGCCGATTTTCAATCGGGCCGCTTCGGCCGGATGAGCGGTTGAACTCAATGCTGCACCGCTGTGGCGCGGCCGGGTCGTGTGACTACGCTTGCCTGACCGCGATGTAAACAAAAAAACCGAAATCACTGCGCCGGATTGATCGGCATCGATAAATAGCGAGGATTACCCCATGACTACTTCCTACAAACGTCTCGACAAGGATAACGCCGCGGTTCTGTTGGTCGACCATCAAGCAGGCTTGCTGTCGCTGGTGCGCGACATTGATCCGGATCGTTTCAAGAACAACGTGCTGGCCCTGGCTGACCTGGCCAAGTACTTCAAGCTGCCGACCATCCTGACCACCAGCTTCGAAACCGGCCCGAACGGCCCGTTGGTGCCAGAACTCAAGGCACTGTTCCCCGACGCGCCCTACATCGCTCGTCCTGGCCAGATCAACGCCTGGGACAATGAAGATTTCGTCAAGGCGATCAAGGCGACCGGCAAGAAGCAGTTGATCATCGCCGGTGTGGTGACCGAAGTCTGCGTGGCGTTCCCGGCGCTGTCGGCCCTGGCTGAAGGCTTTGAAGTTTTCGTAGTGACCGACGCTTCCGGCACGTTCAACGAACTGACCCGGCAATCGGCCTGGGATCGCATGTCGTCCTCCGGCGCGCAGTTGATGACCTGGTTCGGCCTGGCCTGCGAGCTGCATCGCGACTGGCGCAACGATGTGGAAGGCCTGGCCACTCTGTTCTCCAACCACATCCCGGACTACCGCAACCTCATGACCAGCTACAACACGCTGACCAGCAAGTAAGCGCGTCCATCGCCCCTTGCAGGAGCTGGCGAAGGCTGCGATCTTTTGATCTTTCGAGATTCCAAAAGATCGCAAGCTTCGCCAGCTCCTGCAATGCGTGCGATGGTTGCGTAAATGAGTCCCAGCCGGAGCCACTCGATGCTGTCATTGCTCACCGATCACCCGTTGTTCTGTGCGCTGGCCCTGATCCTCATCGATTTGGGGTTGTGGCGCCTGATCAGTGCCAATGGCAGCCAGTGGAAACTCGTGGCGCGGCTGGTGATCTTTTCGCTGTTCAGCGTCCTGCTGTTCAACGAAGGCTTGAACCCGCTGGAACCGGCGCCCTGGGCCGACAATGTGCCGTTGCACCTGGCCGCAACTGGCTTGCAGATCGGTTGGTGGCTGTTCGGCGCACGCACGCTCACGGTATTGATTGGCGCGGTGATGATGCAGCGGGTCGGGCACACCGGTCGCCTGCTTCAGGATCTGCTTGGGGCAGTGATTTTTCTCATCGCCATCATCGCCGCCCTGGCCTACGTGCTGGATTTGCCGGTCAAGGGTGTACTGGCCACCTCTGGCGCCCTGGCGATCATCGTCGGCCTGGCGTTGCAAAGCACCTTGAGCGACGTGTTCTCCGGGATCGTCCTCAACACCACCAAACCCTATCAACTCGATGACTGGATATCCATTGACGGCACCGAAGGCCGGGTGACCGACATCGACTGGCGCGCCACCCGCCTGCAGACCTCCCAGGGCAGCATGGCGGTGATTCCCAATTCGCTGGCGGCCAAGGCCAAGATCATCAATTTCAGCCGGCCCACTGACATGTTTGGCGTCTCCATCAGCCTGCAATTGAGCCCGCACGCGCGCCCGCAGAAAATCATCGATGCCCTGGAGCGAGCCATGCAGGGCTGCCGCTATTTGTTGGCCAAACCGGCACCGTGCGTCGCGCTCAAAGTTTCCAGTGCCGCCGGCGTGGAGTACGAGATCAGCGGCTTCGTGGCGTCGATGGAGCACAAGCGCATGGTGCGCAATCTGCTGTTCGACCTGGCGTTCCGCCATTTGCAGGCCTCGGGTGTAAGCCTGCTGTCGAGCGTCGAATCCAATGCGCCTGCCGGCCTGTCACGGCCACTGGCATTGCTGGACAGCTCGAGCATCTTCTCGACCCTGCGTCAGGACGAAAAGGAGACCTTCAGCCAGAACATGAAGCTGCAGAACTTCCGCGCCGGCGAACTGATCCTTCCGGCGGGTGAGGTCAGCGATCATCTGTTCATCATCGAATCCGGCGTGGTGTCGGTCGAGCTGAGCCGTGATGGCGTCAGGTTCGAGTCCGGGCGCATGGGGCCGGGTGAAGTAATCGGCGAAGGCGGGATACTCTCCGATACCGCGCTGCCGGCGGACTTCACCGCCAAGACCTTCTGCAGCCTGTACCGCATCGAAAAGGACTACCTGAAACCCTGCCTTGACGCGCGCCATGACATCAGCGAGGCCATGACGGCGCTGCTGGATTACCGCCTGAACAAAGCCCGAACCCTGACCATGGAAACGCCCAAGGCGGTGGAGAAAAAAGGGTTCCTGCAATGGCTGCGGCGCCGTAGCGAAAGCTAGCTGGCGCTCTCAGTGCCTGTACTGATGCTAACTCCCACAGTTGACCGCGTTTCTCCCGTCACCCCGTCCCTCCTGTGGGAGCGAGCCTGCTCGCGATGAGGCCATCACCGCCACGGCACACTCACCAATGGCCTACCCAACTTCTGAAATATTGGCTATTTGAGCAACCCACCGACGGGTTTAACGTAGCTCCACCTTCACTTGTTCCCGGAGCCCGTCATGAAACCTCGCATCGATTTCTACACCGCTTCCCCAGACGCACTCAAAGCCATGATCGCGCTGGAAACCGCCGTCTCGAAACTGCCGCTGGAAAAGACCCTGATCGAACTCGTCAAGCTACGTACCTCGCAAATCAACGGCTGCGCCTTCTGCCTGGACATGCACAGCGCCGATGCGCGCAAAGGCGGCGAAGCCGAGCGTCGCCTGTACACGCTGTCGGCCTGGCGTGAAACCCCGTTCTTCACCCCGCGCGAACGCGCCGCACTGGCCTGGACCGAGTCCCTGACCCTGCTCAGCCAGACCCATGCGCCGGATGAAGACTACGAACAACTGGCCGCCGAGTTCAGCGCCAGGGAAATGGTCGACCTGACTGTGGCGATTACCACAATCAACAGCTGGAACCGCCTGGCGGTAGGCTTTCGCAAGATGCCGCAGGACTGAGCAACGCCTTAAGCAGGCAGTCAGGACTTTTGTAGGAGCGAGCTTGCTCGCGAAAGACCGGAGGGCGCTGCGGGGTGTCAGGTGACCAGTGTCATCGTTAACGACCATCGCGAGCAAGCTCGCTCCTACAGGGGATTGGTGGTAGGCGCAGCATTTGTGTTCGGCGCAGATCACTGTGGGAGCCGGGCTTGCCCGCGATGGCGTCTGCGGATTCGACATTGATGTGGCAGGGAGATTGCCATCGCGAGCAGGCTCCCTCCCACAGGGTATTGGTGGTGGATGCAGCATTTGCGTACGGCGCGCGTCTCTGTGGGAGCCGGGCTTGCCCGCGATGGCGTCTGCACATTCAACATTGATGTGACTGGGGAAGAAAGTGGCTCCCACATTGGATATTCGCCCGGCTCGGGCGCAGTGTGGGAGCCGTGCAAGAGGTACTTAGACCCGCTCAAATATCGCTGCAATGCCCTGGCCGCCGCCAATGCACATCGTCACCAGCGCATACCGGCCGTTGATGCGGTGCAGCTCATGAATGGCCTTGGTCGCAATAATTGCCCCCGTCGCGCCTACAGGGTGCCCCAGCGCAATGCCCGAGCCATTTGGATTGACCTTGGCCGGATCAAGGCCAAGCTCCTGACTGACTGCGCAAGCCTGGGCGGCGAAGGCGATGTTTGCCTCGACCACATCCATATCCTGCACTGAGAGCCCCGCACGCTTGAGCGCCAGGCGCGTTGCGGGGATGGGGCCCAGGCCCATGAGTTCGGGCTCGACACCCGCATGGGCATAGCTGACCAGTCGCGCCAGCGGGCGCAGGCTGTTGCGCTGCACCGCGTCCCCGGTGGCCATCACCAATGCCGCAGCGCCATCGTTCAACCCCGAAGCGTTGCCCGCCGTTACCGAACCGTCCTTCTTGAACGCCGGCTTCATCTGCGCCAGCTGTTCCAGGGTGGTCGCCCGAGGGTGTTCGTCGACGTTGAACAGAATGGTTTCCTTGCGCCCCTGAATTTCTACTGTCGCGATCTGTTCGTTGAAATACCCGTTGGCAATGGCAAAGGCTGCGCGCTTTTGATCCTCCAGGGCGAGGGCGTCCTGCATTTCGCGGGTAATGCCGTTGCGCGCCGCGACGTTCTCGGCGGTGATGCCCATATGAATGCCGTGGAATGGGTCATGCAGGATACCCAGCATGTAGTCGACGGCCTGCACGTTGCCCATACGCGCACCCCAGCGCGCTGACGGCAGCAGGTATGGCCCGCGGCTCATGGACTCGGCACCGGCGCCGATGGCGATTTCGGCATCGCCGAGCAGCAGCGTCTGGGCCGCGCTGATGATGGCTTGCAAGCCAGAGCCGCACAGGCGATTGACGTTGTAGGCGGGCGTCTCCTTGGGGATGCCGGCGTTCATTGCCGCTACACGGGAAATGTAGGCGTCGCGGGTTTCGGTGGGGATCACGTTACCCATCACCAGATGGCCGACCTGCGCCGGATCGACGCCGGAGCGTTGCAGGGCGGCCTTGACCGCAGTGGTCGCCAGATCGGCCGGTGGCACGTCCTTGAGCGAACCGCCAAAAGTACCAATGGCGGTGCGGGCGGCGCTGACGACAAAAACTTCTGGAGTGTTCATGGGGGTGTTCCTTTCGACGGATTCTTTTCAGTGCTGCGATTGAGCAGGGCGCTCAGCGCTGTTTGCGCTTCCTGGGTGTTCAGGCGTTCGATAAACAGCAGGTTTTCCTGGCGGATCGTGGCTTGCAGTTCCGCCAGCGAGGCCTGCTTGAGCAATTGCCGGGACTGGCGCAATGCACCTTGCGGCAACGCCAGCAGACGTCGGGCCAGTTGCCGCGCGGCGGTCAGGCATTGCGGGCCGTCCTCGCACAGTTCGTTGGCCAGGCCCCACTGCACGGCGTCGGCGCCGCCCAGGGTTTCTCCCAGCAGCAGCAAACGAGCAGCGCGGGCGTGGCCAAGCAACCGCGGCAACAGCAGGGTGGCGCCGAATTCCGGGCACAGGCCGATGTTCACGAACGGCATGCGCAACTTGGCATTACGGCTGACGACCACCTGATCGCAGTGCAGCAGCAAGGTCGTGCCAATGCCAATGGCCGCGCCACACACCGCCGCGATCAATGGCGTTTGCAACTGGGTCACCACCTTCATCAGGTGAAATGCCGGGCTGTCCAGGTGAGTGGGCGGGTACTGCAGGAAATCCACCAGGTCATTGCCGCTGGTGAAACAGTTGTCGCCACCGGTGATGATGACCACGCCGATAGCCGGGTCCTCGTCTGCGGCCTGCAACAGGTCGGCGAGCTGCGTGTACATGGCGTTGTTCAGCGCGTTGAGCTTGTCGGGACGGTCAAACGTCAGCGTCAGTACGCCGGCGTCGCGGTCCTGTTTGATCAGATCGTTCATAAGCGACTCTGTTGTTCGATGCATCGGCCACTCTAAGCGCGGGACCTGCACCGGATCTATGACAAAACGGGTCAACGCACCTGCTTCTTTTTGCCATGTTGCAAGGCCGTGAGATTGGCGACACACCCATTCGGGGTATGGTGCCGCCGCCCTGATCGCTCAATAGTGGCTGCATCCGCTCATTTAGAACGCTTGAGAAGGTGAATTTGCCATGCGCAAGGCTTTCAAGTTGATGTTCAGTGTGATCCTGGTTCCTTTGTCACTCAATGTGCACGCCGCCGAAGTCGACGGTGCGAAAACGCTGCGGTTGTACAACTGGGCGGATTACATTGGCGAGAAAACCCTTTCCGACTTCGAAAAAGCCAGCGGCATCAAGGTCATATACGACACCTTCGATGCCTACGAAACGGTCCAGGCAAAGCTGCTCACCGGGCACTCCGGCTATGACCTGGTGGTGCTCAACGCGTCCCTCGCGCCGCCCCTGATCCAGGCGAAAGTATTCCAGCCGCTGGACAAGAAATTATTGCCGGGCTGGAACAACCTTGACCCCAAGGTGCTGCAGGACCTGCAGGGATTCGACGCCGGCACGCAGTATTCCGCGCCCTACACCTGGGGCAGCAACGGCATCACCTACAACGTCGACAAGATCAGGGAGCGCATGCCGGATGCGCCGATCGGCTCGCTGGCAATGATCTTCGATCCCAAGATTGTCTCGCGCTTCGCCGACTGCGGCGTGACCCTGGTGGATGCCCCGACCGAAGTGATTCCCCTGGCCCTGAAGTACCTCGGCCGCGACCCGCGCAGTGCCGCGCCGGCGGACCTGAAGGCCGCGCAGGAACTGCTGTTGTCGGTGCGCCCCTTCATTCGCAAGTTCGACTCGGTCAACTACCTGACCAGCCTGCCCAATGGCGATGTGTGCATGGCCATGACCTGGTCCGGCGACTATGCCACGGCCATGGCGCGCGCCGAGGAGGCCAAGCTGAAGATCAACCTGGCGTACTTCATCCCCAGGGAAGGTTCGCTGATCTGGTTCGACAACCTGTACATCCCGGCCGATGCGCCGCATGTCGCCAATGCGCACAAGTTCCTCGACTACCTGATGCAGCCTCAGGTGATGGCCGATGTCACCGATTACATCCACTACGCCAACAGCAACGCGGCTGCCACGCCCCTGGTGAACGCCGAAGTGCGCAACAACCTGGCGATTTATCCCGATGACGAGACCCGCGCGCGGCTGTTTCCACAGAAGACCCAGGACGCCAAGGACATGCGCGCGATGACGCGAGTCTGGAGCACGGTGAAAAGCGGGATTTGAGCTTTCAACTATTCGGTTCGAGGTTTTTCCTATGGCTACCCAAACTCAACACATTTTTTCCGCTGCTGAAGAGTCCCGGCTGGTCAAGGCCGACAAAGCCCACTACATGCACGGTTATCACATGTTCGACGAACACGCCGAGCAGGGCTCGCTGAACATCGTCGCCGGTGATGGCGCTTATATCTACGACACCCAGGGCAACCGTTTTCTCGATGCAGTGGGCGGCATGTGGTGCACCAACATTGGCCTGGGACGCGAAGAAATGGCCCTGGCAATAGCCGACCAGGTGCGCCAGCTGGCCTATTCAAACCCGTTCTGCGACATGTCCAACAACGTGGCAATCCAGCTCTGCGAGAAACTCGCCAGCCTGGCCCCGGGCGATCTCGACCACGTGTTCCTGACCACGGGCGGCTCCACCGCCGTGGACACCGCCTACCGGCTGATCCAGTACTACCAGAACTGCCGTGGCAAGCCGGAAAAAAAGCACATCATTGCTCGCTACAACGCTTATCACGGCTCGACCACCCTGACCATGTCGATCGGTAACAAGGCCGCCGACCGCGTCCCGGAATTCGACTACGCCCACGAGCGTATTCACCACGTGTCCAACCCCAATCCGTACCGCGCACCTGACGGCATGGACGAGGCACAGTTCCTCGAGTTCCTGGTCAAGGAGTTCGAAGACAAGATCCTCGCCATCGGCGCCGACCAGGTGGCGGGTTTTTTCGCCGAGCCCATCATGGGCTCGGGCGGGGTGATCATTCCGCCCAAGGGCTACCTCAAGCGTATGTGGGAAGTCTGCCAACGCTACGACATCCTGTTCGTCGCCGACGAAGTGGTGACCTCGTTCGGACGGCTGGGCAAGTTTTTCGCCTCGTGGGATCTGTTCGACGTGCAACCAGACATCATCACCACCGCCAAGGGCCTGACGTCAGCTTACCTGCCGCTGGGCGCCTGCATTTTTTCCGAGCGCATCTGGAAGGTTATCGCCGAGCCGGCCAAGGGCCGTTGCTTCAGTCACGGTTTCACTTACAGCGGGCATCCGGTGTGCTGTACGGCAGCGCTGAAGAACATCGAAATCATCGAGCGCGAACAGCTGCTGGAGCACGTCGATGCAGTCGGCGCGTATCTGGAAGAACGCCTGGCGACCCTCGGCGAGCTGCCGCTGGTTGGGGATGTGCGCTGCCAGAAGTTCATGGCCTGCGTCGAGTTCGTGGCTGACAAGCGCAGCAAGGCGTTGTTTGCCGACGAGATCAACATTGGCGAGAGGATTCATTCCCGGGCGCAGTCGAAGGGCTTGCTGGTACGCCCGATCATGCACCTCAATGTCATGTCGCCGCCGTTGATCCTGACCTGCGCCCAGGTCGATGAAATCGTCGAGACCCTGCGCGAGTGTATTCTTGAGGTGGCGGCCGAGCTCCAGGCGAGCGGGCAGTACCAGGGCCAATGATTGCGTCGAACAGGCTGTTACCAGGAACCCGCTCACCCGCTAGACTGCGGGGCATGAGCAAACCAGACGACGATACGCTGATCGCACTGCCCTTCGGGGCCCTGCACAAATGGCACGGGCAAATGCGCGAGGCGTTTGCCCATGTGGACGCACCTGATGCACTGGCTGACCTGGCGTCTGCCCTGGAGCATCTGGTGGGTATCGAGTCGGTGATGATCAGCCTGGAGCACCGCGATCGGCCACCGCAGCTGTTGTATCAGCGCGGCATCGCCCAGCAGTACCAGGTGTCGATTCTCGATCGCTATTTCTCCGGCGGTTATTTGCTTGATCCTTTCTGCCTGGCAGTGGAGCAAGGCCTGGCGCAGGGCTTTTACCACTTGGAGGAAATCGCACCGGATGACTTTTTCGACAGTGAGTATTACCGCACCTATTACCTGAAGGCGGGGTGCTCGGAAGACAGTTATTACATTGTCGATACCGGCAATGACACGAAGATTTCTGTGAGCCTGTTCCAGGGTTTCGGTGGCGAATGCCTGCGGGGCGAACAGTTGAATTTGCTGCGCGCGGTCGAGCCGCTGGTGTGTGAGTTCATCAGTGAGTTCAGCCAGCGTGGCATGCAGCGGATTACGGCCGTCCAGAGGCCGCAGGATGCTGCAGCAGGAGACAATCTCAAGCAACGGGTGCAGTGGGCCTTCGAGCATTTCGGCGGCAACGTGCTGACCGAACGCGAGCGCGAAGTGGCGCACATGGTGCTCAGGGGGCACTCGGTAAAGTCCACGGCGAGCGAACTTGGCATATCGCCGGAGACAGTGCGCATGCATCGCAAGAATTTGTATCTGAAGCTGGAGGTGGGTTCGCAGTCAGAGCTGTTTGCGTTGTTTATCGAGTGGTTGCGCCAGCATTGAAAGTCAAAAGATCGCAGCCGCCAACATGATCGGCTAACCCTGCACGATCGCCCCATTTCACCGTCGCGCCAAACGCCTCACGGCCCGCCTGCAACGGCACCATTTCGCCATGCCCGCCGTGGGCAATGGCCGGGAATCCATTGCTTAGGTTTAATAGGAAGCATTACTATTCACGTCCCGTCTCCACAGCACGCCGCAATGACCCCCAAGCTGCCCCGCAGGCCCGGCTTTTTCGAGCATTACGAAGAGTTGGTTGGCACCTGGACCCGTCGCCTGAGAAATCGTCAGCAGGCCGAGGATCTGGCCCACGATACCTTTGTGCGGGTGCTTGAGTCGGATCCGGCGGCGGTGGAGCAGCCTCGTGCATATCTGCATCAGACAGCGCGCAATATTGCAGTGGACGGCTATCGTCGCGAGGATCGACGAGGCGCCATGGAGTCGGGGGCGATCGATCACAGTGTGTCCTCGTGCGGCGACCCGGAGCATTTCGTGCAGGCGATCCAGTTGGCCGATTCCATCGAACTCGCGCTGGCCGAGTTGCCGGTCAATTGCCGCAAGGTGTTCGTGTGGCAGAAGATCGAAGGTCTGACCCAGGCCGAGATCGCCGAACGCCTGGGACTGTCCAAGAACATGGTGGAAAAGTATATGATCCGCACGCTGCGGCATCTGCGCGATCGCCTGGATGGGTTGCAATCATGATCGGTCGCGTCTTTCCATTCTCCGCCAAACAGGAACTTCCATGATGGATACTCGTGATTGCGCGTGCGGACCCACGGCGGTTCGCGATGAGGCGGCGCGCTGGTTCGTGGTTTTGCAGGAGCCGGTGGTGGATGTCCTGGAGCGTCAGCAGTTTGCAGCCTGGTTGGCCGAGCACCCGCAGCACCATTATGAATTCCAGGTACTTGAAGGCATGTGGTCGGCGGCTGACCTGCTGCCGGCGGCGCGTCTGCAGGCCTTGTGTGACGTGCCGCCAGCGCGCAGCACACGTCGGCCAATCTTGCGTTATGCCGTGGCCGCCAGCGTGCTGGCCGTGGCTCTGGGGCTGGGCTGGTTCACCACGATGGATCAGCCGGCTACCTACACTGGCGAGTTCTCCACGGCGCTGGGCGAGCGTCAGCAAGTGGCGTTGCCGGACGGTTCGACGATCGACCTCAACAGTCGCAGCCGTATTCAAGTGCATTTTGCGCAGCACCGTCGCGCCGTCGAGCTGACCGAAGGCGAGGCGATGTTCAGCGTCGAGCACGACGCCGATCGTCCGTTCGTGGTGGAGTCGGGCAGTGGCAGAGTCACGGTGACAGGCACCCGTTTTGATGTGCGCCGCGACGCCGGCGAAACCCGCGTGGTGGTCGAGCAGGGCACCGTCAAGGTCCAGGGACGGGACGTTGCCGATAGCCCCTCCATCGACCTCGTCGCCGGCATGGGCACCCGTGTCGATCTCCAGGGCAAGGTCGCCGCGGCGTATGCGGTGGATGCAGCGCAGCTGACCGCCTGGCGCAGCGGCAAGCTGGTGTTCAATAACGCGAGCCTGAGCGAAGTGGCCGCCGAAGCCTCCCGTTATCGTGACAAGCCGATCACGGTCGCCAACGACAAAGTGGCCAATCTACGCCTGACCAGCGTGTTCAAATCTGACAACACCGATGCCCTGTTGAAGGCCTTGCCAAGCATTCTCCCGGTAGCCGTGCGCACCCTCGATGACGGCAGTCAGGAAATAATTTCAAAATAGATTCAGGTTTTTTTCGAGTTCTTCGTCTTCTTGTCCAACTGCAACTGGTTTGCATTAACAAACGCATGCTCTTGCGATTCACAGGACAAGTTTCGACGTGAAAAAAACCATCGCCCATAACAAAAAATCACCCTGGTTGCCGCTGGCCCTGGCCTTGGCCGTCAACTGCGCGCTGCCCCAGGCATTTGCTGCGGACGCCATCCACATCGAGGCGCAGCCGTTGGGGCAGGCCTTGAGTCAGCTGGGCCAGCAGACTTCGCTGCAGGTTTTTTTCAGCCCGGAGCTGGTCGCCGGCAAACAGGCACCGGCCGTAGACGGTAAACTTTCCCCCGAGCAGGCCTTGCGCCAGCTGCTGCAGGGCAGCGGCCTGGATTATCAGATCGATGCAGGCTCGGTGACCCTGACCCCCACACCGACTTCCGCCCAGGAAGGGCCGCTGGAGCTCGGCGTGACGGATATCAAGGTGGTCGGCAATTGGCTCGGCGATGCCGATGCAGCCGTGGTGCAGAACCACGCCGGCGCACGCACGGTGATCCGTCGCGAGGCCATGGTCGAGCAAGGCGCAATGACGGTCGGCGACGTGTTGAAGCGGGTACCGGGCGTGCAGGTACAGGATGCCAACGGCACCGGTGGCAGCGATATTTCCCTGAACGTCGGCGTGCGCGGCCTGACGTCGCGCCTGTCGCCACGCTCCACCGTGTTGATTGACGGCGTACCGGCAGCCTTCGCGCCCTATGGCCAGCCGCAACTGTCGATGGCGCCGATCTCCTCCGGCAACCTCGACAGCATCGACGTGGTGCGTGGCGCCGGCTCGGTGCGTTATGGACCGCAGAACGTGGGCGGGGTGATCAACTTCGTCACCCGGGCGATCCCTGAACAAGCGTCCGCCGAGATAGGCACCACCCTGGAAACCTCCCGGCACGGTGGCTGGAAGCACATCGATACGGCGTTCTTCGGCGGTACGGCGGACAACGGCATGGGCGTGGCGCTGTTGTATTCGGGCGTCAACGGCAACGGTTACCGTGAGCGCAACAATGGCAACGACATCGATGACGTGATGCTCAAGACCCATTGGGCGCCCACCGATGTGGATGATTTCAGCCTCAATCTGCATTACTACGACGCCAGTGCCGATATGCCCGGCGGTCTGACCCAGGCGCAGTACGACGCCAATCCTTTCCAGTCCGACCGCAACAACGACAGCTTCACTGGACGTCGCAAGGAGGTGTCGTTCAAGTGGGCGCGGCAGATCGATGACCGCACCCAGGCTGAAGTGCTGACTTACTATTACGACAGCTTTCGTGGCAGCAAAATCGCCGCGCGCGATCAGAAAACCCTCGGTTCCTTCCCGCGCACCTACTACACCTTCGGCATCGAGCCGCGGGTGTCTCATGTGTTCGACCTCGGCCAGACCACCCAGGAAGTCAGTGTCGGTTATCGCTACCTCAAGGAGGGCATGCACGAATCGGCCAGCCGGTTGGGGCTGAACGACAGCAACGAGCCGGTGGTGAGTCCGGGCGCCGACGGGCATGTGTACCAGGACCGCACGGGTGGCACCGAGGCCAACTCGGTCTACGTGGACAACAAGATCGACGTCGGCAAGTGGACCGTAACGCCGGGCATCCGCTTCGAACACATCAGCACCGACTGGCACGATCGCCCGGTACTGGACACGGCGGGCAGGCCGGTAGCGGAAAAAAACCGCAGCATCGACAGCAACGAACCGCTGCCGGCGCTGAGTGTGATGTACCACCTTTCCGACGCCTGGAAGCTGTTCGCCAACTACGAAACGTCCTTTGGCAGCCTGCAATATTTCCAGCTCGGCCAGGGCGGCACCGGTGACGAGACGGCCAACGGCCTGAACCCGGAAAAGGCCAAGACCTATGAGATCGGCACTCGCTACAACGATGACGTGTGGGGCGGGGAGGTGACGCTGTTCTACATCGACTTCGATAAAGAACTGCAGTACATCAGCAATGACGCGGGCTGGACCAACCTCGGTGCGACGACTCACCAGGGCCTCGAAGCCTCGGTGCATTACGACCTTGCCGCGCTGGACCCACGACTCGATGGCCTGACGGCCAACGCCGGCTTCACCTACACCCGGGCGGTGTATGAAGGAGAAATTCCAGGCTTCAAGGGGCGCGACTTGCCGTTCTATTCGCGTCAGGTAGCCACCGCCGGGCTGCGCTACGACGTCGATCGCTGGACCTGGAACGTGGACGCGTTCGCCCAGTCAAAACAGCGCTCACCGGGTACGGCAGTGAACGCCGATGGCAGTTTCAGCGGCAATTACATCACCGAAGGCACCGCGGATGGTCAGTACGGCGACATTCCGGGGTACGTCACCTGGAACGTGCGTGGCGGCTATGACTTTGGCGCGACGCTGTCTAACCTGAAGCTGGGGGCGGGGGTGAAGAACGTCTTCGACAAGCAGTACTTCACCCGTTCCAGCGACAATAATGCGGGCATGTATGTGGGGGCACCGCGGACGTTTTTTGTGCAGGGTAGTGTTGGGTTTTGAGATCAAATTAATGTGTTGGGTTTAGCCAAGAATTGGGCGTTATCGTTGACCTGCATCGTCGGAACGCCGTCCGGATCAAGCTTTGCTCCCAATGTTATCACCGCCCATAGGTGTTCATTTCAATTCGGGATGTGCGCACAAACGCGCGCAGCGCGCCGGCTTGATGCCTTGGTCGGCCCGAAGGCCGCCACGGCGAAGTTCTTGATCGCAGGCGCCCCGTTAACCACGCTGGCCGAACGCAGGCATTGCGTAGCGGGGAAACCGGCAAGGATGCCGGTTTAGCCGCGCTGGGCCAGGGATGGCCCATCGCGGCGACCCGCGGAGCACTGCCGGAGTGAGGGCACACCGAGCCTAGGCGAGGTGCCGAGTGGTGGGGCAGAAAGCGCTTGGTTACTTGGCGCTTTTCCAAGTAACCCGCTGTAAGAGCGGAACCATAACCCGCCGTTACCGCAGCAACGGATATGTACGCAGAGCAAGATCAAAAGATCGCAGCCTCGTTTCACTCGACAGCTCCTACAGAAGAAACGGTGTAACCCGCCGTAAGGGCGGAACCATAAGCCGCCCTGACCGCTTCAATGGATATGTACGCAGAGCAAGATCAAAGGATCGCAGCCTCGTTTCACTCGACAGCTCCTACGACAGCTCCTACAGGAAACATCAGATGCCGTAGGCGCGGAGCCATGAGCGCCGAGACCGCAGAAACGGATATGGGCCCAAACCTGAAAACAGCAGTCAAACCTTCAACACCTTCCCGCCAATAGCCACCGCCACCAGCAACACCGCCATCAACCCAAACGCAAAGCTCAAACTGCTGCCATGGGCGATAAACCCGATCACCGCCGGCCCCGCAAGGATCCCTGCGTAACCCAGGGTAGTGATAGCCGGCACCGCGACGCTCTCGGGCATCACTGTCTGCTTACCGACCGCGGTGTAAAGCACCGGCACAATGTTCGAACAACCCGCGCCCAGCAGCGCATACCCCACCAGGGCAAACTCCCAGTTGGGTGCAAAGGTCGCCAGGAACAACCCCGCTGCCGCCGTCAGCCCGCCAAACACAATCACCCGGGTGGCGCCCAGATGCCGGACAATTCGGTCACCGGTCAAGCGGCCCACGGTCATGGTCAAGGCAAACGCCGCGTAACCCAACCCGGCATAGGCCGTGTCGATGCCGCGCTCCTGCGCCAGGAACACCGCGCTCCAGTCCAGCGCCGCGCCCTCGGCGAGGAACACGATGAAGCACATCCCGCCAATGAACAGCACGATGCCATGAGGAATGGCGAACGCCGGACCGGAGCTTTCGCTGCCGTAAGGCAGCATGTGAGGGGCAGCCTTGCACAGCGCGACCAGCAGCATCACCACCACCACCAGCATCGCCGTCAGCGGCGTAAGGCCAAAGCCGAGCAGGGCACTGACCCCTGCTGCGCCGACGATCCCGCCCAGACTGAACAACCCATGGAACCCCGACATCATGGTCTTGCCGCTGGCGCGTTCGACGATCACCGCTTGCAGGTTGACCGTCGAATCCACCGTGCCCAGGCCTGCGCCAAACATGAACAGGGCGGCGATCAGCGCCGGTATCGACGTCACCGTTGCCAGCAATGGCAGCGCCGCACAAATCAGCAGCGTGCCGCCGACCGCCACTCGCCGACAGCCGAAGCGCGTGGCCAGGATCCCGGCCATTGGCATCGCCAGGATCGAGCCCACCCCCAGGCACAACAGCAGCAGCCCCAGCGTGCCCTCATCCAGCCCGGCCCTGGCCTTGGCATAGGGCACCAGGGGCGCCCAGGCGGCGATGCCAAAACCGGCGATGAAAAAAGCGACCCGCGTGGACATCTGCTCCAGGCGTCCGGGGATGAAGGTGGTGGGGGTGTTGAGGTTACTCATTGCAATCCTTGGTTAAAACGTCGCGTCCCCAAGGGACAGCGACTGTCCTGTGAGGTTCGGTCAGGCAGGGGCACATCGTGGCGCAGGCGTTGCAGTCAACCCATCACTCAACGCGGACCAAACAACTCAACCTGCGGCATCGTCCGCTTCATCAGCACCTTGCCATTGCGCACCGAATACAAAGGCAAACCCTGGCTGCGAATCACCTCGTAGTCGCTGTCTGCCGACAGGATCAGCAGGTTCGCTGGCCTCCCGCGTTCCAGGCCGTAGCGGTCACCCAGGGCCATCGCTTTAGCACTGTTGTCGGTCACCAGGTCCAGGGCGCTTTGCAGGTTGCGGTAGCCGAGCATGTGACAGATGTGCAGCCCGGCCTCCAGTACCCGCAGGATGTTGCCATTACCCAGCGGATACCAGGGGTCGACGATCGAGTCTTGGCCGAAGCACACGTTCATGCCCGCTTCGAGCAGTTCGTTGACCCGTGTCACCCCGCGACGTTTCGGGAAGTTGTCGTAGCGGCCTTGCAGGTGAATGCTTTCGGTCGGGCAGGAAACAAAACTGATCCCCGAATGGCCCAGCAGGCGGAACAGCTTGGCGCAGTAGGCATTGTCGTAGGAGCCCATGGCCGTGGTGTGACTGGCCGTGACGCGCGACCCCATGTCGCGGCTACGGGCCTCTTCGGCCAGCACTTCAAGGAAGCGCGAATGCGGGTCGTCGGTTTCGTCGCAGTGCACATCCACCAGGCAGCCGGTGCGCTCGGCCAGGTCCATCAGGTACTTCACCGAGCTTACACCCTGGTCCCGGGTGTACTCGAAATGCGGAATGCCGCCCACCACGTCGGCGCCCATGCGAATGGCTTCTTCCATCAACTCGCGACCGTTGCGATAGGACTCGATGCCTTCCTGGGGGAACGCGACGATTTGCATGTCCACCAGGTGCCGGCTTTCCTCGCGCACTTCGAGCATCGCCTTCAGCGCAGTGAGCTGCGGATCGGTGACATCGACGTGGGTGCGCACATGCTGGATGCCATGGGCTGCGAGGGCCTGCAGGGTTTTGCGGGTGCGGGTCTTGGTATCTTCTTCGGTAATGGTGACCTTGCGCTCGCTCCAGCACTCGATGCCTTCGAACAGCGTGCCACTCATGTTCCAGCGCGGTTCGCCGGCGGTGAGGGTGGCGTCGAGGTGAATGTGCGGTTCGACAAAGGGCGGGATCACCAGGTTGCCGCCAGCGTCCAGGTCTTCGGGGCCCAGGGTCGGGGCTTCGGTCTGCCGGGCGATATTGCTGATCAGGCCGTTTTCCAGGTGCAGCTCATGCAGGCCTTCTTGGTTGCGCAGGCGGGCATTGATGATATGCATCAGGCGAATCCTTCTAGAGATCTTGTAGTGGTGCGTTGGCGACTCGGGCGCCAAGTACACTGGTCATTAGCACATACGTTAGCGCGGCAGCGGCAATCCCTACCAGAGGCGCGACCCACGGCGAACTGAAAGCGGCCACGGTGCCGACCGCATAAGCGCCCAGCCCGGGCCAGTTGAACGCCGGCAGGCGCGCTTCGGCCAGTCGTGGATATTGACCGCGATAGCGGAAGAAAAAGTCCGCCATGATCACCCCGCCTATCGGCGGAATCACCGTGCCGAGCAGGATGAGGTAGGGCACCAGCATGTCGTACATGCCCAGCAGGGCCAGCGCCGTACCGATCACTGCGCCGGCCAGGGTCACGGTCTTGCGTCGACCGGTGCGCAGCAGGTTGCAGCCGGCAACCGCGAAGTTGTAGATGGTGTTGTCCTGGGTGCTCCAGATGTTGAGCAGCAGCATCGCCATTGCGGCCATGGCAAAACCTTGCAGCAAAAGCACTTCGACCACGTCCGGTTGCTGGTAGACGATGGCCCCGTAGGCGCCGATCAACACCATCAGGCCATTGCCGATGAAAAAACCGATCAGGCTCGCCAGCACCGCCACCCGCGCCGAGCGCGAGAAGCGTGTCCAGTTGGTCGCCTGGGTAGCGCCGCTGACGAAGGTGCCGAACACCAGCGTGATGGCGGTCGACCAATCCAGCGTCCCCGTGGGCACGACGGCCAGCAGGCCGTCGATGCCGCCAACTTCCACCGTGGCCACCCACATCGACAGCATCAGAAGCAGCATCATGGCGGGCACGGCAATGTAGGAAAGAATTTCCAGGCCGCGATAACCCACATACGCGGTGGCGCAGAAGGCCAGACCGAACAGCACCATCAAGCCCAGCACGGGGCCGTCGCCCAGGCCGAAGTATTTGCCCAGCACCACGGCGGCGGTCGCGGTGCCCCAGGCGTACCAGCCGATCTGGGTAAATCCCAGGATCAGGTCGCTGAGCTTGCTGCCCACTTCGCCAAAACAGAAGCGCCCCATCAGCACCGAATTGAGACCGCTCTTGAAGGCGATGTATCCCAGGGCTGCGGCGTATAGCCCCAACAGCAGGTTACCGACAAGAATCACCGCCATCATCTCGCCGAAACTGAACGCCACGCCAAGCTTGCCGCCGGCGAACATGGTAGCGGTGAAAAAGGTGAAGCCCAGTAACACCATGGCGGTGGAGGCCAGGCCTTTGCGCGCGTGCAGGGGGACTTCGCTGAGGGGATAGTCGTTGCCGGGGGCGTTTTGCGTCATGAGGCGTTCCTTTGCTGGAGGGAGGACGCGAGGAGGGTTGCAGTGGTCGTGCCAATGTCGCGGGTCTGGGCTCAGGGGAGTAATGGCAGGAAACGTAATAGCGCCGCGACGATGGCCTCCGGGGCATCTTCCTGCATCAGGTGCCCGGCATCGGCGATCGGATGAAACTGCGACCCTGGAATCATCTGGTGCAGCGCACGCCCGCGGTCGATGGGGATCCACTGATCGTCCTCGCCCCACAGGATCTGCACGGGACACCGAACGTTCGGGTACTGGTTTTCGACTTCTTGGGTGTAACGCTCGTCCATCTGCGCTATTTGTCGATAGAACGCTGCCTGCCCCGGATCGCCCAGCCACGGCTTTACATAGGGCGCGAGTTCCTCATCGGGGATATCACGCTTGATCGCTCCACGGATATAAGCCGGCACGATGGCGCGCTGGATGTAATCGGGCAAGCCACTGAACGCTGCTTCATGCTGGCGCACGTGCTGCACGAAAGGTGAGCCCCAGGGCGTGAGCGCCACCGGGTCGATCAGCGTCAAGCTGCGGTAATCCTTGCCGTTGAGCAAGTGCGCGCGCAACGCGGTGGCGCCGCCGAAGTCATGGGCAACCACATCCGGGCGGTCCAGCCCCCAATGTTCCAGCAGTCGCGCCAGCAGCTCGTTCTGAATGCCCAGTGACACATCGCCGTCGATCTTCTCCGACTGCCCGTAGCCCAGCAGGTCGAAGTAGTGCACACGGTGGGAGGCAATGAAATGCGGCGCGATGCGGTGCCAGACATGGGACGAGAAGGGCGTGCCATGCACGAACACCAGCGGCGGGCCGTCGCCGCGTACGGCGAAGCGGATGGCGTGTCCGTTGAAGCGATAGGTTTGGGGCAGCGGCCAGTCAGTCATGCCCATGTCCTCCTGGTGGGAAAGAGGCCAAAAGCATAGGCATAAAAAAACAGCCCAGGAGGCTGTTCGGGTGTTTCACTGACGAAACGCATGTCGTCAATCTGTAGGAGCGTGCTTGCTCGCGATGGTCTTCAACGATAACGCTGGAAGTCTGGCATCCAGCGGCGCTCTCAGGTTTTTCGCGAGCAAGCTCGCTCCTACAGTAGGGGATGTGTTTTTCTGGGTTATTCGCCGCGATAGATGCAGCCACTGGTACAGGTTTCATGGATGCGGATCGCGCTGAGTTCCGGCAGCAATGGCTTCAACTCACCCCAGATCCACTTGGCCAGCACTTCACTGGTCGGATTCTCCAGGCCAGGAATGTCATTGAGGTAGTTGTGATCCAGTCGCTCATACAGCGGCTTGAAGATCGCCTTGATCTCGGAGAAATCGCGAATCCAGCCGGTATGCGGATCAAGGTCGCCACTGAGGTGAATCGCCACCTTGAACGAGTGACCGTGCAGGCGGCCGCATTTGTGGCCGTCCGGGACATGGGGCAGGCGGTGGGCGGATTCGAACGTAAACTCTTTGAAGATTTCCACAGTGTCTTGAGCTCTGTCAGGTGGCGATCGCCGCAGCGATAGGGGCAGGCGGCGAGTTTAACAGCTTGTCCTGACTAAAGGGTCAGCAAGCGTTCGCCGAGGCGACCGTTGGCGGCCAGTTCGAGGAACTCGTCGCCCAGGCGACGGCTTTCGTCCATCGACGCGCGCCAGTACTTCTGCCGGCTTGGCGCATCGCCCATGAAGCGCTTGAAGTCATTGCGGTCGGGCAGCTTGCCGAAGGGCAGGCGCGCCAGATATTGCCTTGACGGTGCCAGCAACAGCACGTCCTGCAGCCGCGTCGAACAGGCGCGGCGCCAGGGCAGGGGCTTGTCGAACCAGCCGGGAATGATCCGGTCGGTGAAGTGCGGGTACAGCACGATGTCATTGCCGCTGTAGGGCAGGTCGAGGTGGTAGTCGAGCAGGCCGCCGTCGCGAAAGGTTCCGGCGCCAGCGCCCGGCAGGTCCCGAACACCTTCCATGACCATGGGGATCGAGCCGGATGCGAGCAGTGCCTGGCGCAGGTTGGCGGCGTTCAATGCGACGAAGCGCGAGGGGAAATCGGTCAGTGGGTGCACCGGCGGGGCGAGACGTGGATCGTGGATGATCAGCCGTTCGAAATGCCGCGACAGGCGCGAGCGGTTGCGCAGGTTGTCGGCGATCACCGTCGACAACCCCAGGCCCAGGTGACCACGATGGTCTTGCGCAAGCCGGCCGTGGCTTTTGACCACCATGATGTTCAGCCGATAATGCGCATTATCGAGAATCGCCGAGTCGCGGCCGTCGAGCAGCTCCTCGAGCATGCGCCGCGAGCTCTGGCTGATCTGTGCCATGGTCACGCCCTTGTTGAAATCCTGCTCGGTGTACAGCCGGCCGAGACGCCGGATGCCCTCGGCGGCGTCCGGCAGGCAGGCGCTGGCGAAACGCCAGGAGCCCACCGAGGCGCCGATCAGCGAGCGCTCCCGCGGGGCGGCCGGCAACCACTCACCGAACAACGCCAGGTCCAGTCCCTGAATCCCCAGGGCTTTGGGACCACCGGCGGCGCCGGGCAGCGTGCCGACGTCGGCGGCGCTCAGCCCTTGTTCACGGATGCGCGCAAAGGCGCGAGGGCCGGCTTTGAGGGTCAGGGCGGGGAACTTGATGTGGATGGCGGTCATACCGGATCTCGATTCTGGCAAGCGGGAGCGATTATAAGAGATTTGAACGTCAAACCCTTGCGCAATGCATGATGGCCATTCAGTTTCAGTTAAGTTCGAATCGTTAAGGTGGCTCCCGTAAGCAACACCCAAAAAATTCGGAGACACCGATGAAAACCCTGACTGCCCTGTTCACTGCTTCCCTCATCGCCATGACCGCCAGCCTCGCCCATGCCCGGGACCTGGGCCCTGATGAAGCCCTGCGGCTGCGCGACGCTGGTACCATTGTGTCTTTCGAGAAGCTCAATGCTACAGCCCTGTCCAAACACCCGGGCTCCACCATCACCGAGACCGAGCTGGAAGAAGAGTACGGCAAGTTCGTCTACCAGGTGGAGATGCGTGACCCACAGGGTATCGATTGGGACATGGAATTGGACGCTGTCAGCGGGCAGGTTCTCAAGGATCAACAGGATACGTAATGAAGGTGCATTTTTTGTCCGGCACGCGCGCCAGCCTCCGAGTGGGGCTGGCGCTGCTGGTCTTCTGCTCTGTGGTGATGGCCCGCGACCTGGATCAGGACGAAGCCCTGCGCCTGCGCCAGCAAGGGGTGATCATGCCCCTGGAGCAGCTGCTGCAGCAGGCCCTGGATCGCTATCCAGGGGCCAAATTGCTGGAAGCCGAGCTTGAAGAAAAACACGACGTCTACATTTATGAAGTCGAACTGTTGACCGCCGAAGGCGTAGTCCGCGAGCTGGACCTCGACGCCACCACTGGCCAGTTACTGAAAGACAAGGAAGATTGACCGATGCGCTTGCTTCTCGTGGAAGACCACGTGCCCCTGGCCGACGAATTGATGGCCGGTCTGAACCGCCAGGGGTATGCCGTGGACTGGCTGGCCGACGGCCGCGATGCGGTGTACCAGGGCAGCAGCGAGCCTTATGACCTGATCATCCTCGACCTTGGCCTGCCTGGTTTGCCCGGGCTTGAGGTGCTGGCGCAATGGCGCGCCGGTGGTCTGTCGACACCCGTGCTGATCCTGACCGCGCGCGGTTCCTGGTCCGAACGCATCGAAGGCCTCAAGGCCGGCGCCGACGATTACCTGACCAAACCCTTTCACCCCGAAGAGCTGCATTTGCGCGTCCAGGCGCTGTTGCGCCGCTCCCACGGCCAGGCCAACCAGCCGACGCTCAAGGCGGCGGGCCTGCATCTGGATGAAGGCCGCCAATGTGTGACGCGGGACGGTGCCGACATCTTGCTCACCGCTGCGGAATTTCGCCTGCTGCGCTATTTCATGCTGCACCCCGAACAGATCCTGTCCAAGAGCCACTTGGCAGAGCACCTCTACGACGGTGAAACAGAGCGTGATTCCAACGTGCTGGAGGTCCACGTCAATCATCTGCGACGCAAGCTGGGCCGCAGCGTGATCGAAACCCGTCGCGGCCAGGGTTACCTGTTCGGCGGGCAAGCCAAGTGAGGTCGATCCAGCGCCGCTTGAGCCTGGGCCTGATCAGCGTGATGGTGATTGTCGGCCTGGTATTGGCGCAGACCAGCCTGTGGCTGTTCGAAATGGGCTTGCAGCGCTACCTTGAGGCGGGCCTGCGCAACGACAGCGAGAACCTGCTGGTGGCACTGGTACGTGGGCCCCAGGGTTTGCAACTGGAGGAGCGGCACCTGGCGCCGGCCTATCAGCGGCCGTTCTCCGGGCACTACTTCCGCATCGACTTCGCCGACAAACATTGGCGCTCGCGATCCCTGTGGGACCAGGAGTTTCCCCAACTCACTGAATCGGGGCTGCACAGCA
Source organism: Pseudomonas sp. HY13-MNA-CIBAN-0226 (assembly GCF_040310305.1). Taxonomy (NCBI): domain Bacteria; kingdom Pseudomonadati; phylum Pseudomonadota; class Gammaproteobacteria; order Pseudomonadales; family Pseudomonadaceae; genus Pseudomonas; species Pseudomonas sp. HY13-MNA-CIBAN-0226. The sequence continues at coordinate 83,603 of NZ_JBEOPS010000019.1, forward strand.
ACCTGCAACTGGGGCCCGAGGGCCAGCAGTTGCTGGTGTTGCGTTCCGACTATCGGCGGCTGGGGCAGTCGATTTCCATCAGCGTGGCGCAGGACTACACCCCGGTGCGCGACAGTTTTCTGCGCATGCAACAGGTCGGCCTCGGGCTGGGACTGGCGGGGCTGCTGCTGATTCTGGTGCTGCAACGGGTCACCGTACGTCGAGCATTGCGTCCCCTGGAAAAGGCCCGCGAGCAGATCGCCCAGTTGCAACAGGGGCAGCGCTCGCAGCTGGACGATCAGGTCCCGGTAGAGCTGGAGCCGTTGGTGGCGCAGATCAACCATCTGCTGGCGCACACCGAGGACAGCCTCAAGCGCTCGCGCAATGCCCTGGGCAATCTTGGTCACTCCTTGAAAACCCCGCTGGCGGTGTTGGTGAGCCTGGCCTCGAGTGAAAAACTCGATGACCACCCCGAATTGCGCAGGATCTTCAAGGAGCAGCTGGAGCAGGTCCGGCAAAGGCTCAATCGAGAGCTCAATCGCGCAAGGTTGTCCGGCGATGCGCTGCCGGGCGCCTTGTTCGATTGCGCTGGCGAGTTACCGGGGTTGCTGGCGACGCTGAACATGATCCACGGTGAACATTTGCACCTGAGCTACCGCGCGCCCCAGGGGCTGCAACTGCCCTGGGATCGTGAAGACCTGCTGGAACTGCTCGGCAACCTGCTGGACAACGCCTGCAAATGGGCGGATGCCGAGGTGCGCTTGAGCGTGGTGGAGACGACGGCAGGGTTTGAGTTGGATGTGGAGGATGACGGGCCGGGAATACCCGAGGATCAACGGACCCAGGTCTTCAGCCGCGGCACCCGTTTGGATGAGCAAACCGATGGGCACGGCTTGGGGCTGGGGATCGTGCGCGATATCGTCGACACGTGGGGCGGGGTGTTGCGCCTGGAAGAGAGTGAGTGGGGCGGGTTGCGGGTGGTGATTGAACTGCCCAGGCGCTGAGACCTGAAACTGCCCCAAAGTCCCTGCGGGAGCCAGCCTGCTCGCCATAGCGGTGTGTCAGTCGACATCTAGTTGCCTGACACTCCCTGTGGGAGCGAGCCTGCTCGCGATAGCGGTATGTCAGTCGACATCTAGTTGCCTGACACTCTGCTATCGCGAGCAGGCTCGCTCCCACATTGGCTCTTGCACATTGGCTCACCCGTGCGCTGTGGAGTGGCTCACACGCGAAACTGATCCATCAAGCTCTGCTGCTGATTCGCCAGGCTGTTAAGTGACTGGCTGACCCGCGCCGACTCATTCGCCTGCCCCGACAGCGACTCCGTGACGTCGCGAATCGTCGCCACGTTGTTGTTGATCTCTTCAGCCACGGCGCTCTGTTCTTCCGCCGCACTGGCGATCTGCAGGTTCATGTCGCTGATCACCGTCACCGCTTCGCCGATCTGGCGCAGGGCGGTCACGGCCTGGCCAACCTGCTCGACGCTGCCCTGGGCCTGGCGATGGCTGTTGCTCATCGAGCCCACCACCTCCTGTGTACCGCTTTGCAGCTGCTCGATCACCAGGCGGGTTTCCTCGACCGACTCCTGGGTACGTCTCGCCAGGTTGCGCACCTCATCGGCCACTACGGCAAAGCCGCGACCGGCTTCACCCGCGCGAGCGGCTTCGATGGCGGCGTTCAAGGCCAGCAGGTTGGTTTGTTCGGCGATGGCGCGAATCACTTCCAGCACCGAGCCGATTTTCTCGCTGTTGGCTGCCAGGCCTTCGACCTGCACCATCGCCGCACTCATGTCGGCGGCAAGGTTGTCGATGCTGGTGGTGGTCTGGTCGATCACGGTCAGGCCACGGCGAGTCGCATGGTCCGCGTCGCGGGCGGCCTGGGCGGCTTGCGCTGCACTGCGGGCGACGTCCTGGGCGGTGGCGCTCATTTCGTGGGACGCGGTGGCAACCTGGTCCACCTGGCGATACTGCTGCTCCATGCCGGCGCTGGTTTGAGTGGCGATCGCGGAGGATTGGTCAGCCGTGCTGCGCGCATCCTGCACCGAGCGTTTCACTTCGGCGATGATTGGCTGCAGCTTGTCCAGGAAGCGGTTGAACCAGCCGGCCAACTGGCCCAGTTCGTCCTGCTTGTCGTAGGCCAGTCGGCGGGTCAGGTCGCCTTCGCCGCTGGCGATGTCTTCGAGCATGCGCGCCACCCCGAGGATCGGTTTGGTCACACTGCGGGCCATCAGCCACACCAGCAGCAGGCCGATCAACGCGGCCAGCACGCCCAGGCCCAGTTCAACCAGGGTGCCAGTGGTGTTGCTCTCATCGAGTTGTCGTTCCAGGGCTTCGGCAGGACCGACCAGGACTTTTTCCGGCACTTGCAGCAGCACGCCCCAGGATTTGCCACCGGGGATCGGCTCGAAGGGTGCGAGCACCTTGAGCTGTTGGTCGCTGTGCAGGCTGGCTGTCTTGTCGCTGGTCGCCAGCAAACGAATCAGCTCGGCGCCGCTGCTCTTGTCGACACTGTCCAGGCGCTGGCTGAGTTTGCTCGAGTCCGGGCTGTAGCCGGCCAGCAGGCCGACCGGGCTGATGATGCTGACGTGGGTCTGGCCGTCGTAGAGCTTCTTGCTCGCCGCCTGGCTGATTGATTGCAGGCTGTTGAGGTTGATGTCCACCGACAGCGAAGCGATGACCTTGCCGTTGACCATCAGCGGAAAGACGATGCTGGTCATCAACACGTCCTGGCCGTCGATCTTGTAGAAGTACGGCTCGATGACGCACGGCTTGAGCGAGGTGCGCGGGCAGGTGAACCAGGCGTTGGCCGGTTCGCCGCTGGGGCCGGCATTGGTGTCGGCCATGTCGCTTTCCGGCAACGCCATGGACGTTACCTGGCCCGGAGTGGGCTGCGACCAGTACAGGGCGAAGCGGCCCTTGTCGTTGCTGCCCAGCTCGGCCTGGCCGGCGAACAGTTCGTCTTTGCCGTCCAGGGCATTGACTTCGAACACCAGTGACAGGCCGAGCAGTTCCGGGTTGGCCTGCAGTGCCGACTTGACCTGGCGGGTCAGGTCTTCGCGCAGGTCGAAGGCGTCGAGGAAGCGCTTTTCCGCCTGGTCGCGCAGGAACAGCACCTGGCGCGAGAAGCCATGGCCGTATTGGTAGGCGTCCATGAACTGCTGGCGAATGACCAGCGCCTGGTTTTCACCCTGGGATTGAATACGTGCCTGGGCGGCTTCATTGAGCATCTCCGTGCTCGAGGCCTTCACCAAGGCGGAACTGTGCTCCATGCGATACAGCGAAAGACCCACCAGCAGGGTCACGATACCCGCCAGGCAAAGCCCGGCCAGCAGGGTGATTTTCCATTGAATGGAAAGTTGTCTGAGCGACATGGAGACGTCCTTATTCGATAAATATCTGCGGCTTGGTACTGTAGCGGCCGTTACTCGGGATTCTTGATGGTGTTTACCGAATATCGAATTTCACCCGGTAGGAGCTGCCGAAGGCTGCGATCTTTTGATTTTCAATGTTCTTGATGACGCCAGAAGCTCAAAAGATCGCAGCCTGCGGCAGCTCGTACGGGATCGTGTTGGCTTTGACAAGCTGGCAGTGCTGCGGCACAGTGCGCGCCCTCTAATAAAACCCGTTCTAAAATCCGCTGGCGGCTCTTCGCAGACTGCCGGCTGAGCTCATTCTGCTTGCCTTGAGGTAACGATGATTAATGCAGTAATTGCTGCGGTCGGCGTCATGCTGATACTCAGCCTGTCCCGCGTACACGTAGTGATCGCGCTGATCGTGGGCGCGCTGGTCGGTGGCCTGACCGGCGGCCTGGGCATCGACGCCACGCTTAAAGCGTTCAACAGCGGCCTTGGGGGCGGGGCTACCGTTGCGCTGTCCTATGCCTTGCTGGGGGCGTTCGCGGTGGCGATTGCCAAGTCGGGGATGGCCCATGCCCTGGCAGACAAGGCGCTGGCCATGGTTGATCGCCAGCACGCCAGCAGTGGCGGCCGGGTCAAATGGTTGCTGATCGGCCTGCTGGGGGTCGTGGCCATCGCCTCGCAAAACATCTTGCCGATACATATCGCCTTTATTCCGTTGCTGGTGCCGCCGCTTTTGTACGTGCTGACCAAGCTGCAACTGGATCGACGGTTGATCGCCTGCGTCATGACCTTCGGGCTGATCACGCCGTACATGTTCCTGCCGGTGGGCTTTGGCAACATCTTCCTCAACGAGATCCTGCTGGCCAACGTCGCCCGCAGCGGCGTTGATATCAGCGGCATCAATGTCACCCACGCGATGGGTATCCCGGCGCTGGGCATGGTGTTTGGCCTGGCGATTGCGTTTTTCAGCTACCGCAAGAAGCGCGTCTACGACCTGGGCAAGATCGAGCAGGTCGAGCAGGTGGCGGTGCAATACAACCCGCTGAGCCTGATGGTCGCGGGCCTGGCGATCATCGCCGCGTTCGTGATCCAGCTGCTGCTCGACTCGATGATCATTGGCGCCCTGGCAGGGTTTCTGATTTTCTCGGTGTCGGGAATTGTGAAGTGGCGTGATACCGACGATCTGTTCACCGAAGGCATGAAGATGATGGCGATGATCGGCTTCATCATGATCGCCGCCTCGGGGTTTGGCGAAGTGATCAAGGCCACTGGAGATGTGCAGTCGCTGGTCGTAACCGCCGCTTCCTGGATCGGTCACAGCAAGGCCATTGGTGCCTTGTTGATGTTACTGGTGGGGTTGCTGGTGACCATGGGCATCGGGTCGTCGTTCTCGACGGTGCCGATCCTGGCGGTGATTTTCGTGCCACTGTGCGTGCAGCTGGGCTTCAGCCCGCTGGCGATCGTGTGCATCGTCGGCACTGCAGGTGCACTCGGGGATGCGGGCTCCCCAGCCTCCGATTCGACCCTCGGCCCGACCTCCGGCTTGAACGTCGATGGCCAGCATCACCATATCTGGGACACTGTGGTGCCGACTTTCCTGCACTACAACCTGCCGCTGCTGGCCTTCGGCTGGGTGGCGGCGATGGTGTTGTGATCCCCACGCCTCACTGATCTCCCCTGTGAGAGTGAGCCTGCTCGCGATGACGGCCTGACTTTCAGCATTGATGTTGGCTGACACTCCGCTATCGCGAGCAGGCTCACGCCTACAGTGGGTGATATTCAACTTTTGCTCCGGCGTGCCGTTAAAGCTTCCAGGCACGCCAATAAATCAAAAGAGTGAATGTCATGCGCATGAGCCTCAAGGCTAAAGTCCTGTCCCTCGCCGTCCTCCCGGTGCTGCTCTTTGCGCTGGTCATCAGTCTGACCACGCTGTTTATCCTGCAGCAACAGGCGCGCAACGAAGTGGAGGAAACCCGGCAACGCCTGCTCTCTGACGCCAAGGCCACCTTGCAAAGCTACGTGGCCGTGGCCGTGTCCACGATCAAACCTCTCTACGAAGCCGCCGCCCCCGGCGACGATGGCGCGCGGGCCCAGGCGATCAAATTGCTGTCGAGCATCAGCTATGGCAAGGACGGCTATTTCTTCGGCTATGACTCCAACACCGTGCGCCTGTTCAAGGCCAACAGCCCGGAAGGCGTCGGCCAGAGCTTCAAGGACAACCGCGACCCGAACGGCGTGTACGTCAACCGCGACCTGGTGAAAGTCGCGAAGGACGGCACCCATTACCTGCAATACAGTTCACCGTTGCCGGGCAACACCCAGGTGCTGGTGCCCAAGCTTGGTTACACCGAGTACCTGGCCAAATGGGACATGGCGGTGGGTACGTCGGTGAATCTCGACGGCATTGAGGCGCAGGTGGCGCTGGTCGAGGCCAAGGTACAGGCGCGCATGGAAGGGGTGGTGTGGAGCATTGTCGGCATCGCTGCCGTGGTCTTGCTGGTGATCGCCGCTGCTGGCGTGTTGCTGTCCAACACGATCTTGCGTCCACTGCACCTGATGAAGGCCAACCTCGATGACATCGCGGCAGGCGAGGGTGACCTGACTCGCCGCCTGACCATTACCAGCCAGGATGAACTTGGCGAACTGGCGGGCTCGTTCAATCGTTTTGTCGACAAGATCCATGGGCTGGTGCGCCAGATCACTGAAATGACTTCGCAGCTGACCGGCCTGGTGACTCAGGTATCCGCTCAGGCCCAGCGTTCGGACCAGGCGATGGAGCGCCAGCGTCACGAGACCGATCAGGTGGCCACGGCGATCAATGAAATGTCGGCGGCGGCCCAGGAAGTTGCCAAAAGCGCGCAGAACGCTGCGGTAGCGGCTCAGCAGACGGATGAAGAGGGCCAGGCGGCCAAGCGGGTAGTGGCTGGCAGCATCGTGAAGATTCATGCACTGGTGGACGACATTCGCAGCAGCGGCGTGTCGCTGGACAGTTTGCAGCAGGACGTGTCGTCGATTGTCAGCGTGCTCGGGGTGATTCGCTCGATTGCTGACCAGACCAACCTGCTGGCCCTCAATGCCGCGATCGAAGCGGCTCGCGCCGGCGAGGCGGGCCGCGGCTTTGCTGTGGTGGCGGACGAAGTGCGGGCGCTGGCCAGTCGCACGCAAATCAGCACCCAGGAAATCCAGGGCATGATCGACCGTTTGCAGGCGGGCACGCAGTCAGCGGTTGAGGCGATGCGTCGCTCCAGTGAGGCCGGCGACGGCACCAGCGCCCAGGCCAACGAGGCGGGCGCTTCGCTGGATGCGATGGCGCAGTTGATTGGCACGATCAACTCGATGAACGCGCAGATCGCCAGCGCCGCCGAAGAGCAGACGGCCGTGGCCGAAGAGATCAACCGCAGCGTGCATCAGATTGCGGCAGCCGTGGACAGCGTCGCTGACGAAACCCAGCTCGGCGCACAAACCACCCGTAGCCTCGCAGACCTGGGGCAACGGTTGGGCGGACTGGTTGGGCAGTTCCGTATCTGACGCCTGACGTTTTTGGTGGCCTTTACACGTCTGTGGCAATTGAGCTCCTGTGGCGAGGGGGGCAGCTTGCCTGCTCCAGGATGGTGCCATAGCGCACTGCCTGCCTCGCCAGCTACGGTCGGTCCCAGTACGGCACCGCCCCGAAGCATTCGACAAAAAAATCGATCACCGTCCTGACCTTTACCGACAACCGTCGGCTACCGGGCCACAGGACGGCGATCTGCTGCGGTTCCAGGCTATTGGATACCTGATACTCCTCCAGCACGGGCACCAGCGTGCCGTTACGCACCGCTTCGCCAATCAGCCATGACGGAAACATCACCAGCCCCAGGCCCTGTTCCGCCGCTTGAGTGAGAGTGTCGGCATGGTTGCCGGTGATTGGCCCCTTCACCGAGTAAGCCACCCAGTCCTGCTGATCTTTGCGGAAGAACCAGCGCTGCTGACCGGCCACGCCTTTGTAGGCCAGACACTGATGGGCGACGAGCTCGTCGGGACGCCTCGGGGTGCCGCGACGCTTAAGATACGCCGGGCTGGCCGCCACCTGGAAACGATGGGGCGCCAGAATTCGCGCCTGCATGCTCGAGTCGTGCAGGGGGCCGATGCGGAACAGCAGGTCGGCACCTTCCTGCAGCGGATCGACGTAGCTGTCGGTCTGCTGGATATCCAGTTGCAGCTTCGGGTAGCGCTCGCACAACTGGCCAAGCCAGGGCGTCAGGTGCCGTTGCCCGAAGACCACCGGGGCGTTTATCCGAACCAGTCCACTCGGCTCGCTTCGCTGCTCCTGCAGCGCCTGTTCGGCTTCCTCGAGCTGCACCAGCACCAACCGCGCATGGTGCCCCAGCATGCGCCCGGCCTCGGTAGGGGTGACGGCGCGCGTGTGGCGGTACAGCAGTTGTTGGCTCAGGGCCTGTTCCATCAGCTGGATCTGCCGCGAAATGGAGGAGGGTGCCAGGCCTTCGCGACGGGCGACTTCAGAGAAACTGCCATGGTCCAGCACCGCGACAAACAGCCTGAGCGCCTTGAATCCAAATTCGTTGAGACCCTGCATGATCAATCCTGCTGTGCGTAATGCGCAAAAGTGTTGTCCGGATGCTCCCATTTATTGCAAAGGGAAGCCAGCCGATAATGCACGCCTCCTTCGCCCGTGGGGCGCAAGTCTGCCCGCGAAATCATCGCTCACCCGCTTGTTGCCGACCCGAGCAGCGTTTTCGCGAGCAGGCTCGCGCCCACATGGGTTTGTGTTAACTGACCACAGGTTATCTTTATGCAATCTTCAATCGAACAGGTCGCTGCGACGCCTGCCACCAAACCGGGGCTACGGCTGCTGCTGTTGCCGCTGGTGATCCTGGCCGGCATGGGGCTTTCCGTGGAGGCCGGGTTGCTGGGGCCGCTGGGGGTTCAGGTCGGGCATCTGTGGGCGACCTTGAGCATCTTTGGCGTTGGCTCGGCCATCTTGTTTCTGCTGCTGTTGATGAGCGGCCCGCAACAGGGGCCGGCGTTGAACACCTTGCCGCGCTGGCAACTGATCGGCGGTTTCCTGGGCCCCGTGTACGTGATCGTATTGACGCTGGCCACGCCGCATATCGGCATCGCCATGACGATGATCGCGATTCTTTCAGGGCAGGTCGGTAAAAGCGTGCTGATCGACCATTTCGGCTGGTTCGGCGCAACGCGCAAAAAGGTCAACGGTGAACGCTGGCTGGCGTTGGTGTTGATTGTTGCCGCACTTGTTCTGATTGCCAGGGGTTGATGATGAGTCTGTTTATTTTGTTGGCGGTGGTCGTAGCGGCCGGTGCGGTGTTGAGTGTGCAGGCGGCGATCAATGGACGCCTGGGTGAAACGGTGGGCGTGTTGCGCAGCAGTCTGTTGACCTTCGTGGTCGGCGCTGTGGTCACCGGCCTGCTGATCCTGTTCTTCGAACCGGCCCATGCGGTGAGTCTGCTCGACGTGCCGAAATGGCAGCTCAGCGGCGCCCTCTTCGGCGTGGTCTACATGATGGTGATGGTCGGCGCAGTGCCACGGGTAGGGGCTGCTGTCGCCACTGTGGCGGTTATCGTCGGGCAGTTGGGCATGGGCATGCTGATCGACAATTTCGGCTGGCTGGGCAACCCGGCAATCGAGTTGTCGGGCAGCCGGATCCTGGCGATGGTGTGCCTGGCGCTGGCGCTGGTGTTCATGTATCGCAGTAATACGCGGCAGGCGTAACGTCGATGGTTGATGGTCCTACACTGTAATCACGGGTGGGCATCCGCTGCATCCGGACGACCATAACGATGGAGTCAAGACCATGACCGTAACCAGGACTGATACCTGCGACTGCCCCAAATGCAAGTGCGAGCTGGGTGAGCACCCGATCGCTCGACACGGCAAGCATTACTGCTGCGAAGCGTGCGCCAAGCACCACGAGCATGGCGAACAGTGTTCATCCAAAGGCTGCAAGTGCGCGCACAGTTAACCGGTCACCCAGTAACCGGTCACCCAAACAAAGTGGAGCCTTTTCAGGCTCCACTGTTGTTTTGGGCAAACCATGCTTCGCGGGTCAGCCAGCCGGCCGCCAGGTCACGTTCTCGACGCCGAATTTCTCGGCCATCGGTTTGCTGGTCTTCTGCACCTTCTCCCGGCCAAAGCGCGGGATCCGACCCACACCGGCGTCACAGCTTGCCCAATGCCAAGCCTCTGCGTTGTCCATCTTGTCCAGACGGATAATGAAAGACTTGGGGGCGCCATGAAGGGTGTACTCAATGACGAATAATTTTGCGTTGTTCATAAAGCCCGTGATTCTCCCTGTGGTATTAGAAGGATCATGGGCGGGCCGGAAAATTCAGTCGGATTGTCAGACGGCAGCGAGTTGGGATGGGCCCCCAACCTGAAACTGACTATAGCTGAGGGAACCTGCACGGTGGTTTTTTGGCCTGAAGGCCCAAAGATCACAGGCCGGCTCTGATCGTCCAGGTGATTGCTGTACGATTGTCGACCTGACTTCACAAGGTGCCCCCCATGAGCGAGCCGATTCGTCTGACCCAATACAGCCACGGCGCAGGATGCGGCTGCAAGATTTCCCCCCAGGTGCTGGAAGTGATCCTGGCAGGCAGCGGGGCGCAGAACCTGGACCCGAATCTGTGGGTCGGCAATGCCTCGCGTGATGATGCGGCGGTCTATGCCATCGACGAAGAACGTGGGGTGGTCTCGACCACCGACTTCTTCATGCCGATCGTCGATGACCCGTTCGACTTCGGTCGCATCGCCGCCACCAACGCCATCAGCGACATCTACGCCATGGGCGGCGATCCGCTGATGGCAATCGCCATTCTCGGCTGGCCGGTCAACGTGCTGGCCCCGGAAATCGCCCGGGAGGTGATTCGTGGCGGTCGCTCGATCTGTGATGAAGCAGGCATTCCCTTGGCCGGCGGGCACTCCATCGACGCGCCCGAGCCGATTTTCGGCCTGGCCGTGACCGGGCTGGTGGAAAAACGCCACATGAAACGCAACGACACCGCGACCGCCGGATGCCTGTTGTACCTCACCAAACCCCTGGGGATCGGCATCCTCACCACCGCCGAGAAAAAGGGCAAGTTGCGCCATGCCGATATCGGCCTGGCCCGCGACTGGATGTGCACCCTGAACAAGCCTGGCAGCCGTTTCGGCAAGCTTGAGGGCGTGACCGCGATGACCGACGTCACCGGGTTCGGCCTGCTCGGGCACCTGGTGGAAATGGCCGACGGCAGCCACCTGACCGCGCGTATCGAGTACGACCGCGTGCCGCGCCTGGCCGGGGTCGAGTACTACCTCGAACAAGGTTGCGTACCCGGCGGCACCCTGCGCAATTTCGACAGCTATGCCAGCAAACTGGGACGTCTGCAGGAACTGCACAAGCGTGTGCTGTGCGACCCGCAAACCAGCGGCGGCCTGCTGATAGCGGTCACTCCGGCAGGCAACCCGCAGTTTCTGAGCGTGGCCGCCGAACTGGGACTGACCCTTGAGCCCATCGGTGAGCTGGTTGAGCGACAGACCCATGCGGTCGAGGTGTTCTGATGCCAATCGACTGCACCGACTACCGCGCCATTTTCCTCAACGACCGACCCATGCTCGATGCTCGTGCGCCGGTGGAATTCGCCAAGGGCTCGTTTCCCGGCGCGGTCAACCTGCCGCTGATGAATGACCACGAGCGCCAGCGCATCGGCACCTGTTACAAGCAACATGGGCAGGAGGCAGCGATCACCCTCGGGCACCAACTGGTGTCCGGTGCGATCAAGGCCGAACGTATCCAGGCCTGGGCCGATTTTGCCCAGGCCCATCCTGAAGGTTATCTGTACTGTTTTCGCGGTGGCTTGCGCTCGCAGCTTGTGCAGCAGTGGCTCAAGGACGAGGCGGGCATCGAGTACCCACGAGTCGGTGGCGGCTACAAGGCCATGCGCTCGTTCCTGCTGGACACGGTCGACCAGGCAGTGACGCAGTGTGATTTCGTGTTGCTGGGCGGCATGACCGGTACCGGCAAGACCGAGGTGCTCACGCAGTTGAGCAACGGTCTGGACCTGGAAGGCCATGCCAATCACCGCGGCTCCAGTTTCGGCAAACGCGCCACTGACCAGCCCTCCAACATCGATTTTGAAAACCGCCTGGCCGTGGACATCTTGAAAAAACGTGCGGTTGGCATCGAGCGCTTCGTATTGGAAGACGAGAGCCGCACGGTCGGCAGCTGCGCCTTGCCGCTGCCGTTGTTCCAGGGCATGCAGCAGTATCCGATGGTCTGGCTGGAAGACAGCCTGCAAGGGCGGGTCGAGCGGATCCTGCGCGATTACGTGGTAGACCTGTGCGCGGAATTCATCACTGTGCATGGCGAAGTCGGGTTTGCGCTGTTCTCCGAGCGGTTGCTGGAAAGCCTCAATAATGTGCAAAAACGCCTGGGTGGCGAACGGCACCGGCGCATGCTGCTGTTGATGGAGGATGCGTTGGCGGAACAGGCACGCAGCGGCTCGGTGGACCTGCACCGGGCCTGGATCGAGGGCTTGTTGAGCGAGTATTACGACCCGATGTATGCGTTCCAGCGCGAGAAAAAGGGCGCGCGAATCGAGTTTGCCGGGGAGCGGGATGCGGTGCTCGAGTATCTGCTGGAGCGTGCTGTTCAGCGGGGATGATGTTACCTGAGCCCGCGATGGCGCCCTCACGGGCGCCACAAAATCTACAGCAAAGCCGCCCCAATCAACCCGCTAACCACACCAATCCCCATGGTCATCAGCGCCACACTCACCAGCACCCTCGCATCGAAATCCTTGCGCAGCATCAGCAGCGACGGCAGGCTGATGCTCGGCAGGGTCATCAGCAGCGCAACGGCGGGGGCGGTGCCCATGCCGAGGGTCATCATGGTTTGCACGATGGGGATTTCCGCTGCCGTTGGAATCACGAACAAAGTGCCGATGATCGCCAACGGCACCAGCCACATCAGGCTGTTGGCCGTGGCGCCATCGATGTGCGGAAACACCCAGACCCGCACTGCGCCGAGCACCAGCACTGCCAGGATGTAAATCGGGATAGTGCTCCAGAACAATTGCCAGAGCGTGCGGCCCCAGCGCACCAGGAACGGTTGCACATCCACCGTGCTCGCTTCACTCACTGCTTCCACAGCCGCTTCAGGCAGCACCTGAGGGCCGGACATGCGCTGCGCCACCCAGGACACGCCAAACACCAGCACGATACCCGCCACCAGGCGCAGCGCCGTAAAGCCCCAACCCAGCACGAAGCCCATGAACACCAGCGTGGCCGGGTTGAGCACCGGATTGCCGATCCAGAACGCCAGCGCGGCGCCGACCGACACATTGGAGCGACGCATGCTGGCCGCTACCGGTGCCGCGCAGCATGAACACATCATGCCCGGCAGGGCGAACAGGCCGCCGCGCAAGGTCGAGGCAAAACCGGCGCGGCCGAACAGGCGAAGCAGCCAGTCGCGGGGGATCAACACCTGCAGCAACGAGCCGAGAATCACTGCCAGCACTGCAGCTTTCCAGATCGCCAGGAAATACACCTTGGCATAGGTCAGTGCAGCGGCCAGGGGAGCGGTCTGGGCGTCGTTGAGGATGGAGGCGCCGATGCTGTGGTTGTCAGCGGCGAGGAAAGCCTTGGCGTAGTAGGGCGACCATTTGACGTAATACAGGCCAATACAGGCGACCAGGACAAAAAGCGCAGGTTTCCACCAGAACGACCAGCCCCTGGAGGGGGCAGCTGTGGATGAGAGTGACATGGGGAGGTTCCGGGGCAAGAAGGAAAGGGTTCATGATAGCCCAGCTCCTCCTCCCGGCGCAGGTACTTACGTTGGGCAGGTCTCGCGACCGTTATCCAGGCCTTGCTTGTAGGTGTGGCTTTCCAGGCTGGCCTTGCCGTTGTGCCAGGTCAGGGTCAGCACATACAACGAGTCGTAATCGCTCGATTCCCAGTCTTCGGTAATCTTCTGCTTCTTGCCCAGGGCGTCGCCCGCCACCTTGTTGATCAGCTCAGGCAGGTAGCCATGGGACCAGGCGGTGTAGATGACCGAGTTGTGGTACTTGTCATGGAGCAGTTCGTCGGCCAGGTCGCTGGTATCGTTGGCCGAGAAGTTGATGTTCACCGGCAGGCCGAGCTTGATCGCACTCGGGCTGATGGTCATCAGGGGACGGATGTAGCTGTAGGAGTTATCCAGCTCGCCTTCCTCGACATTGCGGGTCGGGTTGGCCGCAAACACATAGTCGGCCTTGCCGAATTTTTCCGGGAGCAGGGTCGCCAGGTCAATGGCGCGATTGAGGCCCTGGCAGTTGAGCTGGCCCAGGCCGCCCTCGGGTTTTTCCGCATGGCGCAGGAACACCAGGGTCTGGGTACCGTCAGCGGGCTGGGCGCGGCTTTCACTGGATTCCAGCGACAGGAACACCGCACTGGTGGCGAGCAGTGCCGGCAGAAAAAGATAGGCGCGATGCTTGAAGCGATTGGCAAATTTCAAGAATTTCATCGAATAAGGGGTTCTTCAGCGCATTCGGTTAAGGCTGACAAACCTTTACACCGCGAGCTTCCAGCGTCGGGTGATTTCCATGTCGTTGAGCCGGTCCGTTTCCGAAGGGGCAAGGATCAGAGTGCCTGAAGCCCATTTGGTTCGATCCCGACAGGTGCGCCGCACTCTACCGGGATGCTTTCTCGGATGTAGGAAAAGTTACCGACAGGATGTTACAACTTGTCGTCGCAGCTGCCGGAGGCTGCGATCTTTTGCTCTTGATGTTCAGCAACCTTGAAAAATCAGGATCACGATCAAAAGATCGCAGCCTTCGGCAGCCCCTACGGATTATGATCGGCTTACATCTTCCTTTGGATGCTCCCATGACTGATTTGTCCGCGTTCCCCATCACGCAAAAATGGCCGGCCCAGTACCCTGAATGGATCCAGCTGTATTCCCTGCCGACACCCAATGGGGTCAAGGTCTCGATCATGCTCGAAGAGATCGGACTGCCCTACGAGCCCCATCGCGTCAGCTTCGAAACCAATGACCAACTGTCCCAGGAGTTCATTTCGCTGAGCTCTAACAACAAGATTCCGGCGATCCTCGATCCCCATGGTCCGGCCGATCAACCCTTGGCGCTGTTCGAGTCCGGGGCGATTCTGATCTACCTCGCCGACAAGAGCGGGCAGTTACTGGCCCAGGAATCGGCGGCACGCTACGAGACGCTCCAGTGGCTGATGTTCCAGATGGGAGGCATCGGGCCAATGTTCGGCCAGCTCGGCTTCTTCAATAAATTCGCCGGCAAGGACTACGAGGACAAACGCCCACTGGGTCGTTATGTGGACGAAAGCAAGCGCCTGCTCAAGGTGCTCGATACCCGGCTGCAAGGGCGGGACTGGATCATGGGCGATCGCTACACCATTGCCGACATCGCCACGTTCCCCTGGGTGCGCAACCTGATCGGCTTCTATGAAGCGGGCGACCTGGTAGGCATCAACGACTTCAAAAACGTGACGCGGGTGCTTGAGCGCTTCCTGGCGCGGCCGGCAGTCATGCGCGGGCTGGAAATTCCGAAGTAGTCCATTCAACAAGACCAGGGAAAGGCCATGCATTCATTTGATTTCAAGCAGGTAGATGTGTTCAGCCGCAGCCCGCTCAAGGGCAATCCGCTGGCGGTGGTGTTCGCTGCTGATGAACTGAGCGACGAGCGGATGGCGGCGTTTGCCGCCTGGACCAACCTCAGCGAGACCACCTTCATCCTCCAGCCCCGTGACCCGCGGGCCGACTACCGGGTGCGGATCTTCACCACGCTCAAGGAGCTGCCATTCGCCGGTCATCCGACCCTGGGGACTTGTCATGCCTGGCTGGAAGCCGGCGGCGTGCCCATGGCCGAGGAGGTGATTCAGGAGTGCGGAGTCGGGCTTGTGCGCATTCGTCGCCAGGGCGCGGAGCTGGCCTTCCTGGCGCCGCCGCTGATCAGGACCGGGCCGGTGGATGCCGGGATTGTAGAACGGGTGCGTCTGGGGTTGGGCCTGGAGCGCGGCGCGATCCTGCGCAGTCAGTGGGTCGATAATGGCGCCGGCTGGCTGGCGGTGATGCTGGCGGATCGCCGGCAGGTGCTGGACCTGCAGCCCGACCATGGGCAAATGCTCGGCCTCGCGGTCGGGGTCGTTGCGCCTTGGCAGCCGGCACGCGATGGCGATGCCGCGCAGTTCGAAGTGCGTGCATTTATCAGCGGCGACGGCATGCCTGAAGACCCGGCCACCGGCAGCCTGAATGCCGGGCTGGCGCAGTGGCTACTCATGGAAGGGCTGGCACCGCCGAGCTATGTGGTCAGCCAGGGTGTGACCATGGGTCGCGCCGGGCGCATCCAGGTCGAGCAAGTGGGCGACGAAATCTGGGTCGGCGGCCCCGTCGTGACCTGCATCAGCGGCACTTTGACCCTCTAGACCGACCGTGCCGTCTGGTGATTATTGCCGGACCGGTAACGCACTCTTGGTCAACAAGCGTTTGTGCGGTACGCCGCACAACGCATAAGCTTTCGCCCCCTACGACTTTTGTCTTGTCCCAGGAACCTCCATGTCCAGTCAGTTCCCCGAAGCACGTCCACGCCGTCTGCGCCGCAATGCGAGCCTGCGCAGCCTGTTCCAGGAAACCGAGTTCAGTCTCGATGACCTGGTGCTACCGATCTTCGTCGAGGAAGAAATCGACGACTTCGTGCCGATCAAGAGCATGCCGGGCGTGATGCGCATTCCCGAATCTAAACTTGCCGGCGAGATCGAGCGCTACGCCCGTGCCGGCATCCGTTCGGTGATGACGTTCGGCGTGTCCCACCACCTGGACAGCAACGGCAGCGATACCTGGAACGAAAACGGGCTGGTGTCGCGCATGTCGCGCATCGCCAAGGATGCAGTGCCGGACATGATCGTGATGTCCGACACCTGCTTCTGCGAGTACACCGACCACGGCCACTGCGGGGTCATGCACAACCATGAAGTCGACAACGATCAGACCCTGGTCAACCTCGGCCGGCAGGCCGTTGCCGCAGCCCAGGCCGGTGCCGATGTGATCGCTCCTTCCGCGGCGATGGACGGGCAGGTCCAGGCGATTCGCCGGGCGCTGGATGCCGCCGGTTTCACCCACACGCCGATCATGGCCTATTCGACCAAGTTCGCTTCGGCGCTTTATGGCCCGTTTCGTGAAGCCGGTGGCAGTGCCCTCAAGGGCGATCGCAAGAGCTACCAGATGAACCCGATGAACCGCCGCGAAGCGGTGCGCGAGTCGTTGCTGGACGAGCAGGAAGGCGCGGATGCGCTGATGGTCAAGCCGGCCGGCGCGTACCTGGACATCATCCGCGACATCCGCGAGGCCTCGCGCCTGCCGCTGGCGGCGTACCAGGTCAGCGGCGAATACGCGATGATCAAGTTCGGCGCCCAGGCCGGGGCCATTGACGAAGACCGGGTGGTCCGCGAAAGCCTTGGGGCGATCAAACGCGCCGGTGCCGATCTGATTTTCACTTACTTCGCGATGGACCTGGCGCTGGCCGGGATCTAACCAACAGCAACCTGCCTGTGGCAGCGGGCAAGCCCGCTCCCACATGTTTGTTGTGTGGGGTGTCAGGGGTTGGTGAAAAACGTACGAATCCCGTGATCACGGAAATAGCGTTCGATCACCTTCGGATCCGAGCTGTTCTCGGCGATCGCCACATAGGTATCCGGTCGTAACAGGTAGAACCCGTTACGTCCAAGGCCCGCCGGTTCGAACGCAGGCCGCCAGGCAAATACCTGCAACGGCAGGTGATGCTCCAGGCACCAGGCGATCATTTCGTCGCTGGTGTCGCCATACACATGCACCTGCCAGACCGGCTGCTTGAGCGATTCATAATTGTCGCCTTCGCCATCGTGCGCCCAAGGCAGTCGATCCCCGCCATGGACATGCCCGGCTACGCCTCCACTCAATGCCATCGTCCGGTAATTCAGAGTGATCTGCGAAACCGTGCGAAACAGAAATTCGCGGGATGTTTCGAACGCGGCCATTTTCGGAATGAGCAACGGCGCCAGGCGGGTGCGCAGCAGGTCGGCCATGGGGCCTTGGGCGGTGACCAAACTGAATACCCGGTCGGTGGTGGCGACCAGTTTGCGGGCAAAAGCGATGCGTTCCGGTTCATAACTGTCGAGCAACCGCGTTTCGGCACCGCCACTCAACACGGCGGCGAGTTTCCACGCCAGGTTGATGGCGTCACCGATCCCGGTGTTCATGCCCTGGCCGCCGACCGGACTGTGGACGTGGGCGGCGTCCCCCAGCAGAAACGCGCGACCGGTGCGAAAGTGATCCGCCACCCGATGATGCACGCGGTAGGTCGAGAACCAGTTCACCCGCTCGATCTGCACGTTCATGCTCTGGATCGCGTGATTGCTGACATCCTCGAACCGCAGGTTTTCCGACTGTTCGGCGCGCTCATCGCGCACTGTGCCGATCAGACGCGCGCGACCTTGCTCGGCCATGGGAAACACCGCAAGGAAGTCGGCCTCATCCAGGTCCACGTGCAATTCACCATTGAGGGCCTCGCCGCTGGCATGCACATCGGCCACGTAGAAAATCTGCTGGTAGGTGCCGCCGGGAAAATCGGTATCGAGGGCCTTGCGCACGATCGATCGGGCGCCATCACACCCGGCCAGGTAACACGCCTGGCAAATTTCCTGCTGGCCGTCCGGCAAGCGCAATTGCGCACTGACGCCGTCGCCGGTTTCCTCGAAACTTTCAAGTTCGGTACTGCGTTCAACCTTGATTCCAAAGGCTTCGAGGCGGGTTATCAATAGTCGCTCGTGCTGGTCCTGGGGATATATTTCCAGGAAAGAGTAGGGCGTGAGGCCTTCGCCGACGGCCGTCAGGGGCAAGCGCGCGACAGGCCCGCCCTTGACCCAGAAATTCGCCGCGGCAACGCGATGACCGCTCTGCACCACGGCGTCGGCGAGGTCGAGCTGGCGATACAGTTCAAGGGTGCGCGCCTGCACCGCCAACGCCCGGGAGGTCGTGCCGGGCGCCGAGGTCTTGTCGATGATCCGCACCCGAATCCCCAGTTTGCTCAACCACAGCGCCAGTACCAGTCCAGTGGGGCCGGCGCCGACAATCAGCACATCGCTTCGATTCATGGGGCTGGTCTCCTCGCCGTGTTGCTCAAGTATGGTCCAGCTCGAAACCGCGTCCAGACGGCCTGCCCAACGGAAAAAGCCCTCTGGTAAAAGCATGCCTGCTGGGGACGGCGTTCCGATCAAAAGATCGCAGCCTCGTTTCTCTCGACAGCTCCTACCCGGATTGCATGCAGATCCCGCGCAAATCACACCCGGTTTAGGCGGGGGAACAGTTAGCGGCGGCAAGAGTCATAGCCTGCGCCATGCCATTGATCGTATGGTTAACCGTCCCGAAGAATCTGATGGAACACCATGCAAGCCAATCGATTGATCACAAGCGTCACCGCGCTACTGGTACTCGCCGGTTGCGCCACGCAAAGGACACCGGAACCGCCTGCGCGCAAGCCCGCAGAGGTCAAGGCTGAACTGGTGCGCCTGTTGCCGGCAAAAACAGCCGATCGCCAGGGCTGGGCCACGGACATCTATGCCGCATTCGCCGCGCAGGGCATTTATCCGAGCACGCAAAACCTCTGCTCGGTGCTCGCCGTCACCGAGCAGGAGTCGACGTTCCAAGTGGACCCGCCAGTGCCCGGGCTAGGCAAGATCGCCCGTGAAGAAATCGACCGCCGGGCCGCCAAGGTGCATATCCCCCGCCTGCTGGTCAGTGGCGCGCTGCAGGTCAACTCGCCCAACGGCAAGAGCTACAGCACGCGGCTCAATGCCGCACGCAGTGAAAAGGAGCTAAGCGCGATCTTCGATGATTTCATCGGCATGGTACCAATGGGGCAGACGCTGTTCGGCGGATTCAACCCGGTGCATACCGGTGGGCCGATGCAGGTCAGCATCGATTTCGCCGAACAGCATGCGCGACAGTACCCGTATCCGGTCGAGGGCACGATTCGCCGTGAAGTGTTCACTCGTCGCGGCGGCATGTATTTCGGCATCGCCCACCTGCTGGGTTACCCGGTGAGCTACGAACAGCCCCTGTACCGCTTTGCCGATTTCAACGCCGGCTGGTACGCCAGTCGCAATGCAGCCTTTCAGAATGCCGTAAGTCGCGCATCTGGCATCCCGCTGGCGCTGGACGGTGATCTGGTGCGCTACGACGCAATCATGCCGGGCACCACCGAGCTGGCCGTGCGCAGCCTTGGCAAGCAACTGGACATGCGCAATCCGACCATCCGCGCTCAACTGGACAAGGGTAAGAGCCTGGAGTTCGAGGAAACGAAACTGTATCAGCGGGTGTTCGAATTGGCGGAGCAGGCTGAAGGCCGGTCATTGCCCCGGGCGGTATTGCCGGGAATCGTTCTGCAAAGCCCGAAAATTACCCGAAAACTCACCACCGCCTGGTTCGCCAAGCGGGTGGATGAGCGCTATCAGCGTTGCATGGCCCGAGCCCGCTGAGCGGGCCCAGGCCTCAGTGGGAGCGGGCGTTTGTTTGCATCAGACGGCCCAGGGTAAATTCAATCAAATGACCTTCACTGCCCGGCCGATGAACTGAATCGGCCCGGTCGGCTTGCCGATTGGCGAGCCATTGGGGTTCTCCAGGGTCAGCTCGAACAGTTGATCAGGAACCAGTGGCGGCAGTTTATCCAGCGGCACCGACAGGGTTTGCCCCGGTTTGACCAGACCCAGGGATACCGGCCCTTGCCAACCGTCTGCCTTGGTCCAGAATTCCAGCGCCTTGTCGGCTGGAACTTCAACCACCCCCAGCGGAATCAATTGCAGCTCCCTTGGGTTGCTCGCCTGGACGACCCAGCCCGGCGCCTTGTCCTGAGGGCCGACCAACACCACCAGGTAGGTCGGCTTGGCCGTGGTCTGCGTCAACAGCAATGCACCGAGCAGCAGGCTGGCCGCCAGCCCGGCACCGGCCAGCCCGCGCCATAAGGGCAGCAGGTTCCACCAGGAGGGCGCGCGCGCGGCAGGTAACCGGTGCTTGGGCTCCAGGACCTGCACACTGCGCTCAATTCGCGGCCACAATTGGGTAGAAGGAAGCACCGGCTCGACGAGGTCGGTCAAGCCGAGCAGGCGACGTTCCCAGCTGTCGACCGCCGTGCGCAACTCGGCGTCGCCCTCCAGGCGCAGGCGCACCTGAGCTCGCAACTCGCCCGAGAGCGTGCCCAGTACATACTCGCTGGCCAGTTCGTCGCGCTCTTCAGGGGTTTCGTTCAAAGGTCTGCTGATCATCCCATGCACTCCCGCAACGCCGTCAGGCTGCGCTTGATCCAGGCTTTGACCGTGCCCAGCGGGGTGCCGAGCTTGTGTGATATCTCGGCGTGGGAATAACCGTCGACGTACGCATGCACGATGCAAGTGCGCCGTGCCGGTTCCAATTGCTCCAGGCAGTGATGGATGCGTCCGGAATCGGCCTGGTCATCGAAAGCTTCGGTAACGTCCGGCACTTCGGTCTCGTCGTGGCTTTCGCGCCGATGGTCGCGCAGGAAATTCAACGCCAGGTGCCGCGTTACGCTGTACATCCAGCCCCGCGCCGAACCTCGCGCGGGATCGAATCGCGCGGCACCGTTCCAGATTTTCAGAAATGCATCGTGGACAATATCTTCGGCCAGCGCGGTGTCGCGTACCAGGCGCTTGGCCACGCCCAGCAGGCGCGAACTCTCCTGCACGTATAAATCGCGCAAGGCCTGCCGATCGCCTCGCCCGCAGGCGGCCAGATGTGCTTCGTAATCGAATAAGGGTTCGGGCAAGGACACTGTGCTCAGCCATTGTTGGGACCTGGCATGCAATCTAGCAAACAAACATACCCCCTGTAGGCGCAAGGCTTGCCCGCGATGGTTTTCTGTCAGCAAATGTTGTGTCTGCTGACCGAAAGCCATCGAGGGCAAGCCTTGCTGCCACAGCTGCCACAGCTGCCACAGCTGCCACAGCTGCCACAGCTGCTACAGCTGCTACAGCTGTTCCAGGTAACAGAAATTGCAGGTGTCCCAGATCACAGGTCATGCATGTGTTCCAGAATATTGCAGTATTCCAGGCGTCTATTAGAGATTAGAGATGGGGGCCGGAATCAGCTGGCGGCCCAGAAAATGTAATCCGCCTGGTACTTCACCACTTCCTGCTTGCCCTTGTTGGCGGAGGTGCATTCGGTACCCGGTGCCACGCCGCCCTTAAGGGCCACGCGCTGGATGTAGCTCACGCCGCTCATCGCGCCTTTGCCTTCGGCCGGATTGGCCTTGACCAACTGGTACGGCAGGTTACCCGGTGTCGATGGTGCGACGGCCAGTTGGGTACCGGTGACCTTCGAGCCGTCCTTCGCCTGCCAGGTGGCCGGCGGGCCGAAATAGGTGCCGACCTGTTTGCCGCTGCGATCGTTAAGCACCGCTTTGGGCCCCACGAAAACCCACTCGGTCATGCCGGCGGCGTTGGCCTTGTCGCGGCACTCATAGGTGATCTCGCCGACCCCGGTGGTCTCCATCGCTACCTTGTGCCCGTCCGGCACCTTGATGCTGTCGGGCAACCCGGTCTGGGCGAAGGCGGCGGTAGTGGTGGCAAGCAAACCGGCAAGGCACATCAGCTGTTTGGCGTTCATTGATAGCACTCCGAAAGTGGGTAATCCGCTGTGCAGCATCAGCGCTGCTACAGGTACTACCCGCCACCGGGCGATTTGGATGCAGAGGCGAAAAAAGAAATTTTTCCGCAGGAGCCGAGTCAGCTGCTACAAAGAGAGAACTGCAAAGGAGGTGTGTATGTACCAGCTCTACGGACACAGGAACTCCGGCGCTGCGGCGATTGAGGCGGCGTTGGAACTCTGCGAGATTCCCTATCGTTTTATCGATGTCGAGGCCTCACCAGAGTCGGCGCAGGCCCTGGAGAAACTCAATCCGCTGAAGCAGATACCAACCCTGCAATTGCCCGACGGCAGCGTCCTGACCGAGAGCGCCGCGATCCTCATCCACCTGGGGCTGACCTTTCCCCAGTCGAACCTGCTGCCGGATGACGTCGCCGAACGCGATCAGGCCATTCGCGGCCTGGCGTTCATTGTCAGCAATTGTTATGCGGCGATCGGCATCATCGACT
Source organism: Pseudomonas sp. HY13-MNA-CIBAN-0226 (assembly GCF_040310305.1). Lineage (NCBI taxonomy): Bacteria > Pseudomonadati > Pseudomonadota > Gammaproteobacteria > Pseudomonadales > Pseudomonadaceae > Pseudomonas > Pseudomonas sp. HY13-MNA-CIBAN-0226. Next base: position 106,086 of record NZ_JBEOPS010000019.1, read on the forward strand.
ACCCCGAGCGCTGGCTGGACGAGTCGGATGAGAAGTCCCGACAGAACCTCATAGCCGGCGCGCGCCAGCGCCTGCACTGGAGTTGGGAGGTGTTCGCCGACCAGTTTTCCGGCGAGTTGTACCTGGGCGACGAGGCGCCAGGCGCTCTGGACGTTCTGGCCGCCGTGGTCAGTCGCTGGGCGGGTAGCCGCGAACATCTGCGCATCACCCGGCCAGGATTTTATGCGTGGCTGGAGCGAATCGATCGGCATCCGACATTGGCACCGGTGTTTGCCCGGCATTGGCCAACGTGAACAATACTGTGGGAGCGCGCCTGCTTGCGATGGAATGTCAGATCCAATGAGGTCGACTGACACTCCATCGCGAGCGGGATCACCCACGGTGGGAACCCAAACTATTCGCCGCGAATGTACTGCTCCAGCTGCCGAATGAGCTCGGCCTGTTCGGCAATGGCTTCCTTGACCAGGTCGCCGATCGACAGCAGGCCGATCAGCTTGCCGTTCTCGACCACAGGCAAGTGACGCAGCCGTTTATCGGACATGATGCCCAGGCAGGTGTCCACGGTCTGGTGGGTGTCCACGGTGATCACTTGCGAGACCATGATGTCGCGCACCGGCGTACCCACCGAGGAACGACCATGCAACACCAGTTTGCGCGCGTAATCCCGTTCGCTGATGATCCCCAGCACCTGGTCATTTTCCACCACGAGCAGGGCGCCGACGTTCTTCTCGGCCATCTTCATCAACGCTTCTAGCACCATGTGGTCGGGCTTGATCTGGTGCACTTCCTGGTTCTTCTGATCTTTCAACTTGAGCAGTTGGGCGACGGTTTTCATGGTGGGTACTCTGGTGTTGTCGTTGTTCTAGAAGAATCATAGACCCGGGCGTTGAGGGCAAGACGCAAAGCGGCGGATATCATGCAAAAAACGTCATTTGGCTGTTTTTTTATACATTTTCCCATTCCAACTCCACATAACCTCGCTGGCTCGGCAGCTGTGACGAGGATACGCGTAGAATCCCCACCTGAATCGTTATCGAGGCTGCACTGGTGGATCTACAGCAGGGTTTTGTCCTGACCCGGCATTGGCGTGACACCCCGGCCGGTACGGAAGTCGAGTTCTGGCTGGCGACCGACAACGGTCCCCGGCGCATTCGCCTGCCCCATCAACCGTCGGTGGCGTTCATTCCCGCCGAACAGCGGGAACAGGCAGAGCAGGTGCTACAGGGTGAAAAAAACGTCGAGCTACGGCCCCTGGCGCTGCTGGACTTCGAGCATCGCCCGGTGCTCGGCCTGTACTGTCAGCTGCACGGCCAGTTGATGCGCCTGGAAACCGCCCTGCGCAAGGTCGGCGTCGAGATGTTCGAAGCCGATGTGCGACCGCCCGAACGCTACATGATGGAGCGCTTCATCACCGCACCGGTGGTCTTCGGTGGCACGCCGAATGCCGAAGGACTGGTGCTCGACGCGCAGATGAAAGCTGATCCGGCTTACCGGCCCACGCTCAGGCTGGTGTCCCTGGATATCGAAACCACCGCCCGGGGCGAGCTTTACTCGATTGCGCTGCAAGGGTGTGGCGAGCGTCAGGTGTACATGCTTGGTCCGCCCAACGGTGACGACAGCGAGGTGGACTTCCAACTTGAATACTGCGAGTCACGCACCCTGTTGCTGAAGAAACTCAACGAATGGTTTGCCCGTTTCGACCCGGACGCGATCATCGGCTGGAACGTCGTGCAGTTCGACCTGCGGGTGCTCCACGAGCATGCCCGGCGCCTGGCGGTGCCGCTCAAGCTGGGGCGTGGTGGCGAAGAGATGCAGTGGCGTGAACATGGCAGCCGCAATCACTTTTTTGCGGCAGCGGCGGGCCGCTTGATCATCGACGGCATCGAGTCCCTGCGCTCAGCGACCTGGAGTTTCCCCTCGTTCAGCCTGGAGAACGTCGCCCAGACCCTGTTGGGGGAGGGCAAGGCGATCAGCACGCCTTACCAGCGCATGGACGAAATCAACCGCATGTTCGCCGAGGACAAGCCGGCCCTGGCCAAATACAACCTCAAGGACTGCGAATTGGTCACGCGGATTTTCGCCAAAACCGAGCTGTTGACCTTCCTGCTCGAGCGCGCCAGCGTTACAGGTTTGCCGGCGGACCGCAGCGGCGGCTCGGTAGCGGCCTTCACCCACCTTTACATGCCGCTGATGCACCGCCAGGGCTTTGTTGCGCCGAACCTCGGCGGGCGGCCACCGCAAGCCAGTCCTGGCGGTTTTGTCATGGACTCACAGCCGGGGCTCTACGAATCGGTGCTGGTGCTCGACTACAAGAGCCTCTACCCCTCGATCATCCGCACGTTCCTGATCGACCCGGTCGGCCTGATCGAAGGCCTCAAGCACCCGGACGACCACGACTCGGTCCCCGGTTTCCGCGGCGCGCGGTTTTCCAGGACCCGGCATTGCCTGCCAGCGATTGTCTCGCGGGTGGCCGAGGGCCGGGAAACCGCCAAGCGTGAGCACAACGCGCCGCTGTCCCAGGCCCTGAAGATCATCATGAACGCGTTCTACGGCGTGCTCGGGTCCAGCGGCTGCCGGTTCTTCGACACGCGCCTGGCCTCATCGATCACCTTGCGCGGGCACGAGATCATGCTGCGCACTCGTCAGCTGATCGAGGCGCAGGGGCACACGGTGATTTACGGCGATACCGACTCGACCTTCGTCTGGCTGCGTCGGGCCCATGGCCAGGAAGAAGCCGCGCAGATCGGCAGGGCCCTGGTCGATCACGTGAACCAGTGGTGGCGTGGGCACGTGCAGCAGCAGTATGGGCTGCAAAGCGTGCTTGAACTGCAATATGAAACCCACTACACGCGGTTCCTGATGCCGACCATTCGCGGTGCGGAGGAGGGCAGTAAAAAGCGTTATGCAGGATTGGTCCGCCGTGCCGATGGTACCGACGAGATGGTCTACAAGGGCCTTGAAGCGGTGCGTACCGACTGGTCACTGCTGGCCCGCCAATTCCAGCAGGAACTCTATTCGCTGATATTCCACCGCAAGCCCTATCAGGATTATGTGCGCGACTACGTGCGCAAGACCCTGGCCGGCGAGTTCGACGAGCGCCTCGTCTATCGCAAACGCCTGCGCCGCACCCTCGACGACTATGAGCGCAACGTGCCTCCACATGTGCGGGCGGCGCGCATCGCCGATGCCTACAACGACCAGCAGGGCCGGCCTCGGCAGTACCAGAACGGCGGCTGGATCAGTTACCTGATCACCGTAGCCGGGCCTGAGCCGCTGGAGGTGCGCAGCGCGCCCGTCGACTATGACCATTACGTCACGCGGCAACTGCAACCGATCGCGGACGCCATCCTGCCGTTTGTAGATGACGACTTTTCAACCCTGATTGGAGGGCAACTGGGGCTCTTTTGAGTCCAGTAGCGACAGGGTCCACTCGTCCGGAATGCCGTGGTAGTAACGGTCCATGGCCTGATGGAACAGACTGTCCCCGGGGCTGAACTGCGTAAACAGGGTCATGGAGGAGTGAAACTTCAGGTTGTCGGGGTGACCGAAAATGTCACCGATGGACCGATGCTTGATGTTGAGCACCAATTGAGTACAGGTCCGCAGCCGTGCACCCAGCACTGCATGATCCAGATAGGCCATCGCTTCTGCGGCCGACTGGATAGCGAAGCGCCGCGACATTTCGCTGCCACCCAGTCCGGCGATCTGCGGGAAGATGAACCACATCCAGTGCCGGCGCTTGCAGCCGGCAGCCAGTTCCTCGAGGACGTAGTCGAACACCGGGTCCTGCGCCTGGAGGAAGCGGTCCAGGTTAAAGGAGTCCAGCGGGTCGGTGCTTCTCATGTAGAAGCCCTCTGATGAAACCGATGGCCTAGACCATGGCCAGTCGCTGTTTGCGTTGTGGCGCACGAAACACTTGGTCCAGCGCCTCCAGATCCCCGGGTTCAAGCCGTATGTCGTGTGCTTGGGCATTGAGTTTGACGTGCTCGGGCCGGACCGCCTTGGGGATGGCGATTACCCCGTCCTGCCGCAGAATCCATGCCAGTGCCACCTGCGCCGGTGTCGCGGCGTGACGGGCTGCCACTTGTCCGAGGGTGGCGTGGGCCAGCATATGCCCACCTTGGCCAATGGGACAGTAGGCCATGACGGGCAGCCTCTGTTGCTGGCACCACGGTAGCAGGTCGAATTCGATGCCGCGCGCTTCCAGGTTGTACAGCACCTGATTGGTGGCGCAGGCCGGTGCAGCCAGTTCGTGCAGGTCATCCAGATCAAAATTGGACACCCCCCAGCGGCCGATCTTGCCGGCCTCGCGCAAGCGCTCGAAGGCTTCGACAGTTTCCTCCAGCGGATACTGACCGCGCCAATGCAGCAGATACAGATCGATGTAATCGGTGCGCAGGCGCTTCAGGCTGCGCTCGCACGCCAAGGGAACGCCCTGGCGACTGGCATTGTGCGGGTACACTTTGCTGACCAGGAAGACCTTGTCACGCTGACCCGCGATCGCCTCGCCCACCACTTCCTCTGCTGCGCCTTCGGCGTACATTTCGGCGCTGTCGATCAGGGTCATGCCCAGCTCGATGCCTTGGCGCAAGGCCGCGACTTCGCTGGCGTATTGCGACGAATCCTCGCCCATGCGCCAGGTGCCCTGGCCGATGACCGGTACCTCGACGCCGGCCAATTGCAAAGTGCGCATTCAAACCTCCTGAAAAATCCGCTGGTGTACGTTCGGCAGCATGAACGGCATGAGGTTCATTGCTGCAAGGCTCCAGGCTACCGCAGCCAGTGGACGTTGTTGAGTGGCGCATCCTTCGTGCAGGTTTACGGACCGTCGGCACTGCACTTTTTCAGCATTCGCGGCTCTATCCATGGCCTGCCCGCGGCGATCCCCACCGCCGGCCAATGCCCAAGTCGCAAAATTCATGGCCCAATTGTTGTCCCTCATCACCGCGCACATCCGCGGCCAACGCCGGCTACTCGCCTGCATGGCGCTGCTGTTCGTCACCGGTTGCAGCCAGCAGCAGGGACGGGACGTCATCAGCCAGTTTCGCGAAGGCAAACCCCAGGAATTTCTCCAGACCAGCGTCGACCGCATGGCCACCCTGACCATGCGCGACAACCTCGACAGCCTCTACCTGCTGATGAACAAGCTGTACCTGCGCAACCCCGACGAGCTGAAAAAGTCCGGCTTTCTCGACGCTCGAATCGCCGAAAAACAGGTGCGCATGGCGATCGAGCAACAGCAACCGCTGCCCACCCTGGGGGGCAGAAAGGACCTGGCGGCGCTGAGCTATGCCATGAGTCCGGAGTTCCTCGGCGACCGGGTCGGTGCGTTCATCTATGCCATCGGCAGCATGCTGGTGACTGCCCACGGCGACCGGCTGGAGTTCTACATGACGGATGCGATCAATCCGACCTTCGTCAACAACGCCGCGCGCAACATCGAGAAAGCCACCTGGATCCTCAGTCAGCGGCAGAACCCCCAGGGCGGACCCTTGCTGTTTTCCAACGAGATCTCGGAGGAAGGCAGCAACCTGAGTTTCGCCGTGGAATTCGGCAAGATCGTTGCGCGCCTGGACCTGTTGACCCAGATGCTCGACGAGCGATATCGACGGATCGGCCTGAACTACGCGCAGAGCCTGCTGTTTCTGAATTTTTTACCGGTGCAGTGATCCGAGTCAGTTACAGTGTTAAGTTGTATACAATCGATGTCGCTTGAAAGGGAGCTGCAACCGTCATGACAGACCAGGCCGCCGTCGAGCGTGCGCGCACCGAACACTCTGCCCAGAGCGAGAAGCTGCCTTACGCTGCGCTGCTGGCGTTCGCCATGACCGGTTTTATCGCCGTGCTCACCGAAACCCTGCCGGCCGGGTTGCTGACGCAGATCGGCGCTGGGTTGCAGGTCAGTGAAGTGTGGGCCGGCCAGCTGGTTACGCTCTATGCCCTGGGCTCGATCGTGGCGGCCATTCCGCTGACTGTGGCGACTCGCGGCTGGCGGCGTCGGCGAGTGCTGATGATGACGGTGTGCGGATTTCTGTTGTTCAACACAGTCACGACGTTCTCCAGTCACTACGGGCTGACCCTGGTGTCGCGCTTCCTGGCGGGCATGGCGGCGGGCCTGGCGTGGGGCATCATGGCCGGTTACGCCCGGGGGCTGGTCACCCCGCGCCTGCAAGGTCGGGCGCTGGCGATCGCGATGCTTGGCACCCCGGTCGCGTTGTCGCTCGGCACACCTGCCGGGACCTGGCTGGGTAACCTGATCGGCTGGCGCGCCTCGTTCGGCATCATGTCGGCCCTGGCGTTGCTGCTGGCGGCCTGGATCATGGTCGCCGTGCCTGACCGTCCCGGCCAGCCCGACACCGAGCGCCTGCCCCTGGCCAAGGTGTTCAGCATGAAGGGCGTGCGTCCTGTGTTGTTTGTGGTGCTGACGTGGATGCTGGGGCATAACATTCTGTACACCTATATCGATCCGTTCCTGACCCAGGCGGGCCTGGGTGAACGGGTGGACCTGGTGCTGCTGGTGTTCGGTGTCAGTTCGCTGGTGGGTATCTGGGTGATTGGCCTGCTGGTGGACCGTTGGTTGCGCCGGTTGGCACTGATCAGCCTCGCGGTTTTTTCGCTTACCGCGCTGGTGCTGGCCATGGCTGCGTCGTCGCCCTGGGTGGTGTATGGCTGCATGGCGGTGTGGGGGCTGTCATTTGGCGGGTCGGCAACGTTGCTGCTGACGGCGGCTGCAGATTCTGCGGGCGAGAACGTTGATGTGGTGCAGGCGATGCTGACGACTTCCTGGAACGTGGCCATTGCCGGGGGCGGACTGTTCGGTGGTCTGCTGCTGGACCGGGTGGGCGCGATGGCGTTTCCCTGGGCGTTGCTGATTTTGTCGCTGGTGGCGTTTGCTACGGTTTTTGTTAATAGCCAATACAGCTTCAAGCCGGGGCGGCGGTCGCACTGACCTGCAATGATCCGAACTCATTCTGTGGGCGCAACGCTTGCCTGCCGCGGCTGCCTGCGTCGCACCCCTGTGGGAGCAAAGCTTGCTCGCGATAGCGGTCCGCCATTCAACATCATTGCCGAATCGATATAACCATAGTCCGCATTGATATAAGTAGTTATAAGAAAAATCGCTATGCTGCGGACCAGTTTTTTCCTGCGGTTTGTTTGGGCGATTTATGGACTTTGGAAACCTCGGGTTAGTCGTTGCAGGCTTGGTAGTCGGTTTTATTGTCGGCATGACCGGCGTCGGTGGCGGGTCGTTGATGACTCCTATCCTGCTGTGGTTCGGCGTCAATCCCGCCACAGCGGTCGGCACTGACCTGCTGTACGCGGCCATCACCAAATCCAGTGGTGTTCTGGTTCACCGCAAAAACAAGAATATCGACTGGGCGATCACCGGCTGGCTGACCCTCGGCAGTGTCCCGGCAGTGGTCATGACATTGTGGTTCCTGAGCACGCTGCACAGCTCTCCGGATGCCATGAATGCCGTTATCAAACAGGCCCTGGGTTTCGTACTGTTCGCGACGGCACTGGCAATTTTCTTCAAGAAACGCCTGCTCGATTTCGCCCACAAACGGGCTGGCGGCAACTACAACCCGAGCGGTCCGCGCCTCAATGTGATGACCGTCATCACCGGTCTGGTCCTCGGCACCATGGTCGCACTGACGTCCATCGGCGCTGGCGCGCTGGGCACCGTGGCCTTGTTCATCCTCTATCCGCTGCTGCCAACCCGGCGCCTGGTGGGCACCGAAATCGCCCACGCCGTACCGCTGACCCTCGTCGCCGGCCTTGGCCACGCGAGCATGGGCAACATGGACTGGCACGTGCTGGGCTATTTGTTGATCGGCTCGCTGCCGGGTATCTGGCTGGGCAGTCACCTCACCGGACGGATCTCCGATGAAGTGCTGCGACCTTGCCTGGCGACCATGTTGGTATTGATCGGTTACAAACTGGCGTTCTGAGTAAGTGGCGTCAGGCCGTTGGGATCAGACGCTTCATGACGGTGATTTCAAGACCACGGTCGTCCACCATGTCCTCGACGACTTGCCAACCCAGGCTCGCATACAGCGATTGGGCGTTGTCGGTGTAGAGAAAGAGCTCGGCGATGCCCAGTGCCGCAGCCTCGTCGACGATGCGGGTCACCAGTTGCGAGGCAATACCGCGGCCGCGGTGCTCGACCTTCACATACACGCCCGCTAGCCACGGTGTCAGTTCCGGGCGTGACGCCAGGTCGCTGTCGACCAACAGGGCGCCGCCGAGCATTTGTGCATCTTCGATGGCGACCACAACCGTGGGCACTGCACCTTTGCCACAGGCCGCCCGCATGCGCGCGGTTCTGGCTTGCAGGTTGTCGCCGGGACGGTATTGACCCCACTCGTTGAAATTGAGTTCGGCCAACTCGGGGATGAGTGCGGGGTGGTCGCACAGGTAGTCGATCTGCATGGCGGTTGAAGCTCCTTTTCATGACGCTGCTTGTCGTGCGCCGACCATAGAATGTTCGTTTCAGGTAATCAACTGCGCACAGGATCGCGGTTGCGCAATAATCGCCCTGACCTAAGCTTTGAACAAAGCGAAACATTATTGCGGTGCGTCACCCGGAACAATCACCGCGATGCGCAATCATTAGAGCGTGGATTACAAAAGGAGATGCGCATGCTCATCAGGTCTTTGACCCTGACTACCTTGCTGGTACTCGCCGGCCCCTTGCTCGCCGCTGACGGCGATTCACCGCTGGACATGGACAAGGGCCGCTCGCGTCCGCTGATCGTGATCGCGCCCAGCACGGTGGACCCGACGTGGGTCAGCCTGAAAAAATCCCTGGAAGAGCCCGACAACAAAAAAGGCTTCACCGACCGCAACATGGTGCTTTATTCGGTGATCAACACCATGGGCCAGCGAGAGGGTAAAGACCTCGACCCGCAAAGTACGATGGCGCTGATTCGTGCACTGAAGATGGGGGCAGGGGCGCAGACCAAGGTCATTCTTGTGGGCAAGGACGGTGAGAAGAAGCTTGAGCAATTGGGGACGGTAAACCTGAAGGAGATTTTCAGCACCATCGATGCCATGCCGATGGCTGAAAAAGAAGCGGCGGCAGCGGCGGTGGCGGCACCGGCCGAAGCCGAGCCGGCCAAAGGCGCCAAGGGCGCGAAACCTGCCAAACCGGCTAAACCCGCCAAGCCACCTGAAATGCCCGACGACTGACACAAAAATGGGCGACCTGCACAGGTCGCCCATTTTTTAGTGTTCACACGAAAGGTGGATTCGATCAGTGTGCCAGCACGCTCAGAACCGAGTGAGCGATCTTGACCCTGTCCGGGATTGGAAAGTTCTTGTTCGCCAGAATCACGATGCCTATCTCCTTGGAGGGCACGAACGCCGCATAGGCGCCAAAGCCGCCAGTCGAGCCGGTCTTGTTGATCAGTACATTCTGCGGCTGTGGTTGCGGGGGGTTAAGCCACTTGACTTCATGCGCCTGCATCGCCATTTCCGTTGAATTCCCGGCCAGTAGCTGGTCGAGTGTGATGGGGTAGCTGTACAGCTCCCAACCCAGCCCCTGAGTCATGTTTGCGACGGTGTAGTAGCCGGTGTGGGTGGTAGCGATAGCCTGTTGCATCGGCGCTTCCAGCTTCGTCGGCCGCATGTTTGCCTCGACATAGCGCAGCATGTCGACGGCGCTGGTTTTGACCCCGTACGCCTCGGAATCGAGCGCTCCCGGGCCGACTCTGACCGGTTTATCCTCCTTGTTGTAGCCCTGGGCATACAGTGCCATTTCGGCCTGGGGAACCTTGAGCCAGGTGTGGGAAAGGCCCAGTTTTGGCAGCAAGGTCTGTTCCATCAACTGGTCAAATGGCGCCCCCATGCTTTGCGCGGCCAGGTAGCCAAAGAGCCCGAGGCTGGGGTTGGAATATAGTCGATGGCTGCCAGCGTCATAGGTCGGCTTCCACTGCTGGAAATAGCCGATCATCTTGTCTGGCGAGTCGGCATTTTCGGGGAACTGCAACGGCAGGCCACCGGCGGTATACGTGCCCAGTTGCAGCACGCTGATGTTGTCGAAGGCGCTACCTTGCAATGCCGGGAGAATCTGACTGGCCTTTGTGGACAGGGACAATTTGCCGCTGGCCTGGGCGTAGGCGGCCAGGGTCGCGGTGAAGGTTTTGCTGATTGAGCCTATTTCGAACAAGGTGTTTTCAGTGACCGCCTTGCCGGTTTCCCTGGAGGCTGCGCCGAAGTTGAAATAATGCGCCTGGCCCTTGTAGGTGACGGCTACCGCCATGCCCGCGATGTTTTGTTGCTGCATGACGGGGGTCACGGCGGCCTTCACGGTCGCTTCGATTTGTTGATCGGAGGGGGCGGCGGCGATGCAGTGGGTCGTGGCGAGGAGGAGTCCGAATGCGCTGCAGGCCAGGGTTTTGCTGAGGCTGGAGGTGTGCATGAGGTGTGGTTGTCCTTGGTGTTTTTGCACAGTGTACAGGCTGGGTGGGGAGTGAATCCTGAGCAAGCAACGCTTTGCTCTCACAGGTGTCACTTCCCGCAAGCCCAGGAAACGGATCTGTACACCGCCAAAAAGCCCTAGCGCATCAGACACGGCCGCTTGTTATCGAACTTCCAACCCGGAATCAGAAACTGCATCGCCACGCTGTCGTCCCTCGCACCCAGGCCCATGCCTTTATAAAGCTCATGAGCCTTGGCCAATTGATCCTCATCCAGCTCAACCCCCAACCCTGGCTTCTTCGGCACCTGCACGCAGCCGTCGACGATTTGCAGAGGTGCTTTGGTCAAGCGCTGGCCGTCCTGCCAGATCCAGTGCGTGTCGATGGCGGTGATGTCGCCCGGCGCGGCGGCCGCGACGTGGGTGAACATCGCCAGAGAAATATCGAAGTGATTGTTGGAGTGCGAGCCCCAGGTCAGGCCCCACTCATGGCACATCTGCGCCACCCGGACCGAGCCCTGCATCGTCCAGAAGTGCGGGTCGGCGAGGGGGATGTCCACCGATTGCAGCTGGATCGCATGGCCCATTTCCCGCCAGTCGGTAGCGATCATGTTAGTGGCGGTTTTCAAGCCCGTGGCACGGCGGAATTCGGCCATCACTTCACGGCCCGAATACCCGTTTTCCGCTCCGCAAGGGTCCTCGGCGTAAGCGAGCACATGATGCTGATCCCTGCACAGGCGAATCGCTTCTTTCAACGACCATGCGCCGTTGGGGTCCAGGGTGATGCGTGCGTCAGGGAAGCGTTCGGCCAGGGCCGTCACGGCTTCGATTTCCTCATCCCCTGACAACACGCCGCCTTTAAGCTTGAAGTCCTTGAACCCGTACCGCGCATGGGCGGCCTCTGCCAGGCGGACCACGGCGTCGGTGCTCATGGCCTTTTCGTGACGCACCTGGAACCAGTCGTTATCCGCGTCCGGTTCGCTGCGGTAGGCCAGGTCTGTTTCGGTGCGATCACCCAGGTAAAACAGATACCCGAGCATCTTCACTTCATCGCGCTGCTGACCTTCGCCGAGCAGGGCGGCGACCGGCACTTCCAGATGCTGACCAAGCAGGTCCAGCAGCGCGGCTTCCAGGCCGGTCACCGCGTGGATCGTGATGCGCAGGTCGAAAGTCTGCAGACCGCGACCACCGGCATCGCGGTCGGCGAACGTCTGTCGCACCTGATTGAGGATCTTCTGATAGGTGCCGATCGGGCTCCCCACCACCAGCGATCGAGCGTCTTCCAGCGTCTGGCGAATACGCTCGCCACCGGGTACCTCACCGACGCCGGTGTGCCCGGCATTGTCCTTGAGGATCACGATATTGCGCGTGAAAAACGGGCCATGGGCGCCGCTCAGATTGAGCAGCATGCTATCGTGGCCTGCCACCGGCACCACTTGCATACTGGTGATGATCGGGGCTTTTGCGGTGTCTTGTGTGTGCATTTTCTTGTCCTTATGACCGGGTTCAGGCGTGGTTTGGCGCAGGGTCCAGTACAACGTCGGGAGCGGGCTTGGGTGTGTTGCGTGCGGCGAAGACGATGATCGCGGCAATGATCGAGGTGGCGGCCAGGCCGTACACACCGCCCTGGATCGAACCGGTGTGCTCTTCCAGCAGGCCGAAGGTGGTGGGCGCGACGAAGCCGCCGAAGTTGCCCACCGAGTTGATCAGGGCAATCACCCCGGCAGCGATCCGTGCATCCAGATAGGCCTGGGGGATCGGCCAGAACAGCGAAGAAGCCGATTTGAAACCCAGTGCCGCGAAACAGATCGCGACGAAGGCGAAGACCGGCCCGCCTGTGGTGGACATGAACATCCCTGCGGCGGCAATCAGCAACGCGGCGGCCACCCAGGCTTGCTGGTGTTTCCATTTGGCTGAGAGGGACGCGAAGGCATACATGCCGATGATCGACAGTAACCAGGGGATCGAGTTGAACAAGCCGACCTGGATGTCGCTGAGGTCGCCCATCTTTTTGATGATGCTCGGCAGCCAGAAGGTCGCGGCGTAGATGGTCAGCTGGATGAAGAAGTAAATCACGCAGAACAGGATGATCTGGCGGTCCTTGAGTAGCTTGCCCAGTGACGGCTTGATCGGCGTTGCTGCTTCGCGAGCCAGTTGTTCATCGTCGATGGCCTTGACCAGTGCATCCTGTTCGTCGCGGCTCAGCCACTTGGCGTCGTGCGGTTTGGAGTCCAGCCAGAACCAGACGAACACGCACAGGCAGACGGAGAACATGCCCTCGATGAAGTACATCCATTGCCAGCCGTGCATCCCCAATCCGTTGATTTGCAGGAGGAGCCCCGACAGCGGGCCGGAAATCAGCGAAGCAATGGCTGAGCCGCTGAGGAAGATCGCGATTGCTTTGCCGCGCTCCACGCCTGGCAGCCAGCGGGTGAAGTAGTAAATCACCCCGGGGAAAAATCCGGCTTCGGCTACGCCCAGCAGGAATCGCAGGATGTAGAAGTGGGTTTCGTTCTGGATGAATGCCATGCATGCGGCTACAAGGCCCCAGGTCAGCATGATGCGGGTCAGCCAGATACGTGCACCGACTTTCTGCAGGAGGATGTTGGAGGGGACTTCGAACAGCGCGTAACCGATGAAGAACAGGCCGGCACCAAGGCCGTAGGCAGCAGCGCCGATGCCCAGGTCGTGTTCCATGTGGGCGCGGACGAAGCCGATGTTTACCCGGTCAATGTAGTTGACGATGAACATGATGACGAACAGCGGCAAGACGTGGCGTTTGACTTTCGAGATGGCGGAACTCAGGACCGGATCGGCGGCCTGGTTCATCCCGTTTATGGATGATTTCACAGATTTTCTCCCACTGATTATTTTTATGCGGGGTGGAGCTTTCTGTTGCGTTGATAGACATCATACAACTGCTATTTTTACGCCTGCAAGGTGTTCTGCTCAGTAAAATGGCAGAAATAGGTGGTATTTTTAATCTTTAGCGGAGGTGCTGGCGCTGTAATTAGCTATTTTCCAGGGTTTTGTTGAGTGTTGTCATACAAGCTGACCGTCTTTGCCAGAGATTCCCGAGCAGCGCAGTGCTACGATTGCAGCAGTTCCGCTTTCGGATGACGCCATGCAAGAAGACCTCGAAGCACCCGCTCGCAAGCGCACCCATAACCTGGCCCATGACCTGGTCGCCAAGCTGACCCAGAGCATCCTGCTGGGGCAGATGCAGCCAGGGGACAAGCTGCCGTCCGAGAACTCGATCGTGCAGGAACACGGGGTCAGTCGCACCGTGGTGCGCGAGGCAATCTCCAAGCTGCAGGCGTCGGGTTATGTCGAGACACGTCACGGCATCGGTACCTTTGTGCTGGAGCGCGAGACGCAGCAGGGCCTGCGATTGAACGTCGATACCGCGCTGGGGGTGCGCAGCATCCTGGAGCTGCGCATGGGGCTGGAAACCCAGGCCGCCGCGTTGGCAGCTATGCGCCGTTCGGATCAGCACCTGGTGCAAATGCGCCAAGCGCTGGACGACTACCAGCGCTTGCTGGCGAATAACGACAGTTGCGTTGAAGCCGACAGGCGTTTTCACCTGCTGATCGCCGAAGCCACCGGCAATGCCTGCTTCAGTGAAATCATGCAGCACCTGGGTAACGCGATGATTCCTCGAACCCGGGTCAACGCCGCCGAACGCGGCGCGGCGGACTTGAGCAAGCTGGGCCTGCTGGCCAACCTTGAGCATGAGGCAATTCTCAATGCGATCAAACGCCAGGACACTGACGCGGCGCGCGCTGCCATGTGGTTGCACCTGACCAACAGTCGCGACCGCTTTCTCGCCGATCACACCTGACCGTCCGTCTCGCCGACAGCACGCGGCGCCCGCACCCGTTTCCAACAAGTACGGCCCAGATTTGCTGGACCTCATCAATGAGGTGCGTCATGGCTAACGAAACGAACTTCCCCGGCACAACCCCCAACACCGACCCTGCCAGACCCATGCCCGGCACGGATGAGCCGTTGATGGATCACGATGCGCCCCCTGGCATGGACCCCTCGCGGAATCCGTCCGAGGCGGATGCGGATCGTCCTGAAGACTGGATGGACCCCACTGCGGACGAAGACATGCCGCCAGCGGATGAACCTTCGCCGCTGTCAGATGATCGTCGCTAAATGGCACCAGGCGACCTTGCCGCATTAATGAGTCGTTGTATTCGCAAGCCTGACGGCATCTGCCTGTCAGGCTTTTTCTTTGGGTGAAAATTTTTGGCGGGCGGGGCTGTCAGTTCCCCGGGGTCTATCGATCTCCATCTATGCTTTATCCACAAACGGATGGCACTCGCGCGGACCGTGGTGGACTAAGCATCAGGTCGCGAACTTGCGGCCTGTGGACTGACATGGATCGGACATGAACGAAAAGACGCTACAGAATAAATCGTTGGTGATACTGCTGTTCGTGGTCACCGCCGCCTTCATCTGGATCCTGCTGCCATTTTATGGTGCGGTGTTCTGGGCGGTGATTCTGGGAATTGTGTTTGCACCCTTGCAGCGCCGCCTGCAGTTGAAGTTTGGCTGGCAGCGCAACGTGACCTCCCTGTGTACCCTGAGTGTGTGTCTGGTGATCGCGATTTTGCCGGTGATCATCATCAGTGCGTTGCTGGTGCAGGAAGGCGCGGTGTTCTACAAGAGTGTGGAAAGCGGCGAGCTGGATATTGCGGCCTATGTGGCCCAGTTCAAACACAGCCTGCCGACGTACTTCCAGCACTTGCTCGACCGCTTCGGCATGGGCGAGCTGAACGGCTTGCGGGAAAAACTGGTGAAGAGCGCAATGACCGGGGGCCAGGTCCTGGCATCCCAGGCCTTCAGTTTTGGCCAGGGCACGTTTGAGTTCGTCGTGAGTTTTTTCATCATGCTGTACCTGCTGTTCTTCTTCCTGCGCGACGGCCCCGAGCTGGCGCGCAAGGTTCGCGCGGCAGTGCCGCTGCAGGAACACCAGAAACGCCGGCTGCAGCTCAAGTTCAATCGCGTGGTGCGCGCGACCGTGAAAGGCAATCTGTTGGTGGCTGTCACGCAGGGCGCTCTGGGCGGACTGATCTTCTGGTTTCTGGATATTCCGAGTGCGTTGCTGTGGGCGGTGCTGATGGCGTTTCTGTCGCTGTTGCCGGCGGTGGGGGCGGGCATTGTCTGGGCGCCGGTGGCCGCTTACTTCCTGCTGACCGGGGCAATCTGGCAGGGCGTGGTACTGGGGTTGTTCGGGGTATTCGTCATCGGCCTGGTGGACAACGTGCTGCGTCCAATCCTGGTGGGCAAAGACACCAAGATGCCGGACTACATGATCCTGATTTCAACCCTGGGCGGCATGGCGGTGTTCGGCCTCAATGGCTTTGTGATCGGGCCACTGATCGCCGCGCTGTTCATGTCGAGCTGGGCGATCTTCAGTGAAACCAAGCCGCGGGTGCAATTGCCTTAAGCACTCAGGCGGCCATGGTCGATACGTTGCGACAATGCCTGTGCGGCCGGCAGTGAAGTCAGCGGGCCGCTGATTGGTTCACCGTCCTGCACAAGATACCAACAAGCCAGCAGACCCAGCTCCCTCAAAGGGGCGGGGACTGCGCTGCCAACTACGGACATGATCTGGACCTGGGACATAACTACCTCCATCAATCGATGGAGCTACCTTACGGGCCCGGCGCCGACAGGAACAATCAACGCTCTCGATAGTCGTCATTGACGCGAGTGAGTGCTGCGTTCAGTCGACCACCAGGTCCAGCATATGCACCACTTCCTGCTCATTGAGCAGCCCCTTGCGCACCAGGTTTTCGGCCAGCAGCGAGAGGAACTTGGCGTTGCGGTGGCCTTCCAGGTTCTTGAGTTCGGTCAGCGTGTCATACACCTTGCTGGAGGTGCACAGGCCGACATTGCGATGCGGATTCTGTGTGGGCATGAGGTCGTCCTTGTTGTTATCAACCTGCTATTGGCGGACAGGCCCAAGCTTGCGGACCTGACATGACATAAATATGACTGTTTTACCCAAAGTGGGGAAAGAGGATCGATTCAATCTTGCCGAATTTGCTTGCAAGCGCTGTTCCGACAGCGACCTCGGCAACATCGATCCAGACCTGAACCGATCAGCGGGCACAAAAAAGCCCCGTTTTGAGGCGGGGCCTGATGGGTCTGTCAGTAGTGCGGGCGGCCGTAATAACCACGGGGCGGGCCGTAATAGCCGCGCGGTGGACCGTAGTAGCCGCGGGGCGGACCGTAGTACACCGGCGCTGGCTGATAGTAGACCGGCTGTTGAACGTAGACCGGCGCCGGCTGGTAATAGACCGGTGGCGGCTGTTGCACATAAACCGGCTGTGGTTGGGCGTAGACCGGTTGCTGCACATACACCGGCCGGTTGGCGTTGATCAGGGCCGAACCGACGATGGCCGAGCCCACGATCGCACCAAATACCGCTGGACCTTGCCAACCGCCACCACCGCCATGGGCCTGTGATTGCCCTGTGACCGCGAGAGCGCCGATCAGCAAGGCCACTGTGGAGATTTTACGGATCATGATAATTCCTCGGTTCTTCGACCCGGCGCTTGTGTCTGCAATAGACTCAAGGATTGTCGCGGGGATACATCTAAGACAGCACTTTTTGCAAAATCAGCACAGCCGCTGGGTAAATTTTGTGTAAGGTCCGTACCGGCTTGTCGACGGTCCCGTTCCCAGCGAACGCTGGCCTTTATGATCGAACAGAACAGGATGGAATGGCCAATCCCGTCCATCTGAAAGTGCACTTGATGGAGATTTTTTCATGCAGATGAACCCCAACCGAGATACCCAGCTGTGCATGTCCCTTTCAGGGCGTCCGGGGAATTTTGGCCTGCGTTTTCACAATCATCTGTACGAGCAGTTGGGCCTGAATTTTTACTACAAGGCGTTCAGCAGCCAGGATTTGCCTGGTGCGGTGGGCGGCATTCGCGCTTTGGGCATCCGTGGCTGCGGGGTGTCGATGCCGTTCAAGGAGGCCTGCATCGCCCTGGTGGATGAGCTGGACGCATCGGCTGCGGCCATCCAGTCGATCAATACCATCGTCAACACCGATGGCCACCTCAAGGCTTACAACACCGATTACATCGCCATTGCGCAGCTGCTTGAAACTCATCAGGTGCCCAAGGATTCGACCTTCGCCCTGCGCGGAAGCGGCGGCATGGCCAAGGCGGTGGCGAGTGCGCTGCGCGATGGCGGTTACAGCAATGGCCTGATCGTCGCCCGCAACGAACAGGCCGGGCGCGCCCTGGCAAATTCGCTGGGCTATGAATGGCAAGCAGAGCTGGGAAATGAGCGGGCGCAGATGCTGATCAACGTCACACCGATCGGCATGACCGGTGGGCCGGAAGCCGAGCAACTGGCCTTTGCGGCAGATGCGATTGAAAAAGCGCAAACCATCTTCGATGTGGTGGCAATCCCCTCGGAAACGCCGTTGATCGTGCGCGGACGTGCCGAGGGGAAGCGAGTGATCACAGGGCTTGAAGTGATCGCCATCCAGGCGCTGGAGCAGTTCGTGCTGTACACCGGCGTGCGGCCGACGGATGAGCAGTTTCGCCTGGCGGTAGAGTTCGCGCGCAGCTGACGTGCCAGCGCGGGGGGCGTCATCCCCCAATTGATAGGGAGCAATGCGCCCGTAGGAACTGCCGAAGGCTGCGATCTTTTGATCTTGATTTCATAATCGTTCTAAATCAAAGATCAAAAGATCGCAGCCTTCGGCAGGTCCTACATGGAAAACGCATCTTCCCTGTTGTTCAAGTCAGGGAAACGCATTTTCCGGGTGTTCAAGTCAGGAACATACATTCGTCAGGTTATTCCAGGCGGGAAAGGCGCTCTTCCAGCGCGGCAATCCGCGCTTCCAGCTCTTCGATCCTTTCCACCGAAACGCCACCGCTCGAGCCGCGTTCCGCAGGGTTATGCCGTGCGGCCAGAATCACCTCGATGTCCGCCGGATCCCCCAGCGCGTGCATGTAGCGGTCCTCGCGCTGTCCGGCCTGGCGCGGGATCAGCAGCGCCAGCCCGCGTGCGATCAGGCGTTCCAGTTGATGCACTACCTGCTCGGCGTCTTCGAAATCATGCATGCGACCGCTGCGGGTCAGCAGTTCATTGACCGTTTGCGGGCCGCGCAGAAACAACAGTCCCGCCAGGATCACTTGTGCCGGCACCAGTTCCAGCGCCTTGTCGACCTTATGCTCCCAGCGGTCGGCGCGGCTGCCCATCACCAGTTTGGTGAAGCCGCGACCTTCCAGCGCGCGCAGGCTCTGGCCTACCTGGCCCTGGGTGAGGTTCATCACCGGCTCGCGGCTGGTTTTCTGGTTGCAGGCAATCACCAGCGCATTAAGCGTCAGCGGGTAGGTTTCCGGGCTGGTCGCCTGTTTTTCGATCAACGAGCCCAGGATGCGGATTTCCGTGCTGTTGAGCCGCGGTTCGTCGAGGGTCGTTTGTTGTTCAGTGCTCATTTTTTTTCTATCCCTAATTGGCAGTCGGGTCGGCAACCACGACTCATCCCCATGTGAATCGAGCCGGGAATCTTGCGCTAAAGAGACTATCCCGAATCTGCGGCAGTGGCCAATGGACACGCATGCATGCACATCAGCGTGTCGATCCGTTCCAAGGCTATAATCGCCCCCACGTTTCCCTACTGTCATCACACGAGACTGCCATGACCATTTCCCTGTACGACGCCTCCATCCCGGTTTTCACGCAAATGCTCACCGCCCTGAGCGACGTTCTGAAAAAAGCTGAAGCTCACGCCAGCGCAAAGAACATCGACCCGAACGCGCTGCTGCAAGCGCGCCTGTTCCCGGACATGTTCCCGCTGGTGCGCCAGGTGCAGATCGCCGTTGATTTCGCCAAGGGCGTGTCCTCGCGCCTGGCCGAGATTGAAGTGCCGAAGTACGAAGATACCGAAACCACCTTCGCCGAGTTGCAAGCGCTGCTGACCAAGGTGCTGGGCTACATCGGCGAAATCAAACCCGAGCAGATCAACGGCCAGGAAGGTATCGAGATCGTGACGCGTCCGGGCACGCCTAAAGAGAAGCGCTTCACCGGCCAGGCCTACCTGCTGACTTACGGCTTGCCGCAGTTCTTCTTCCACGTCACCACCGCTTACGCCTTGCTGCGTCATAACGGTGTGGAAGTGGGCAAGCGCGGTTACATGGGCGCGTTCTAAGCTGCCCAGGCACAAAAAAGCCCGCCAGGGTTTGCGCCTTGCCGGGCTTTTAGTTTTAAAGTCAAAAGATCGCAGCCTGCGGCAGCTCCTACAGTGGATTTGTGTTCACCCGGTAGGCGCTGCCGCAGGCTGCGATGTTTTGCTGTTCAGCTTTACGCCAGTCTCTGAGCCTTCTCTTCTTCACCCAGACAAGCGGCCGCAGTAAACAAGACATCCGTCGACGAATTCAACGCAGTTTCCGCCGAATCCTGAATCACCCCGATGATAAAACCGACCGCCACCACCTGCATGGCGATCTCGCTCGGGATGCCGAACAGGCTGCAGGCCAGCGGAATCAGCAGCAGCGAACCACCGGCCACACCCGAGGCGCCGCAGGCGCAGATGGCCGCGACCACGCTGAGCAGAATGGCGGTGGGTATGTCCACGGCAATGCCCAGCGTATGCACGGCAGCCAGGCTCAGGACGGTAATGGTGATCGCCGCACCCGCCATATTGATCGTCGCGCCCAGCGGGATCGAGACCGAGTAGGTGTCTTCGTGCAGGCCCAGGCGCTTGCTCAACTCCAGGTTCACCGGAATATTAGCCGCCGAACTGCGGGTGAAGAATGCGGTGATGCCGCTTTCCCGCAGGCACATCAGCACCAGCGGGTAAGGGTTGCGACGCAGTTTCCAGTAGACGATGGCCGGGTTCATCACCAGCGCCACGAACAGCATGCAACCGAGCAGGACCGCCAGCAGGTGCAGGTAGCCGACCAGGGCACCAAAGCCCGAGGTGGCCAGGGTCGAGGCCACCAGGCCGAAAATCCCCAGCGGGGCAAAGCGGATCACCATGCGCACGATCAGGGTCACCCCGTTGGACAGGTCGCCCAGTACCTCGCGTGTGGTGTCGCCCGCATGGCGGATGGCCACGCCCATGCCGATCGCCCAGGCCAGGATGCCGATGAAGTTGGCGTTCATCAGCGCGTTCACCGGGTTGTCCACCACACTCAACAGCAGGCTCTGCAATACCTCACCGATTCCGCCAGGTGCCGTTACGGCCACGTCCTGGGTGGAGAGCACCAGGCTCGACGGGAACATCATGCTGGCAACGACCGCGACCACCGCCGCAGCGAATGTGCCCAGCAGGTACAGGAACAGGATCGGCCGGATGTGAGTCTCCTGGCCGTGCTTGTGATTGGCGATCGACGCCATGACCAGCACGAACACCAGGATCGGCGCGACTGCTTTCAGCGCCGAGACGAAGACCTTGCCGATGAATGCAGTGGACTTCGCCACGTCCGGCGCGAGCAGCGCCAGGGCAATGCCGGCGATCAGGCCGATGATGATTTGGGTAACCAGGCCGGTGCTTTTCAGGCGGTGCAGCAGGGAAGGGGATGAAGGGGTCATAAAGCGGGCATCTCTGATTTTTTTAGGTGCGGGCTAGCCGACGAACAGGGTGTGCATATCGCGGGGCGCGGACTTTATCACAGCGTAGGCTCGATCCTTCAGACCTGTGACGATTGGCCGCCCGGTTGTTCAACCGGTTTTGCAGGTTCGTGCATCCCGGTGCGCAAACACTTCTGGTAGGATGGCCCATCCTCATTTTCAAGTTCTGCCAGTGGGCCTTCGGGCTAGCGCTGGTGTCGTCGTTTTCCTGGAGTTCTGCATGCTGTTGCCCATCCTTCTGTTGTCGGCCGCCGGTTTCACCGTGCTGACCACGGAGTTCATCATCGTCGGCCTGTTGCCGGCAATCGCTCGAGACCTGGCTGTCACCATCCCGCAAGCGGGCCTTCTGGTGACCCTGTTCGCCTTCACGGTCGCTGCATTCGGCCCGTTCCTGACCGCGTACTTCGCCCGGTTCGAACGGCGAAAATTGTTTATTTCGGTATTGATCATGTTTGGCCTGGCCAACACGCTCGCCGCGTTTGCCCCCAACATCTGGGTGATGGCCGCTGCGCGCCTGATTCCGGCGCTGGGGCTGCCGGTGTTTTGGGCACTGGCCAGTGAAACGGCAGTGGACATCGTGGGCCCTGACTTCGCCGGGCGGGCAATCGCCAAGATCGGCTTTGGCATCGTCTGCGCCACGGTATTTGGCATCCCGGTGGGCACGCTGATTTCCGATGCGTTCGGCTGGCGCAGTGCCTTCGGCATTCTGGCGGTGATCGCGTTTGCCAAGGCATTGCTGCTGTTTATCTACCTGCCCAGGACCAGCCTGCATCAGCACCAGGTCAGTTTCCGTTCGCAATTCAAGATCCTGCGCAGCCCGTTGATGATCGGCCATGTGCTGTTGTCGATCCTGGTGTTCAGCGGCATGTTTACCGCCTACACCTATCTGGCGGATATCCTCGAGCGGCTTGCCGGTTTCAACGGCACCCTGGTCGGCTGGTGCCTGATGGGCTTCGGTGCGGTCGGTCTGATCGGTAACTCCCTGGGCGGCCGTGCCGTGGATCGCCATCCGCTGATTGCTTCGGTGATGTTTTGCGCATTCATGATTGCCGGCATGGTGACGCTGGTGCCGAACATTCATTCGACCCTGGGCCTGGCGGCGGCGATGGGGATCTGGGGCGTGACCCAGGCTGCGTTGTTCCTCGTCAGCCACGTTCGGCTCATGAAGGCCGCCCCCGAAGCGCCAGCGTTTGCCGCGTCGCTGAACATTGCCGGGGCCAACCTTGGCATCGGCCTGGGCGCCATGGTGGGTGGTCGCGTGATCGACAGCGTTGGCCTGCAAGGCCTGGGGTTCGCCGGGGCGGCGTTTATCCTTGCCTCGATCCTGCTGGCCATCGCCCTGATGACCTTCAAACCCAGGGAAGTTTGCGCCTGAAAGCTTAAACCCCGGGAAACAGCTCTCGTCGGGCGCCTTCGGTAATCGCAACGATACCGGGGTGCTTGACCTTGCGCTCCACCGAGATGGCGTAGAACGATTCGGTGACCGCATCCGTCTGGCCGATCAACTCCACGCCATATTGGCGTCTGACTTCATCGGCGATCACGCTGGGGCCGATGAAGATCCCGCTGCCGGATTGCCCGAAGGCCTGCATCAGCGCGCTGTCATCGAACTCGCCGACAATTCTTGGCTGTATCTGCTGCTCGGCGAACCAGCGCTGCAAGCGACTGCGCACCACGGTTTCCGGCCCGGGAATCAGTAGCGGGGCACCGTGAAGGCTGCGGGGAAAATCCTGGCCGTATTGCGCCGCCAATTGCGCAGTGGCGAAGAAGCTGATGCCGCACTCCCCGAGTTTCTGGCTGTAGCCCTTGATGTCGAGGTGCGAGGGCATGGGGCTGTCGGAGATCACCAGGTCCAGGCGCTGGATCGCCAGGTCGGCGAGCAGGCGTTCGAGTTTGTCCTCGCGACAGGTGATGCGCATCGGCTCGCTCAACTCCATGGTCGGCGCGATCAGGCGGTAGACGATGGATTTGGGTACAACGTCCGCCACCCCTACCCGAAACAGAATCTGTTGTTCGTTGGGCTGGGCGCGCAGCATCAGCTCCAGTTCGCCACCCAGCTGGAACATTTGCTCGACGAAGGGCAGGGTCTGGCGCCCGGCTTCGGTCAGCTCCAGCTGCCGGCCGACGCGCTGGAACAGTTCGATCCCATAGGTTTGTTCCAGCAGCGAGATCTGCCCGCTGATGGTCTGCGGCGTCAGGTTGAGCTGTTCGCAGGCGCGCACAATGCTGCCGGTTTTGGCCACGACCCAGAAATAGTGAAGCTGGCGATAATTGAGCATGTCGATCAACAGTTCGTTAAAACCGAAGTATAACAGCCAAAAATACGAATTTTACTGAACTGTTTCGGTCTCTAGAATGCAGCGCTATCAACGGGCCACTGTATTGGCTGCGTTTGTTCTAACGAGGAAATTTCATGAAGTTTAAAACCACGGCGTTGTTGGTCGCGTCTTTACTGTTACTGGCGGGCTGCGACCAGGCTGAAAAAAGCGCTCAGCAGTTGATGGGCAAGGCCGCTGAGACTGCCAAGCAGGCTATCGACGATACACATAAAGCTGCAGAGCAAGCGATTAGCGACGCCACCGGCGGTTTGATCAGCAAGAAAGAATCATCGGCCGAAGAAAAAGACGACACTGAATCTTCGTCCCAGGAAATCTAAACCGTCTCAACGAGTCAGGACTGACCCATGGAATATCTTTTAGAACTTGCTGTAAGCCCTACCGCCTGGGTTGCCCTGGCTACGCTGGTGGTGATGGAGATCGTGCTCGGCATCGATAACCTGATCTTCATTTCCATTTTGACGAACAAACTCCCCGAGCAGCATCGGCAAAAAGCACGACGCATCGGTATCGGCATGGCGCTGATCCTGCGCCTGGCACTGTTGAGCACCATTGCGTTCATCGTCCAGTTGACGGCACCCGTGATCGAAATCCTCGGCCACGCGTTCTCCTGGAAAGACATGATCCTGATCGCCGGTGGCCTGTTCCTGTTGTGGAAGGCGACCACTGAGATCCATCACAGCATGGACCCGGCGCCGGAAGATCCAAAGTCGGCGACTTCCACCGTGACGCTTGGCTTCGCGGCGGCCATCGGGCAGATCCTGATGCTGGACCTGGTGTTCTCCATCGACAGCATCATTACCGCTGTCGGCATGACCGAGCATTTGCCGATCATGATCATCGCGGTGGTGGTGTCGGTGCTGGTGATGTTGCTGGCGGCTGATCCCCTGGCCAAGTTCATCAACGACAACCCGACCGTGGTGATGCTGGCGCTGGGCTTCCTGATCATGATCGGCATGACGTTGATCGCCGAAGGCTTCGGCGCCCATGTTCCAAAAGGCTATGTGTATGCGGCCATGGCGTTCTCGGCCACGATCGAATGCCTGAACATGATGTCGCGACGGGCCAAGCAGAAGCGTGCGACTGCTGAAGCTTGACGCTCACTGAAAACGCAACGGCCGCCTGGTAATCAGGCGGCCGTTTTTGTTTGTTGAACCCTGGCCAGTCAGTGCGCAGAGACGGTTTTGCGGGGCTGCGCCAGGGGTGCAGGTTGCACCGGGTGGTGATGGCGGCGGGCAATACGCAGCACGCCCCACAGCATGGCGGCCGCGACCGCCAGCCATCCGGTTACCAGCATCAGTATGATCATTGCCAGGCTCATCAGTGCCTCCTCTTTGCCCTGCTGCGGGCAACCACTCTTGCTAAATGACAGTCTAGCCGTTGCCACGTTGCAGGCTATTGACCAAAGGTCGCCTGTCACCAACCAGTTCGCTCTATCGAAGTGCCGCTACTGGCACTTGAGGCTATACCCTGGCTGCCTGTCGCCCTATGATTGACGACCTGGCCGGTCGATCGATTGCCGGCATTTGCACAAGAGAGAGATGATGGTACGGGTATTTCCTCGAATTATGGCTGCAGCACTGTTCGCCTGGAGCCTTGCGAGCCTGACTGGCTGCGCCGGCAGCGTCTCGCCGCAAATCAAACGGCTGCCGGAACGGGTCGAGCTCAGTGGCACCTTCTATCGCGGGCAGACCCATCAAAGCGGTCCGCAGGTGCTGGCCAGCCTGCTGTCGCAACAGGGCATCGCGATCACGCCCGGTCTGCTCGACAAGCCGCTGCGTCTGCCGGGTGCCGAGGCTCAGCTGCAGCAGAACATGGTCAACCTTGCCCGGGAATATGGCCTGGTGGTCTACCCCCTGGACGACGATCTGCCAGCATTGCTCACCCAGGTGGCCGCCGGTTATCCGGTGATGGTGCGGTTCAACGAAGGCTCGGCGTTCTGGGCTGGGCCGCGCTACGCCATTCTGTCGGGTTACAACACCCAGAAGCAGACCGTTCTATTGCGCGCCGGGATGGATCGCCGGACGCTGATGAGCTTCAGTTCATTCGAGTCGGCGTTCAAGGACGGCGGCGGCTGGGCGGTACTGCTTCAGAAGCCGGAGCAGATCCCTGCCGATGTCGATCAGCAACGCTGGCTGAAGGCAGCTAACGATCTGGCCCAGGCCGGTCAGGAGCAAGCTGCCGCGCGGGCGAAGAGGGCGCTGGGCTCTCAGTAGTCCGTTCGTCATCTGCCGGGCACCGTCGCGCGTCGCACGCCTCTGAAGTACAAGGCCCGGGTTTTCCGGGCCAGACCAAGGAGGCGCCCATGGCACATTCAAATACTCCCGCCGGCCCGCATTCATCGGAGCATTCGTCCGGTGATGACCTGGGTTTTGATCCTGATTCGCCTGACGCTGCAGACCCGCAAGTCGATCCCGTCGGGCCCGCCATCGCGCCGCTGGACAAGGATCCGAACAAGGACGAGAAGGCACCGGCCAAGCCTTACGACCCGCTGAGTGACCTCAAACCCTGATTTTCTGTGAGGTGCGTATGTCTACCGATTCGAGTTTCAATGACAAGCGTCCGGACAGTGTCCCGACTACCCCTGAGGACGATATCGACCCCGTCTTGGATCCGGACAGTCCACAGCGCGATCCAATGGCGCGTCCGCTGGTGACGCCGGCCGAACACCACAGGGATCCAAGTGCGGGAGATGGCATTCCGGATGATGACCAGATGCCGCTGCCAAACGACTGATGGCAGGTAATAAAAAGCCCCGAACGATCGGGGCTTTTTTTGCGGCTGCGTTTATTTGGACGCCTCGACCACACCGCTCTGGCGGCTCTTCAGGTTCTTCTCCGACTTGTATTGCAGCGCCACCGACGGCACGTTCGCGCCCTTGCCGGTTTCTACCCAGCTGCGAATCCGGCTGGCATCGGCGAAATGAGTGTACTTGCCGAACGCATCGAGTATCACCAGGGCGACCTGGCGATTGCCCATGGTCGTCACCAGCACCAGGCAATGTCCGGCCTGATTGGTGAAACCGGTCTTGGTCAGGCGGATGTCCCAGTTCGGCTTGTTCACCAGGTGGTCGGTGTTGCGAAAGCCCAGGGTGTAGTTGGGTTTGCGGAACGACACGGTTTTTTCCTTGGTGGTGCTTAGCGTCGTCAGCAGCGGGTACTTGTGGGCGGCCACCAGCAGTTTGCTCAGGTCCCGCGCTGTCGAGACGTTGCGAGGGGAAAGGCCGGTGGGCTCGACAAAGTGAGTGCTGGACATGCCCAGGGCCTTGGCCTTGGCGTTCATGGCGGCGATGAACGCGACGTAACCGCCCGGGTAGTGATGGGCGAGGCTGGCCGCGGCGCGGTTTTCCGAAGACATCAGGGCAATGAGCAGCATTTCCCTGCGCGGCATTTCGCTGTTGAGCTTGACCCGGGAGAACACGCCTTTCATTTCCGGCGTGTCGCTGATGTTGATGGAAATGTATTCGTCCATGTTCTGGCGCGCTTCAACCACCACCAGCCCCGTCATCAGCTTACTGACAGAGGCGATGGGCACGACCACGTCCGGATTGCTCGCATAGATGACTTTGTTGGTCTGCATGTCCATCAGCAACGCGCTGCCGGAGGCGATCTTCAGGTGTGTGGCATCCCGAGGCGCCGAGGTGGTTTCGGCGGCGTTGACCGATGGCGTGATGAATGTCCCTGTAACTGCAAAAACCAGGGTCAGGATGGAAAGACGGATTTTCACGCTGGCAGACTCATAAGAGGTGGATAAGCCGTTTTGTAACGGGCTATTTCTTAAAACCGACGCATTTTAGGAGTATGTGCTAGGAAATCTATAGGCGCCTGTAAACAAAGGCGAAAAGTGAAATTTAATTTATGCCTGTACCAATTTTGTACCAATCTGGCTTTCCAGCTTCCCGACCTCAGACCAGTCGGTGGTTGAGCTCAGCCAGCGAGCGTACGTCGAAAGTAACACTTGGACGCTGTGGCCCAGCTGCCCTGCAATGAACGCCGGGTTCATGCCTGCCATGAGGCACATCGTAGCGTACGTGTGCCTGCAGTTGTATTGGCTTCGAGCCTTTATTTGCAAGGCCTCCAATGCCTTGGCAAAGTGACCGCCCGGTGTTGTCGACGACAGGATGAACTCGGATCCGCCCGACGGCGGAAAAACGAACGGCGACTCCTGCCGTTTGCGCCTGCGCTGGGTCAGGCGCGCATCGGCGATTTTCCTTGCCCGGGTCAAGGCATGCATGGCCCGACTGTTCAGCATCACCGTCCTGGTGTACTTGGTCTTCGTCCTTTCCTCAATCTTCCCGTCTACGACGATCCGGCAGACATGCGCAACGCGCTTCTCCAGATCGATCTCATCCCAGCGAAGAGCCCTGAGCTCTCCTGTCCGCATCCCGCAATAGAAAGCGAACTCGAAATAGGCCGCGTAGATCTGTGCCGCCCTGGCTGTGAAGTTGGCGTACATCCACTCAATGATGGCGTCAGCTTCGTCGACAGTGAACGGATCGATCGCCTTCTTGGTTCGCCCCGGCAGCTTGATTGCAGTGGCGGGGTTTCGCTCTATCACCTCATCCCGTACCGCCGCCTTGAACAAAGCGCTTACCCGTGAGATTGCCGTCCGCTTGATGGTCGGGCTGTCCCACTTCGTTTCGCCGATCACCTGCCTCAACAACATCGGCGTGATCGCCGTCATCGGCACAGTTGCCAATGACGGGATCCAGTACATGTTGATCGATCCTTTATAGTTGCGCCGCGTGCCCGGCACAATTTCCAAGCTGTCGATCCACGTTTGGGCGTATTGGGCGAAGGTCAGGCCGGTGGCCTGCGCGGAATAGCTGGAGTTCGGGAACAGTTCGGCATAGCGCTTTTCGTCCAGAACTCCATGCTTGGCCAGGCTGATTACGTTATCGCGTAGAGTTGCGGCCGCTTTGATCCCCTTGGGCGTTTGAGGGTGGGCGAGTGTTTCGCACCGTCTCTCGCCGTTCCATGTGAACCTGATCCGGACTGATTGCCCAGCGAATTCAACTCCTGCGGGCAGTCCCATTGGCTTTCTTGCCATGCCTCATATCTCCTAATGCTATAAAAAACCCGATTATCGATCTTGTTCCAGACACCTTCGGGGATGATTCCGCGTGCTCGCTTTCCTTCAAGCGCTCGCTTGGTGGTGCCCAGCAACATTGCCATCCGCTCTTCGGGGACTTTGTCGAAGGCGAACGTTTCGGGAGCTTCTTCTGTTTCTGACATGGCGGTGCTCCATGCCGCGCGTGGCGGCAGAAGGTGGTGATGGGTTACAGGGTGAGTTCGTGGCCGAATGGCACGCGGAAGCCGGAGGCGTTGCGGTGGCCACCACCGCCGTACTGGAGGGCGATTTCGGAAACATCCAGGCCCTGATCGGTGCTGCGCAGGCTGAAGCTGCGCCCGTCCGGCGTATCCCAATAGCAGGCCGCGAACGGCTCGTTGGCGCACATCAGGTGTCCGGCGTCGCTGGTCAGCGTGTAAGGCAGGTTTGCCGCTGGCACATCGTGGCCGCCGATGATCATCCGGCGCTTGGTCACGGCCACCAGCTCGCCTATATCCTTGTGGTGTTTGCGTTCGATGGCGGCGCCGTCTGACCGCAGCGACTCGACGTCCGCCATCATCAGCCGATCCCAAATCTCAAAGTCATAGGGGTAGCTGAACAGATTGGCCTGAATCTCCCTGGTACCGTCGAGCTGGAAAAGCCAGAGGTCGCGATCTTCGATGTGGCGCAGCAGTTGCGGCGGTTCTTGGTCAGGGAAGAAGTGATCCCAGGCCAGCATTGCGCCGCTGCGGTTCATGTCGAAGCAGCACGCAATAGAAGGGCCATTTTGGGAGTTCGCCATGTCATGGGCCGTTTTCCATCCCAGAAGAACCGATCCATCATCGTGCCTGGTGTCTTCTTCAATACCAGCGTGAAAGGACTCAAAGCGCGCCAAGTCCGCGGCCGCGCTTTTGTGGTGGTCCAGCACGATGACGCTGTGTGCTTTCCAGCTCAGGGCCGCCAGCACGTCGTATTTGTAACTGAAGTCCACCAGGATCACGTCTTTGCCGGTGACGTCCGGTGGCTCCTGCCCATAGACACCCGGTACAAACTCGACATCATCGCCGAGCGCCTTCCGAACGACCCAGGCTGCTCCGAAGCCGTCGGCGCAGTTGCCGTGGTAAATGCACATCGTTTTGCGTTGAATCTCGGACATACGAATTCCTCGCCCGCCGTACACCGGCAGGCTCTTGTGTGGGGTAGGGGTAGATGAAATCTGGCGAAGGGTGTGCGGCAGGCGAAACAGTGAGCTATTGTTGAAGCTTGCGTCTCATCAGTTGCCGTGTTCCCGTCCGGTTCATTCGGTGGCTGATGAGACGGTTTCTATTCAGCGCGGCCCCTTGCAGCAGTACACGTAGGCGAACCAGGCGAGGGCGATCATGACTTCGCCTCGCTGGAAGGCAACAATTCGCCGGCGAGCTCCGCAGCCAATCCAACCGGCCACCAGTACCGTGCTCGCTGGTAGTCCGGATAGGATTCCTCGCGAATCACCAGCCCTTTCCCGCGCAACGCCTTAAATGTGCTCAGCACGGAGGGGGCGCCTATCCCAAGGCGGTGCCCAACCTGATAGGTCAGACCGCCCATGCTAAACACGCACACTTGGTCGCCCCTGGCCAGCTTCTCGCAGTCGGTCTGGTGCAGGTACGGTTGAGTGTCGCAATAGCGGTAGGCGTTTTCCCGGCCAATCTTTCGAAGCTCGTCGAGGACGGCTTGCTGTTTCTCTGTCAGGTTCATGGCTTCACCTTTAGGCCGGCGGCTTCGATAGCATTTGCGCAGGCATTCCGCATGCTCACAGCTGCGTAGTAGGCGTCCATGTGGCTGTCATCTATCGCTTCTTCGGGCTCTTCTGGCTCTAGCGGTGCTGGCGGCAGATCGATCACCAGTGCCTCGCGGGAGGCCTGCCACAATTCAAAGTCTCGTTCGATTGGTTCGTTGTAGCTGCGCTGTTCACCGATCACCGTCACCCAAATGTTCCCGTCACGGCGGATAACGAACTGCTCGAACTCTTCACGCATCTTTCTGTTCATGAGTACACCACTGCCACAGAGAGGTAGAGAGCGCCCCAGAGGCAGGCGCTTACGGCTGCGGCTTTGAGCATCATGGCGTCACCTGCTTGAACTCGACGACCCAGACCCAGGGGTTTGAAGCCCATGACTCCTCGCCGTTGATGCCCTCCCACAATGCTTCGAATGCATCCAGCGCAGTGTGATCGTGCATCGGCACTCCGGCTGCGGCCTCTTCGAAGGTGTGCCACTTGCAGCCTTCCAATGCTTGGCATCCTTCTGCGATTGCCTGTTCCTCGCTGATGTCTTGCAGTCGCTCGACACGTACTGCAGCAACCTCCAGCAAGATGCGGCTGGCTGCGCGAGGCATATGAATGCTTGGTTTCCATGACTCAACGCTGGTGAACCTGCCACCGCCGATGCATTTCGGGAATTTTCCGTCCGCGCGATAGTAGTAAATGCCACTCTCGCCGCCGGGGTTTGTCCGGTTGAATGTCTCGCGCACCCACAGCCGGTCGCCGGGTTTGCCGTAGGGGCAAAGGTCAGCATTGCCAGGCAACGCCAGAAACGCTGGCTCAAACCCAGCGGCCAAGCAATCCAGCGCCGCGCGTTTCTTCACCTCGCGCCGCGTGACAGTCTTTTGCCCTTCCAGGATGGCGCGCACCATCGGGGCCGAGAACAAGATCGGCCGTTCCTTAATCTCAGGCATGGGAATCCTTTGCCGCTATAGCGGCTGACTTTGAATTGGTTAACGAAATTTGAGGAAAGGTGACGGAAATTAAGATTTTCCGTGCTGAGTTAATATTTTCGGGTATTCGGAAAATCCTGTTGATACAGGACTTCCCAAACCCCAAATCTCAAACTGATGGGTGTGTTGATGGGGCGTGGTTAGCGCAGGCCTTGGATGGCCCGGATAACTGCCTCGATGGGCACGCCGTGATCGATAGGTAACTCGGACTCGTCCAGGGCGAAGATGTCCTTCATCACCGTGTAGCCCGCAAAAGGCGATTCCCGTTTCGGCTTGGGCCTGGTCACCTTGTGATCCAGACTGAACAGCGTCTTTGCCCGGAACATCTCGAACGACAAGCCCCGAGAATCGCGGTTCAGGTCGCGCATGGATCGGTTGATCGACTC